>CAWAPJ010000005.1:0-100926 GCA_963783885.1 Waddliaceae bacterium | reverse complement strand
AAGAAAAGGGATATTACTGAAATTTATGGCTAATCGCTGAAAGAGAGCTGGTTACTTCGGTTCGTCCTTCCTTGACTTCTTTTTCATCCTTTTGAAACTAGACATGACCGTCGAATTATCTCTTTCAAATAGATCGCCAATTTTCATGTAGGGGAGATTGAGCTTAACCCTGCATAAAAACATGGCAATTTGACGGGGAAGAACAGAATCTCTTTGTTGAGACTTGCCAGTGATATCATCAACTGTTATTCCAAAATGTTCAGACACAGTGATTAAGATTCTTATCAAGGGTCAATTCGCTTAGTTTCTCATCTTTAACGAGATCTGCAAGGAGCTCGGCGGCAGCGGGGACTGTTATTTTTTGAGGGGAAATATCGTTGTCTGAACGCAAAACAAGGGCTTCTAGAGCTCTGGTGAGTGATTTAGGATTTGTGTGAAATGTTTCCAGCAAAAATTGCGAGGTTTTTTTGTTTAAGGGAAAATTGAGAACATCCATCTTTTTTGCAAGCAGAGTTTTCAGTTCCTCCCTGCCTGGGATTAATAGGGGAAGTACAATACCCCATTTGAACCGGCTAATCAGCCTTGGTTCTATATGCTGGAGTTCCTGCGGAAGACAATTAGCTGTCAGAATGATCTGCTTGCCGCTGAGATGAAGGGCGTTAAAGGTATGAAACAGTCTTCCTGGGGTCGCTCCTTTGCGGGAAAAAACATGAACATCGTCGAGAATTAGAATATCGGCATTTCTGTATGTTTGTCGGAAAGTACTCATCTCTCCGGCTCTAATTGCAGAGACAACATGGTCGGTAAACGTTTCGGCGCGTGCGTAAACAACATTGATGCCCGCTTCTTTTAAGGCACTTGCAGTTGCCATGACAAGGTGGGTTTTACCGGTGCCGGCGGTTCCGTACAGAAAGACAGGATTGAATGTAATGAGCTCTTTTTCCGAAAAGTCTTCGGACACTTGATTTGTCTGATAGTTAATGATTTCAGACATGAGCTTATAGGGAACCATATTAGCGTCGCTTGGGGCAAAAGTTCCCATGGTACAATGAGGATCCAATTGGTCAAAGATCAGTTTGAAAGGCTTCTGGTCATGGTAGTCGTATTTTTTCTTTTGATTTTTACGGTTTTGAAATTTTTTTAAAGGGCGGGCATTCTCGATACTCAAATGTATCTTGATTTTACGGTGATTGTTGGTTAGGAGGTCATGCTCGGCTTTTTTTCTCACATGTTCTTCAAACCAAAGGGCTTGAAAGTGATCTTTAGCTTCAAGATAAAGATTGCCAGCGTCGAAACTGACGACCTTTAAAGGATCAAGCCACTTTTTGACAATTTGTGATCCGAGTTCATCTCTCTGTTTTTCCAGAAAGTTATTCCATGCATGCATGGCGGTACACCTCTATTAAAATATAAGTCTGCTAAATTAGTTTAAGAAAATCAATAAAAAAAGTGTTTTTTTATTAAAAAATTTACTTTTCAGACTCAAATAACACGTGTTGAGTATAATAACTTTCTTATCGTTTGCGTCGCGACTTTTTTTCTGCTTTCACTTCAATAGTTTCTGATTGTGTGCTGACGGTTGTTTTTTTTGAGTATTGATAATTGACCCATTTTTGCTGAATAATTCCTAAAATGGTTGAGAATATCCAGTAAATACAGAGTCCGGAAGGGGCTCTGTAAAGAAAGATAGCGAATACAACAGCCATGATGTTGCCCATTCCCTGCATCTGTCTTTCCTGATCGGACATTGTCGATGGATCTTTCGCTTTATTCATGATTTTTGTTTGCACAAGCATACAAAGTCCCATGATGATGGGCAAAAGATGGAATTCAGTGCCGATAAAGAAAATCGGGTAATCCCAGCTGAAGAGAACATCCGGAGCGGCTAAATTGTCAATCCATCCGGGAATAAAACCGGCTCCTCGAAGTTCAAATGTAGATTTTAATAAATCAAACATACCGATAAGGAACGGCAGTTGGATTAATAAGGGGAGGCATCCGAATAAGGGGTTTACGCCCGCTTCTCGATAGACATTAGCCATTTCAATTTGCAGTTTCTTGGGATCCTTCTTATATTTCTCCTGGATTTTCTTGATCTTGGGGGAAATTTCCTGCATTTTTCTGGTCGACTTAAATGACCACGCAGTCAGAGGATACAGCATTAATCGAAGAGCAATTGTAAGCAGGATAATGGAAAAGCCCCAAGAGCCTGTAAGGCTGTGAAATAAATTCATCAGCATCAGAAGGAATTTGGAAAATGGCTGAGAAATAAAGGCAAACCATCCGTGAAAGGATTGGCTGGAAATGTAGTCGGGATTGTATCCGGTCGCCGGATCGGAAAATGTATTGTCGACAGTTGTGAGAACGCTCGTCGCAAAGGGGCCTGCCAGAATGCGGAAATGCATGCTCCCTCCCTTTTTGTTTAAGGGAAGCATCATCATGTACCCGGGCATATTTTCGGGATTAAACAGGTTGTATTCCTGATCGATAACCACAAGCCGAGAGGGAACGGTTAGACCGGAAACTTTTTCGGCTTTGAAACCGGATTCTATTTCTGTCAATGGGTCGGCAATGGTTCCAAGAAAACCATTCGAATTTGTGATCCAGTCCAGATGCGTAGAATTTGTGACTATAGGATCGGGAAGTGAAATGGACTCAACCTGAGACTTTCCTTTTGAAGAAGTCATGCGATATTTCAAAGCGGGGGCGACTCCGCCGTTGATCCACTCAACTTCGGGAATGCCTGTAGTCAGCCACAGGCCGCGGCTGTCTCCTTCGATATCGACCGTCAGATCGAGAACGTAGGGTTGATCAGCTGTCTCCTGAGCGATTGTGAACGTTTTGGTGATTTTGCGGTGAGGCTGCCTGGCTTCGAACACAATGGATTTTTCGTCGAAATGTTTCACATTGTATACCAAATTGGCAACTTCGGGGTATTCCGAAACAATATTGAAGGCGTAATAGGCGGGATCAATAATCTTAGTTTGATAAGGGGGCTTCTGAATGAGATTTCGCCTTATCAGCGGGTAATAGCCTCCCAGCTTTCCGGACTCGTGGAAATCCATTTTGCTATTTGTTGAAGGGGAATAATAGGGCTGTGAAGGAAACATGGCGTTTTGAGGGTAGTATTCGACCATTTCCCGGTCAAAACCGATTTCTTTGACGACGCTTTTCTGATTTTTGGAAGTTCGAAAAGGGAGATTAATTTCCGATAAAGCACCCCCCTTATTAGAAAACACAAGCTGCTGATAGTCGTTTTCCAGTACATAAAACTTTTCTTTGCCATCTGTTTTGGCATAGGGCTCTTTGGGCTTGATTTGCTGCAGGCTAGATGCCAAATAGGAAAAATCCGAAAGCGGAACCAAAAGCTCTTGTCCAGTCGTATAAATTCCGACGGGGATATATTTGCCGCCCGATTTTAATAAGGCGACAGCGATTCCTTTCGGTGCTTGATTTCTGAATTCTTTGGGAAATTCATTGGCTAATGTTTCAATTGGAAGAGACAGGTGGGTATTTCGGTATTCGCCAAGAGCCGATTGGGGCTTTTTATCCTTCTCCCGCGGTAAAAAGACAAGCTGTAGATTAAAGCTGCCGAAGTTTGGCAGAGTTTTTGTTTCAAGCGATCCGGGTTTGGAGCGATAAAGAGCGGGACTATCCGGAAGATCCGGTTGACCGGCGAGGGTATATTTAACATCTTGGACGAAAACTTCACCGGGCGCCTTGTCTTTCCATTTAATGAGAATCAAAGAATCGTCTGTTTTAATTCCGTATCCGTAGAAATTGTTGTCTTTGCCCTCGACGGAAACGACGGGAAGATTTTGTATGGCAACAGTGTTTTGCTCGATGGTTTGCTGCAGCTCTTGCCTGAGCTTTTCCTTTTTAGCTGCTTGCTGTTTTGTCCACTCATCGACTGATTGTCTGTTCCAATAGGAAAAAAAAGTATTGATAGCCAGGAGTGCTACGGTCATCGAAAAAACAAAAATAAGAGTGCGTTTATCCATTAAATCGCCAAGTTAAAAGTTAAAAGAAAAGTTTAGCATACGGCTGTCTATAATGTAAAGTGGATGTATGACTCGGGATCGATATTGCCGCCGCTGATGACAAAAAGCATGTCTCCCTCGGGTTCCCACTCAGGCTCTGCGACCAGCGCAGCTAAAGAGGCAGCTCCGGAAGGCTCGACGACAATGCCGGCAGTTTCAAAAAGGATTTTCATGGTTTTGACGATATCATCATCGGAAACCAGCCGGACCTCGTCAACGAACTCGTTAAGGATGGGGTAGTTTTTCTCGCCGACTGTTGGGGATCTCAGACCATCTGCTATGGTATGAACATTGTCTAAAGAGCACTTTTCCCCCTTTTTCCGGGACAAATAGTAATCGTTTGCCCCTTCGGGCTCGACACCGATGATTTTCGTTTGAGGTTTTTTCTTTTTGACTGCCGCTGCGCACCCGGCCATCAGCCCGCCGCCTCCGATTGGAGCGAAAAAATGAGCAAAGCTCTCTAGCTCCTCAAGCGCTTCAAAAGCGACTGTACCCTGTCCGGAAATAACATCATAATCGTCAAAAGGGGAGAGGCGTATGGCTCCGGGATTTTCCTCTAAAAGCTCATCAACTTTTCTGTATTGCGCTTCATAAGCGGGCGATTCCAGAATGATTTTGGCGCCCCACATCTTGGTCCCTTCAATTTTGGATTTTGGAGCATCATTTGGCATGACAACAAAAACTTGTATTCCAAGCTGATTTCCCGCCCATGAGAGCGCCTGGGCAAAATTGCCGCTTGAGCGCGCAATGACTGCGTTGCAGGATTTAACCATTAGCGCATTCAGGGCGCCTCGCGGTTTGTAGCTGCGGGTCACTTGAAAATTTTCACATTTCAAATAAATTTTATGTCCTTTTCCCAGCCTTCTGTCTAAAAGTTCGGATTGGATTATAGGAGTTCTTATTATCCTCGAACGAATGCGGCTGTAAGCGTCTTCAAGTGAGAGTCTATTCATGATAATTGACTATACAAGGAAACCTATATTGAGACAATTTAACTACTACCTCTATTAATATTCAGCTATTTATGCTATATTATTTGCTTAGCGCATTGTAATAAATATGCGTTTGGAGTAACTTTTTTCTTTAGGAGCCCCATAAGCGGAATACAGCCGCTATGGGATAGAACACTAACTTATGAGCTTTTCTTTGCGCGAGACATTTGAAAAAATCTCATCAACAAAAAATTTCGATTTGTTAGATCCTTATCGAAATGCTGTCCGCTGGAAAAAACTTAGCCAAGATGATCGATTTCTTCTGGCCAAAATGTTCATTATGGCTGGTGAAGAAGAGCTGGAAAAGGGGGAGTCAGCACCTGTTGTTTCGTTTGAAACGTCCAAAAAACTTTGTCCTGATAATGTCGACCTTCTTTTAGAGCAGGCGATCGCCTACGGGCTTCACGGATCAAAAATCGAAAATCTTGAACTGGCATGCGAAACCTCAAAGCTGGCCCTTGAGTTGGATGAAAGTTGTTATCAGGCGCATACAGTATGGGCAAATGCTCTAGTAGAACTAGGGGTTAAAAAAGAAGAACCCGCCTTTTTTTATGAAGCCAACGACAAATATCAAAAAGTCAGCGAGAACAAAGAATTCCAAAAAAATCCCGAACCTCATTTTTTCTGGTACTGGGGCGTTTGCTGGCATTATATCGCCAAGCAATCGGGAGAGGCCGGAGATTTTGTCGAAGCGATAGCAAAGTATCAGAAAGCCGATAGTCTGAAATTGACAGGGACGATGTTCTGGAATGACTACGGTAATGCTCTAGTGGATCTCGCCTGTCTTGTGTCACGCAATGATCTTCTGGTAAAAGCATCAAGCCTCTATCAAAAAGTTGTTGAATCGTCCCCTTCATTTTTTGAAGGGTGGTTCAACCTGGCCTGCACTGACCAGCGTTTGTGGCAGATCAAGATGGAGGAAAAATATTTTTACTCGGCGCATAAAAGTTTTGACCGAGCGGCTAAGCTGAACCCCGATGAGGCTTCCCTTTGGTTTAAGTGGGCCGAACACCTCAGCAAAACAGGCAAGGATAAACAAAACCCGAAGCTTCTCGAAGCTTCTTTGGATAAGTTTCTCAAAGCCAATACGCTTTTACCCGACCACGCTCCCATTCTAAGCAGCTGGGCGGAAACTCAAATGCTCCTGGGCGTTTACAAGGAACGGCTCGATTATTTGAAGTGGGCAGAGGTTATCATTCAAAGATGTCTGGAACTCCAGCCTGAAAATACAGCTCACTGGATCACATACGGACGGTGTCTCATTGAACTCGGGCGCTATTTCGAGGATGTCTCTTATTTTAATCAGGCCATAGAAAAATTTAAATACGGAATTTCACTGCACAAAAGCAATCCCGATCTTTGGTACGGCATGGCCTCTGCCTACCATATACTCGGGGAAATTCAGGAGAACGTTTCTCTTATTGAAAAGTCGGTCAAATATTATTCACGCGCCTTGGAGTTCGAGAGTGTCATGCCTCTGACTTTTTGGAACGAATGGGGAGTCGCCCTGATGAAAATGGGGGAAATGACTCAAGATAGGCGATGGGTCGAGGCCGCGTCCGAAAAATTCGAGCAAGCCATCCGTTTGTATCATCTGCATCATAATCCCAAAACAATCAATCCCGATTGGCTATACAATTACGGGTGTTCTTTGGATTTTCTCGGAGACTTTTCAGACGACGAAAAATATTATGAGCGGGCTATCAAGGTCTTTTCGCAAACCCTGATTGTCGATCCGGAACACTACTTGGCCAAATATCATTTGGCCATTGCATTCTCTCATCTTGGGGAACTCGTGTCCGACGTTGACTGCTTTCAAAAGTCTCTCGAGCTGTTTCAGGATGTGCTTTCCAGAGATCCCGAGGACGAACTTGCCTGGAATGAATGGGGGATCTCGCTGATCAACCTGGCTGAACTCGTTCATGATCCGGTTCATTACCGCTATACGGAAAAGTTGATGAAAGAGGCTGAAGAAAAATTTCTTCGAGCCGGATCCTTGGGCAACGAGGCGGCCTATTACAACCTAGCCTGCCTCTACTCGCTACAGGGCAACTATCAGGCGGCCATGCACTATATCGAACGGGCCGAAGTTGCCGGATCATTGCCCTCTTTGGAAGAACTCATTCATGATGAATGGCTTCGAGATCTTCGCTCGACAAACGGATTCCAGCAGTTTTTAAAGCACCTTGCCAGAAAAAACCCTGATTTATAAGAGATATCTTATCTTTTAATTCTCTATGGGTTATGATTCGAGGAGAAAAGTGTGATATTTTAGGTGGCTCTGTGGCTAACGAAAACGAGATCAAAAAAGAGCGGGGCGAAAGACCTGTCTACTCGGGGGAGATCTACGATACGCGTACAGGCCAGCTAAACGACCTTCTTATTGAAAAACTCGAGCAGGCTTTCCATCAACAAACCTCGCAGATAACCCTTCACTATGTGGCAAAAATTGCAAGCGAGCACGATCCGATCGACTTGGCGCATGCCGCCTCCCGCCTGCCTGCTCCCGCAAGATCGGTCCTTTACGATAACCTTCCCGGCTTGGACGCGAAAATCGTCTTTATGATCAACACCGGAAGCAATACGCGCACCGCGATCTTCCGGCAGCTTCGCGACAAAGATATCGTGCAGCTTTTGGAAAATATGCCTCCCGGAGAAGCTGTTTGGATGTTAGACGACATGTCCGACAGGCGATACAAGAGGATTATGGAGCAGATCGATTCTAAGATCGGCCATCGAATCCGGGAACTGCAAAAACATGATCGGGACAGCGCGGGCCGGCTAATGACCGACGAATTTTTCGCCTTTCATCTATCGACAACAATCGGCGAAGTCGCTGGGCAGATTCGAACCCACCCGGGCGTTGAAGTCACCGGCCAAATCTTTGTTCTAAACGATTATGATGAACTTTGCGGCCATGTCCCGATGAGGAATCTCATTATCAACAGTCCCGACTTACCCATACGGCAGGTGATGCAGCCTCTTTTTCATACCGTGACGGTCGATACCGACCGGGATGAAGTTGTCGATATCATGGAGCGTTATGAATTACCATCTCTTCCCGTTATTGACGACTACCACCAGCTTGTAGGCGTGATCCCCTTCGAGGCCGCCGTCGAGGCCATGAAAGACATTATGGACGACACAATCGCCAATATCGCTGGTACCGCAGAGGATTTCGACGAATATGATCCCATTATCAAACGATTTTTTTGGCGCGCTCCCTGGCTTATCGTCACCATGTGCGCGGGACTGACAACCCTTGTCAGCCTGACGCTTTTCGAGGGTTATGAGTGGTTTGTCATTGTTCCTTTTCTCGTTCCGCTGATTGCCGGACTCTCGGGCAATGTCGGCATACAGATCAGTACGCTTCTTGTGAGAGGAATTTCTTCGGGTGAATTGACGGTGAAGAGCAAGAGGGAGATGCTGGTCAAAGAAATCATTATGGGCCTTTCAATCGGCCTTGTTTTCGGATGTATTTGCGGCGTCGTCGTGTATTCTCTGACTTTGCTTGGCTTCAATCCCGCATCATCCGGTGAAAATGTAATTTATACCCCCATAGCCATGGCTGTCACAGTTTCTCTGGGAATTTTTGGCGCCTGCACAGCTTCAACCTCTTTGGGCAGCTTTTCTCCTTTTATATTTTCCCGGATCGGCATTGATCCCGCTGTAGCCTCCGGCCCGATCGTCACGGCGTTCAATGATGTGATGTCTGCCTGGATTTTTATCGTCGTCGCTAAACTTGCCAGCATAATATTGCTACCAACATGAATGAGAACAGCAATTTTTTTGAGCTTTTGAAGATACGCCTGAAAACGTCGCAGTTTTTCATTACCGAGTACTGGAGGTCCGTTGCCAGATATTATCGGAAATTTTCATTTGCAAAGGCCGACCTTCTCCTTGTTTTCGGCTATATGTTTAAAAATCCTTACAAAGTGAGCCGGGACTTTCTCAAATCGAAGCAAGAAGAGAATATTTATGCCTATGGAGAGACGCCTCTGACAACACTTGAGACAATTTGCAAAAAGTGCGAGGTGACTTCGGGCGATATGGTTTTTGAACTTGGGTGCGGAAGAGCAAGGACTTGCTTCTGGCTCAATCAATGGCTTGGCTGCAAGGTTGTGGGGATTGAGTTTGTTCCGGAGTTTGTAGAAATTGCGGAAATTATCAAAAAGAGCTGTGATTTGGAGAATATCGAGTTCCGCTGTGAAGATTTCACCGAGTCTTCGCTGGAGGGGGCATCGGTCATTTATCTTTTTGGAACCTGCCTAAAAGACGAAGATATCGAAAAGCTCACGGCAAATATTGCCGCGCTCCCCTCGGGGACAAAAGTCATCTCGGTCAGCTTTCCACTCACTGAGTATGATTCTAGCAATTCCCTGGAAATCCTGCGCCGCTTTCCGGGCCGTTTTGCCTGGGGCGACGCCGACGTTTACTGCCAAATTATCTCATAGACTGCAATCTGATCTGCTGCATCTGAGCAAGTGTTTGGATAACTTTATCAAATTCTCGGGCAATAATTTGCTCTAATTGCTGCTTCAAATCTTGATACTCTTCAGATATGACTTTTTCATTCATGCGGGCAACATCGATTTCCTGGCTATTGAAGCTTTGTGTAAATCCGCCTGCAGCGCGGGCGCCCTGGCCATAAAATTGAGCGGTGTCCTTGAAACCTTCTGAATCATATCCCAAAAGAGCTAGGGGAACTACCGCCGCTGCGACATTGAAACCATGTGTCATCCACATATTCAGGCTGGTGTGGCTTTTTTCCTGGTTTTTCATCGCCTTTTCTCTTTCTATTGTTGCGGCTTTCACAAGGTCTCTTAATACAATCCACATCTGGACTTGCCCTTGCAGGATATTCTGAGACATGAGGATTAGTAAGCTTTCGATCGAAAGCTGTTTAGTGTCTATTTTATCCAGCAGGCTGAAAGACTCGTCGAATGAGAGTTCCTGGGCCCTTTTGAGCGCTTTCTCATTGGCCTTTTTATTAGAGGAAATTTTCCCTTTCTGCGCGTCGACTTTTTTATCGCACGCATTGAGAGAGGTTTCGCTCTTTAATTCATCGGTTGTGGAGGCGATCTTGACTCCTCCCTCTATGCCTTTAGTTTCTGTACTCATAACTTCACCTACTTTAATTAGTCAGAAAATATATGCGGATTTCTGACGGTATCTTTCATAATTTGGTGGCACTGCTTCACAATATTGCCTAAAAACTCCAAATGATTGTTCAGATCATCAATAGACTCCGAACGCAATTTAGCTTTGTTCTTCTGCTTTTCTATGTTCTTTTCCGTATAGCTGTTTTGTATCTCGGTCACTGCTTTTCCACCTTCAGAAAGCAAGTCGAAAATCATTGGAATAATCAGAAGCTTATTTAAGCTATAGAGGAGTGTCCCGACAAAGGTCAGCCCAACTTTCACCGAATCGATGAGCGCATCGGGAGTGATATCTTTGATCAATTTTTCCGTAGGGCTGCCGGCTGCTTTGTCAATCCCCATACCGGTTAAAATTACCGCTCCAGCAGCTGCTCCGACGATCGTTGCTGTACCAGCGGAAGCCACTGTCAGGGCAATAACTCCGGCAACACCTCCAATCGCGACTCCTGTAGCCTGCAGAGCATTGAACCACTTTTTTCGTTTCATGCGGTTGATAATTTTCTGAAGTTCCTTATTACGTTTTTTCCCGATTTTTCTCAGCTCGTCTTCAAATTGTTTGATCATGCTCTGATGAGTCTCGGCATCATCTTTAACCGATTTGAGCATCAATTTCTGGAAGCACAGCATCGTTTTTTCAAAATTGAAATCATCGTCATAGCTGTCGTCTTCGAAAACTTCAATAATTTCGTTGACATCCTCGATGATTTCTTTAAGTTCGGGAGAAGCTTCATCGCTTACAACCGGCGCCGCGGCTTTGTAATAGGAGAGCAGGTTGTCTTGCAGTTCTGTTTGCCCTTTTTGGAGATTTTGATCATAGATATCGGTAAAATTGTGGAGGAGCTCGGCTACCTGGTTCTGCCATACGGCCATCTCTTTTTCGCGAAGGACAACAGATTTGGATTTTTGATTGAGAGAAAAATCCGTTTTAGCTTTTTCACTTGGAGTTTCACCTAATAAACTATCGGTACATTCGGCGATGCCTGCCGGAGCTGCCTTTTTTACTGACACCTGTTCATTATCTGCCGTCGGGGCGATAAACGAACGATCGCTTGTTACGGAATCAATTTTCATCATTAACCTCTAATATTGCTTGCCATTTTCTTCAGGATCTCATGCAGAGACCTAGCCATATCTTTGGCGAGCATCAACACTTCGTGCCGCTCATTGTTGAATCGAGAAACAACCTGTGACTGATAATTGTTTCTTGACTGTAGCATTTTACTGTAGGAGCGAATATTTTCAATAATTTTTGTTCTTACAGCATCAGAATATTTTTTAGGCACTTTAACGGGGTTATTATCCTTGTCAATAATGTCACAGCTTTGTAGTACCGTATAAATTTCTTCGGCCGACTCTTCAAGCCAGCTGATTTCTTTTTCCAGCTTGGCAATTTCTGCCGCATGGTCGCCTTCTCTTTCCTTAAGTTCTTCAACTTGGCCTTTAAGTTCTTCCGCTCTGGCTTTTCTATTGTCCGCCTCTTCAAGAAGCTCAAGCCCTTCCTGTTTTAAATCTTCAAGATTGCACGTTTTAACCGATCCGTCTTTGTTGCTTGTGTTGGAATTGATGGCGCGGAGATATTTATTGAGAAATTCAATCCTCTTCTGCCTGTCGGTTAATATATCCACTTCTTCCCGCGTCTGCTTATCGGTTGAGTCAATTTTGTCTACAAGCATCATGGTAAGAAGGGTTTGCAAACTATAATCGCCGACAAAGGGATCATAGTCTGTTTTGCTTATCTTATCAATTTCGGCAACTTCGGTCATAATAGCACCTCGGGTTAAACACCCATTTTAGCGTTCTCATATTTAAATTTAAACACCCAAATGTAAAGGCACTTTAAAGGATAGGTTAATTGTTGTAAAAGAATTATCAAAAATATTTTTTAAACCCTGCTTCGTTTGTTTGACAAGAAAAAAATGGAAGAGTATTTTTTTTAGCATGATTCAGAAAATTCGGCTTCTCTTTTCTTGCATTCTTGTTCCTGTTTTCCTTCATGCATCGTCTGTCCAAGTCCTGGAAAGCGAGGACATCATGACGATTGACAAGTATGTACAGGAAAATACTTTGGTTGTTCTCGATTTAGATGACACGCTCTTTCGCTCCAAGACAACCTTGGGAAATCCCGCATGCTACTATGGATTGAGAGATTTTTTTAATAAAAAAAAGATTCACTCTGAAAAAGAGATTAGGCAGGCATTCTGTTCATTCGACACTCTTTTGCAAAAGCATCTGGAGTTCACTTTAATCGATGAACGAATTAGGGGTCTTATTGAGAAATACAAGGAAAAAGACATTACGGTTGTAGGATTGACAAGTCGAACCCCGCAATTAGCAGAAGTGACGCGTAAAATTTTGCAGGATTTAGGAATCCAGCTGGGAAGAAACGTCCCTTTGGATCGAAAAAGATTCACTCTACAGACTGAAGCTCTCTACGACAGGGGAGTACTATATGTGGGAGATGGAAATGCGAAATCTGCTGTTTTGGATTATTTTATTGAAAATCTCTGTCCCCATAAAAAACCGCTTGCACAGATTGTATTTGCCGATGACAAGGAAATGTACGTTAGGGATCTTGAAAAATATTCTCTAACCAAGGGTTATGATTATTTTGGTCTTTATTATGTGAAGGAAAAAAAGAGGCAAAGAGGAATTGATTTAGCTATTGCCCGGGAACAAATTAAACATTTGATAGTTTATTCCCAAACACCCCTTGATTTTGCAGATAAAATTGAAGATCCCGTTTTATTGTATCTTTTTTTTGGAGAAGTACCAAATGAGGGAGACTTTTTCTTTGTCGGCAATGTCGTGCCTGATTTATTGATTAAAAATCAGGTTCAAAAATTTCCTTAAGAATTAGGCAACACACCCATACACCTTTTATATCTATTTTTTAAAATCTATTATTAATAAAATATTTCTCAATAAATATTAAGGTGAGCAATGAAAGAATATTTTTTACTTTAAATTATTGCAACACTCCTTTAAAATCGAAGCCATTATGAAGCGTGGAGCATGGAGTTCAAAGGTCGGTTTTATCTTCGCCGCGGCCGGGTCGGCTGTCGGACTCGCCAACATTTGGCGCTTCCCTTATGTCGTGGGGAGTAATGGAGGGGCGATTTTTGTTATCACTTATCTTTTGTGTCTGCTGGCGATCGGCTTTCCCGTCTTTATTTCCGAAGTCTTAATTGGACGTACCACGCAAAAAAGCCCTGCGGGCGCCTTCTCATCTGTTGGAAACAGCAAGCTTTGGGGAGGGCTTGGCGGCATCACAATTATCACGGGGTTTATCGTCAGTTCCTTCTACAGCGCTGTCGCCGGCTGGATAGTCGGATACCTTTTCGAAGCAATCAAAGGTAGTATTTCGTCGTTTTCCGGCCTTCATGAGGTCGGGGCGCACCACGCATCCCTGATGAGTTCTGCCTGGTGGGGGGTCGGTTATCATAGCCTTTTTTTGATTTTCTGCTGGTTTGTTCTGGTCAGCGGTGTCAAAGGGGGGATCGAGAGGGGCAATAAAATCATCATGCCCATTCTTTATTTCGTTCTTTTGATTCTGGTGGTCAAAGGAATTTTGCTGCCAAACGCTTTCGAGGGGCTCCGGTTTTTGTTCAGCCCCGATTGGAATGAAGTCACCCCTATGATGTTCTTAATCGCTCTCGGCCAGTCATTTTTTACCTTGAGCATCGGACAGGGGACTATGGTCACTTACGGGAGCTATCTCAAAAGAGATGACAATATTGTCACCAGCTGTTTTCCTGTCGTCATTATGGATACCCTTGTATCGCTTTTTTCCGCCATCGCCGTATTTACGATAGTCTTCTCCGTGGGCATGGAACCGGGGGCGGGAGAGGGACTCCTTTTTCAAACGCTTCCCCTTGTTTTTAGCAAAATTGCCGGCGGTTATTTTCTAGCGCTTCTATTTTTCCTTCTCGTCTTCCTGGCATCCTTGACTTCTCAAATCTCCGCAATGGAACCGGCCATCGCCTACCTCATCGACCGTTTTCAGTGGGAGCGATCGAAAGCTGTATCCCTGGTCGCTGCCGGTGTTTTTCTGGTAGGACTTCCCTGCGCACTGTCAAATAATGTCTTGAAAGACGTGACCTTTTGGGGGATGAATATTCTACAGTTGATGAGTTTTGCCGCTACAAGTATATTGATTCCATTAGGGGGATTTTTCGCCATAGCCCTGGTTGGCTGGAAATGGGGGATCGGGAATGCACTCAAGGAACTGCATTTGGGCGCCTCCAAAAAGCTGAAAGAAAACAGGCTGTTCAATGCGTATGTTTGGATTTGCTTTAAATACGTGGCTCCCTTATTGATTATAATCGTATTCCTGAATGCATTAGGACTGTATTAGATGACCGAAACGTTTATTGAATCGTCATTTTGTCAAGAAGACTCGCAATTTGAAGAACCGCTACGTCCTCAGTCTCTGACAGATTTTAAAGGCCAAGAATCTATTTGTGAAAGACTTGCGGTTGTTATTGAAGCGGCAAAGCAAAGAAAAGAGCCGCTCGGCCACTGCCTGTTCAGCGGTCCTCCGGGGCTCGGTAAGACGACTCTGGCTAATATTTTGGCAAAAGAAATGGGCACTAATGTGGTCGTCACATCGGGACCTGTTATCGAAAAGGCGGGAGATCTGGCCGGCCTGCTGACGAATCTGGAGGAAGGCGACATACTTTTTATCGATGAAATTCATCAACTTAACCGAGTGATTGAAGAATATCTTTATCCTGCCATGGAAGACTATACGCTCGATTTGCTTATTGACAGCGGTCCTAGCGCCCGCTCTGTCAAAGTCAATTTGAACCGATTCACTCTGGCCGGAGCCACGACCCGCATGGGTCATTTAACCGGCCCCTTAAGATCTCGATTTGCATTTTCTTGCCGATTAGAGTATTATACGCCCAAGGTATTGGCCGATATTGTAAAACGAACTGCCCAGATCATGAATATTTCGATCGATTTACAAGGAGCCGATGAAATTGCCAAAAGGTCGCGGGGAACGCCCCGCATAGCCAATAACTTACTGAGATGGGTGCGGGATTTTGCGCAAATTAAAGCTGACAACCGAATAAACAGCGAGGTCGCTTGCAGAGCCTTGCAAATGCTCTCAATTGACGAACTGGGACTCGACGAGCTGGATAAAAAGATACTGGGTATCATTATCGATCATTATCAGGGAGGTCCTGTGGGCATCAATACGATCTCAGTGGCTGTTGGAGAAGAGCCTTCGACAATCGAAGATGTTGTGGAACCTTATCTCATCGGGATAGGATTTTTAAAAAGAACTCCCAGGGGGCGCATTGCGACCCACCTGGCTTATCAGCATTTAGGAAAATTTTAAGGAGAAATAAGATGATTCTCAGATTCCTCGCCGCCTGCATAATCTGCTCAGTTAGTGCAGCCCCGCTGCAAGCGGGCATATGGGATAAGCTCAAAAGCGTTTTTGTCTCCGATGAAAACACTCAGCCTCCTACAATCAGAGTGCTTGTGATGCATGATGCGCCTCATGCCGACATAGAGGTCAAGGGAACGTATAATCTGTATGATCCCTATAAAAACAAAAGGATTGCCACCAGATTTTCTCCGAAGGGGAATAGGGTTCAAGCGCTCTCTCAAGGTTTAAAATGGGGAGAAGAGTTTCCCGGCATCTATCAGATCGCGATCATTCCCGACGATCGCGATATTGTTGTATCCATCAACGGGAAAGATTATCGCGGCATGGTCTTTGTCTATGATATTGGCGGAACTATCAGCATTGTCAACGAAGTGGAAGTCGAAGACTACCTCTCGTCAATGATGCCCAATAAGTTCAACCGTCCCATTTCGGAAGAGGGACTCGCCGCCGCAGCTATAGCCGAAAGGACGCATGTATTTCACCTGTCCATGTATTCGGAAAATCCGTATTGGCATGTCCGTGCCGATGAAGTAGGATATCAGGGATGCACCAGTGAAAATTCTGATCGCAGGGTTGCCAATGCTCTGGAAAGCACCAGGCATATGGTGATGAGTAAAACCGGAGTGTATGAAGGCGTCGTGACACCTTTTCCTGTACATCTTGTAACCGGAAAAAACGACCTGCATTATAGAAATCTTCCAAAAATTTCAATCGATGATATTGAAGTTATGGCCCATCAGGGAGACAATGCGGCAAAAATTCTGGCCAAGACCTTCCCCGATGCCAGCATCGAGATCATGACCGGTCCTAATAGGAATGAGGAAGTGGCGCAAATTAAAATTTCCGACTATACCCACAGCCGATAAAGTACTGAAAACGCGAAGGAACTCATACCCTTCGCGTTCTTTTTTTATGAGCCATTTATACAATTTATCTGCTTACCAATATGATCTGCCTAAGGAGCTGATCGCCCAATTTCCTTTAGAAAAAAGGGATGAATCCAGGCTCATGGTTGTCGACAGGGCTTCGGAAAATTTGTCCGAGATGCGTTTTCGAGATCTTCTCGATTGGGCCGAAGAGGGGGATCAATTCATTTTCAATGATACCAAAGTGATCAAAGCCAGGCTTGTCGGCAACAAGGAAACGGGAGCTTCCGTCGAAATTTTTCTTTTGAAGAGTCTCGGTCCAGCGAGATGGGAAGTGCTTTGCAAACCGGGAAGAAAGGTAAAAAAAGGACACCGCATTGTTTTTGGAGACGGTTTTCATTGCGAGGTCGAACAGACACTGGAAAACGGCCACAAAATCGTCCGATTTGATCCATTTCATAACTTTGACACCCTTCTGCAAAAATATGGAACGCTGCCTCTTCCCCATTATATGGACAGAGACCCTAAGGAGGAGGACGAGCAGCGTTATCAGACGGTCTACGCCAGGGAAAAGGGGGCACTAGCCGCTCCTACAGCCGGATTGCATTTTACCGAAGACCTCCTAGATGGATTGCAAGCTAAGGGAGCCCATCTTCAAATTCTGACCCTCCATGTCGGTCTTGGAACCTTCAAACCGGTGCAAACAGACGATATCCGAAGCCATGACATGCACAGCGAATTCTATAAAATCAGCCCGCAAACCGCCCAGCATCTGAATCACTCTCAAAAACGTCAAATATGCGTGGGAACAACAACATGCAGGGCTTTGGAATCTTGCGCATCTGGAGGGAAGATTGTCCCCGGTGAAGGGGAGACGGATATCTTTATCTACCCGTCATATGAATTTCAATTTGTCAAATCGCTTATAACAAACTTCCATTTGCCCGGCTCCTCGCTTCTCATGCTTGTCTCGGCATTTGGAGGATACGAACTCATAAAGGAAGCTTACCGAAAAGCGGTAAAAGACCGATTCCGCTTCTACTCCTATGGCGATGCCATGCTGATTATTTGATGATCTTCTCTTATTCAAAAAATTTATTGAAAATATTTTGTAAATAATTCTTTTCAGAGCTTTACTATGTTTATTAAAGAATGATGCCAATCCATATTTCATCTGATTGATTTTTTCGAAATCTATTTTTTCTTTTTTACTGTGACGAAGAAGTTGAGGATATTTTCAAGCAGCTAATTAATGTCTTATGAATATACTTGACATTCTCTCCATTCGGGTGATATAACTTATTAACTCCAATATTCTAAATTAGAGGTGTAGAGCATGCTGTCATCAGAAAATCAAGTTGATCAGCTTTCAAAAGTCAATTATATGGCAGAGTATAGAATAGCTACAATGCAGCAGCGCGATGTGAGCAAAGCTATTTCCCTTGCATATTATTATTCCAATGTAAAGGGTGCTTTTCATAATGAACAATCCTTAATTTGGTTATGTGAAGCAAAAAAATATTTAAAAAACAAACAACTTAGTAAAGTCATCGACCTAGATCAATTTCTTCAAAGATTTAAAATAATTGATGCAATGGCAATATTTCGTAAGGGAAACGAAGAAATTGCCAATGCTGTTGCGAAATGCTCTTCAATTATAGAATTAAATTTTTATCCACCCACGGTTTATCTTATTCATAGTACCAAAAAAATTGGAGCTTGTCTGGCTAAAACAAAATCAATTGAAAAAGTTGTCTTAGGTTCTACATGGTCAGACCGTTACAGTATACGACTTAATAATTCTACTTTAACCCCAATTACAGACGCTCTTAAGATAAACACAAGCATTAAGAGTCTCGATCTTGCCGATACAAGTATTGGTGACTCGGGAGTAGAAAAACTAGTAGATGCCATTTGGGAAAATACTAACTCTCAAATTACTAAATTGAATCTTATCGCATGTAACATGACTGATACAAGTGCAACTAAATTGCTTGAATTATTCCGATCAAAGAAACAAATAACAGCGATCTATATCAAAGAGAACGGAATCAGCCAACCTATAGCGGGCGAATTCTGTAGACTCAACAAAGAAAGATCTGCAAAAAAGCAAAAGATTTAATTGGAGTTTTTCTCTGCTATGAGTTTAGATTTGTCAAATCGCTCATACCGAAAGAACTTAAATTACACTTTTGGGAAATAGAATGTGCACGCGGCCGCGGCACGTGTCAACTTAATTGAGAAGTGTAAGTGAGTAGAGGAGCTGATCACTATTTAATTGCAAAGACTGCTAGCAACACAAACGAAGGAAAAATGCAAAACCTTTTTCGGATAACTTGACATTGCTGTTTTAACGAGGTGATTACTCACTCTTTTCAGCATTGGACTTTTTCTGATCGCAATAGTCTCTTAAAATTGAATTCGTCATTTTCGTAATTTGATTTTGCTCTTCTTTCGATAGCGATAAACTGGCGTATAAACGATTGCGTATTTCCACGTAATTAATTTTTGGCTTAGACTCTGTGGGGTTAATGGTAGTATTAGAACCTGATGTTCCATCGTTAATATTATACATAATTGACCTCCTAAATTATTGAAAGAAATTAATGTTAACAAATTCAAGGATAATAAAAAACATAATATTTTTTTAAAAATATCATGATCCTATACGACTATTTGACAAAAAAAATAAAAAGTATTACATTTATATGTTCCTTAAAACAAATGAGGTTTAATTATGATTCAAAATAATTCACAAACTAATACTCCTTCAAATGGAAGAATTGAAAGCGTTTTCATTCCAGAGGGAAAGACTCTGAGATTGTCTTCGTTTCATACTTGTCGGACGGTAGATAGTGTAATTGAATGGACTTTATTTTTTGTGCATCCCGTCTGCAGATTGTTTTCTCCCCATGACATCAACAATACCGGTCAAAAACGGTATACAAATGCTCATTTAATTGAAAGTGATGATAGTATCAACATGGAAGAACTTCAAGAAAATATGACAAATACTTTAGAAGAAATTGACACTAAGCAAAATGCATTAAGAGATATTCAAGATAAAATTATCGAAATTGAAAAAAGTATAGCCAAATATAAAATATTCGAGTCGGACAGCCAAGATCGATTTAGGAAAACGGATGCTATTGTTATCTCCCAACTTGTTAGGAAAGGTGGATCCTACTGCAATCCAGCATTAGATAGAGAAAATGCATATAGAACCATCCAATCACTAGAAGCAGAACTCAAGAATCTTAGAGCAGATATGCAAACAATAAAAGAAGAATTGGAACTGCTTCAAAATGAAAGCAATCAATATTGCCGTCAATTAACCTCTCAAAAGATTAGTCGAGTGCGGGTTCCATTCGAAAAAAAAGTTAACTGACTTTAAACTTGGATTTGCCAAGTTTGAGTATGGCTTTAAAATGCTTTTTTGTAATGGGCATGATGGAAAGACGCGATCCTTTCTGTAAAAGCTTCATATCGGATAGATTATCCTGCTCTTTGATCTCAGGGAGAGAGACAAAGCGTGAAAGCTTTTCCACATATTCGACCTCAACCATAATCCAGCGGGGATTGTCATCGGAGGATTTTGGGTCGAAATATTGGCTTTCCGGATCGAATGCTGTAGGATCGATAAGGCCGGTTTCTGTAATGCGGCAGATTCCTGCTACGCCGGGAGGATTGGCGTTCGAATGATAAAAGAGGGCAAGGTCCCCCTCGTCCATGTCATCGCGCATAAAATTACGAGCTTGGTAATTGCGCACTCCATCCCATCCGGAAAATCCCTCTTTTTTGAGATCGTCTATGGAATACGCCTTGGGTTCTGATTTCATCAGCCAGAATTTCATATAGGACCCTTCTTATTATCAAGATAACTTTGCAATATGATGGCGGCTGCGACGTTGTCAATAACTTTTACCCGCTTTTTCCGGGTCATTTTTCCTTCTCTTAGCGCACGCTCTGCCTGAACGGTTGTTAACCGTTCATCCCAAAGTACTATAGGGATTTCTATAAGGGATTTTAAGATATCGGAAAGAGCTTTGACCTCATCGGCCTGAACACCGATTTGACCGTTCATACGGAGGGGGATACCGATGACAATCTCTGATATTTCACAATTTTTTGCCTTTTCAATCGATTCGACCTCATTGAGTATGATCTTTGCGGTCTCTTCCAACTTTTTTTGACAGGGGATTGTACTGCAGGGAGAGGCAATTATTTTGAGCTCGTCGGAAATGGCAACTCCAATTCGCGCCAGCCCATAATCTATGCCTATAATTCGTGTAGGTTTCTTTTTCATAGTCCGAAAATTAGACGCATGCGGCACTCTCAATTGACCCAGTTACTTTTTTTTTTAATACGATAGCTTTGACAAAGTCGCGGAAAAGGGGGTGGGGTGCGGTCGGTTTCGACTGAAATTCGGGATGGAATTGCACGCCGATCATCCATGGATGCCCTTCAATCTCGACTATCTCGCATAAATCGCCATCCTCAAAAACTCCGGAAACTGTCATTCCCTGATTTTCCAATATTTGTCGATAGCGGTTGTTAAATTCAAAGCGATGCCGATGTCTTTCTCTGATCTTTTTTTGCCCATATGACTGAAGTGTTCTGCTTCCTTCTTTTAACGTACATGGATAAGCTCCTAGTCTCATAGTTCCCCCAAAATCAACAACCCCTTCCTGTTCTTCGAGCAAGGATATAACGGGATCTATTGAGGCAGTATCGATTTCGGTGGAGTTTGCTCCTTCAATTCCTGCAACATTGCGGGCAAATTCAACGGCCATTGCCTGCATGCCTAGGCAAATGCCAAAGTAGGGGATCTTATTTTCTCGGCAGTACTTGGCCGCTAAAAGCTTTCCTTCCCAGCCCCGCTTGCCGTATCCTCCGGGTATTAGGTACCCGTCGCAACCGGCAATATCGTTGATAGACTCAATTTTATCAGCTTCAATTCTTTTAAAATTTAATTTGACGCCGGCATCGATAGCACCGTGGTCCAGAGCCTCGAATACCGACTTGTACGCGTCCTGATGCTGGACGTACTTGCCCACAATTCCCACTGTGATTTCGCAGGAGGGATTTAAAACAGTGTCTATGATGCGATTCCAATTGTCGAGATTAATGGGATGATTGGGCAATTTGAGCTCGCGGCAAATCATCTCGTCAAGTTTTTGCCGGTGGAGCCTGATGGGAACTTCATAGATGGTCGATTCAACATCGACCTCCTCAATCACCGCCTCGCGCTTGACATTGCAGAAGAGGCTGATTTTATTTTTGACTTCTTCGGGGAGAGGCTGCTCGCAGCGGCACAGGATAATATCGGGAAAAATACCGATCCCGCGCAAAAGCTGGACCGATTGCTGGGTGGGCTTGGATTTGACTTCGCCCGCAGCTTGCAGAAAGGGGACATATGTCAGGTGGATGCTAAGCGTTTCTTCTATATGTTCGTTTTGAAACTGCCTAATAGCCTCGAGAAAGGGGAGCGATTCGATATCGCCTACAGTTCCTCCTATCTCGACAAGAACGACTTGTATGCCCTCTTTTTGCTGGGCACATTGAATGATTCTTTCTTTAATTTCATCGGTTATATGGGGAATAACCTGCACAGTGTTGCCGAGATAATCTCCCCGTCTCTCCCGTTTGATAACGGTATTGTAGATTTGTCCCGATGTGGCATTTGAAGCGCGTGAAAGAGGGGAATCGGTATAGCGGTAGTAGTGGCCCAGGTCGAGATCGGTTTCCGCCCCGTCGTCGGTCACATAGACTTCGCCATGTTGGTAAGGGTTCATTGTGCCTGGATCCACATTCAAATAGGGATCAAATTTAAGCATGGCGACGCTAAGCCCCTTCTTTTCAAGAAGCATTCCAATGGACGCGGCTGTAATTCCTTTTCCCAGAGAAGAACATACTCCTCCTGTGATAAAAATATATTTTACTGACATATGTATTGCTGTATCTTTCTAATATCTTCGGGTCTGTCAACTCCAAAACTGCTGCTTTTTACGAGAGCGACTTTTATGCGAAAACCATGTTCTAAAATTTTTAATTGTTCTAAATCCTCGGCTTTTTGCAGAGGTGTTGGGGATAGTGTAGCATAATGGCATATAAATTCGTATCTATAAGCGTAAATTCCCAGGTGATGAAAACATCGGCATGTTTCTTTAGCCGGATAGGGGATCGTGCTACGGCTAAAGTACATGGCATGAAGGGATTTGTCAAGAACGCATTTAACAATATTGGGGTCTTTGGCCTCTTCTTCATTGACAATCGGGCATGCCGCAGTTGCCATGACATCCAGCGGATTGTTTCGCAGAGCTTCAATCACTTCTTCAAAAATATAGGTTTCAAGAAGGGGCGTATCTCCCTGAATATTGAGAATAATCGCGTCTTCGGGCAAATCCATTCCCTTCAGAGCTTCCACGACCCGCTCTGTTCCTGTCGGGCAGAGCGGAGAAGTCATGATCGCCCGGGCGCCGAAGCTTTCGACATGTTCTGCAATTCTTGCGTCGTCGGTCGCTACATAAATATCTCCAATCAGACTGCAGCGCCCGGCATTTTCATAAGTTCTCTGGATAAGTGTTTTTCCATTAATTTTGGCCAGCGGTTTGCCGGGGAAGCGGGAGCTGCCGTATCTTGCTGGAATAATGCCTATGACTCGGGACATGCTATTTTGTCAATATGTCAAGAATCGGAGGGAGCTGTTCGATAAGTGTCTCCGCCCTCTGATCCCATGTATGTTTTTCAAGGGTAATATTTCTGCCTGCTTCAACAATCCTTTGCCTTTCTGCGGAGTCGGTTAAATATCTTTCTATAAGTAGATTCATATCCCCCCAATTTGGTGGGCTGTAGTATACAGTATTTTCTTCAAAAACGCTCTCCAAATAAGGATAGCGCCCTGTAATCGGCAAAGCTCCGCACATAAAGGCGGTAAAAAATCGTTCATGTCCACCATACTTGATATGAGGGGTGCAATTCAAGACAATTTTACTTTTCTTCATTACATCGACAGCTTCATAAAAATCTACAGGTTTGTGAACAGTGATTTTAGCTTTTGTCTTGGGAATAAATTTTTCCCAATTTCCATGGCCGAAAACGTGAATCTCGCAGTCCTCGATAGCATGCAGAGCCTCGGCCCTGTCTAAAGCTCTGATATAGTCTTCCAAGTCGTTAAACAGTTCTTTATAATTCAATTTTGAAGGATCCACCCGCCTTTGCGCAAGAGGGGATTTCATGCATTCGCTAAACGCTTCGATAAACGAGACCAGTGGTCTTTCCAAGGTGAGATCGGCGGCTTCCTCAAGAATTTGGCAAACATCTGCGGAATACTTCTTCGTCCATCTTTTTCTCACGTCATCGGGATCCATAAATGTGGCAAGCACCGCAACATCATAAGGTCGTTTTGCTGCCGCATTGTACTCGATGCCGGCCCAGGCGGCATGCGGAAGAAAAAGCGTATGGGTTCCTTCGAACATTTTAAAAAACCGCTCATGAAACTGGTCGATGCAGCAGATCACTGTAAAAGGGCTTTTTGCCATCGGAAAAAAATGCTGGGGGGAGTAGGCTAATATAGCAACATGGGGAATCGCTATCAAGTCGCATAGGAAATTGCCTTCGGAATCGGGCAGAAGACCGTTGAATGAAAGAGTGCAGTCCGGGGGATCGGAAAAGACCATGCCGATAAATTTTTTCGGATCTTTTGCGATTTTTCTGTCAAACAATCTTGTTTGAATCCCTTGATTGACGAGTGCCGCGGCTAGCATTTCCGTCATATAATGCAATGTATTATAGGGGTTTTCCGGAGGCGCGAAAACATCGACTTTTTTGAGCATGGATTCTCCTTTGTCTTGCTATATCAAAGACATACATGCATTCCGAATTTTCTCTCAAGGAAAAGATTTTTTTTCTTTTAAAAAACCCTATTTTGCTTTTAATCTTTTTAAGAATGCACTATTCAAGGAGTTGTGTGTTCAAATCGCGATCACAAAAACGCGAAACCCTGGAGGGAATTTATGGACTCAGGAAGAAACATCACATCAACAACAGAAAAGGTTATTGCCGAAATTATCAAATACACTGAAGCCTGTGCAAACTGTGTCTGGCTCAATCCTCAAGATTTTGATCGCTTAAATGCCACTTTTGTCACAATTAGCGGCAGAGTCTATAAAACCGTGCGTGCGAAATGGATGACAAATCCGGGGACGGCAGGCCTGTCTCATAAGCAGCAAACGGATCTTGAATCCTTAGGAGCAGTCAGCCATAATAAATGTGTTGTGATTTCTCCTTTCCACCCGTCGGAAACCAATCATCGAATTATGAATTCACTAACTTTTGCATTAGGGTTGCCCGAACGCAAGGGAGAGCTTGAAGAGAGTATTATCATCGATTCAGCAGAGTTGAGCGCATTCCTCCATAAGAGCTTGGATGGACATTTTTTTCAATTTGGTCAAAGCCTGCAGGTGTGTTTCAAAAATCGAATTTTATCATTAACGCTGGAAAGGGGCGAGGGAATCAAAACTCCCAAAAGTCACAACTTTTTCAATAAAATTGCAGAAAGAACAAGACTTTATTTTAAGACTCCTGAAGATTCGCAAATTTTTCTGATCGCAAGGCAGCCGATAAACGACAGGCTTACATTCACATTCAATGTTTCAATCAAAAAAGAAGAACGGAAAGAGAAAGGAAAGAATTATGATGCAAAAATGAATCGGGAAGAAGCACTTTTTCGTGAGATCATGAAAAGACATTATCAGATGCAATCTTATAAAGAAGTTCCACATCCTCTTCTTTTTTCTGAAGAAAATCTTAAGAAAATGATTCTTGACAAACTGCAAAATCAATACATCAATGCGAAAACAACCAAGATTTTCTATCAAGATGGGTGTCAAATCAGAGTCGTTTTAAAAGAAGTTTCACAAGGGAAGGAAAAATTTTCCGGAATACTGCGCATTGGAGACAATGCCGCGCGCTGTCACAAAGCCTTTTACTTGTCTCCCAAATCAAATATTGAGCTTCAATCCTCGCAATTTTTAGAAGTAGTTAAGGGAAACCCCATACCAGCCACGTTTGTTGATATTAAACTGGATGAAGTGCTGACTTCTATGGGAAGCCGCAGGCGCAAGTGGATATCGGCTTCTGCAATCAAAAAAGAAATCATAGAAAAAATGGACAGGTTTGTGCTCGGAACTCGATTCCATATTTTTGTCGACAAATTTGAATATACTGTTGAAATCGACAGAGTCGATCCTTTGCCTAGCATTCAAAAGGGTAAAAGCCACTGGAAATTGGGAGAACAAACAGAGATAAAACTATCACCTCATCCTGTTCTTAAAAAAATGCTTGTATTTGACGATACCGCTCGAAGCCTCAAAAAATTAACATTAAAAATTGAATCCGAAATAAAAAACATGAATCAGGATGAGTTGCGAGAGGCTATCCTTTATTATATTCCCGAAAAAATTTGTCCGGGGGAATCTTTTACAATCAGTTTGGAGGAGGGCAAACGAGTCAGCGTCGTCGTTGACTCTATGGCATTCGATGAATCTCAGTTGAAACAAAATTCTCTTGGTTTTGTCGATAAAGAAAAAACAAAACTAAAAATTATTGGGAAAGAAGGCCCCATTAAGAAAAGAGATTCAGTAAAAATTCATGATCCGGTAAAAGCTTTGGAAAAAATCGATTTAGTCGGCCCCACCGAAGAACAAATAAAGCTGGCAAAAAGTCTCCTTCTTTACAATCGGGCCAATCTGAAAGATCTCATGAAACAGTTTGGTATTAAACCTACAAAAGGAGTGATGCTTTATGGTCCGCCGGGAACAGGGAAAACATCATTTGCTAAAAAATTCGCAAATGAAGTACTCGATGTTCCTAATAATAGAATCACCTTTATATCCGCTGATGATTTAAAAGATTCTCTCCTTGGGGGAACCGAAAGGGCCATACGTAATTTGTTCAAAAAACCAAGGGAAGCAGGTAAAAGCGGACCGCTTCATGCTGTCGTGATTGATGAAGCTGATTCCATCGGAGGAACAAAAGGAATTACTCAAAACTTTGATCACAACTTTATCAATGCGCTGAAAACTCAGCTGAGCGAAATTCAGAAGATGAATGTCATCGTTTTTTTGATTACTAATTATCCAGAACGTTTCGATAAGGCTTTGATTAGGGACGGTCGGATAGATGCAAAAGTCCAATTCGGCCTGCCAAGTAGAAGGGGGAGAAAAGCGATTTTTGAACATTATATGCGCTCTTTAGTGAAAAACAATCGTCTTGCAGATGACATCGATCTGGATCATCTGGCAGTCATAACAAGCGGCATAGCCGGCTCAGGGATTGAAAATATCGTCCGAACGGCATCGCTAAACAGTGTATTAGATGACAAGGAAAAAGTGACAATGGAAGACTTTAAGAACGCATTTGACGAAGTTGTCAACCCGATTAATCATGGACGTGCTATTCCAAATGATTCCGGTAAAATTCGTAAATTAAGCCCTGCCGATGCTCTAAAAGAACTTGGATTAGCATTGCCTAAAGAGATTATTCATCAAATTGAGCCGATTGTCTGCGCATATAGAAAAGGACCTCAATTTGGCTTGAAACGGCCGAGAGGACTGATCCTCAATGGCCAACCGGGCACCGGAAAGTCGACCCTTGCAAAAGCGGTTATTCAAATGCTTGGCGTGCCGAATCACCATTTAAAAATCCTCGATGGCGGCAGTATTGTCAATGAATTCAAAGCAAATAGGAGGAAAAATTTCAGAGATTTTTTCATCGCGGCAAAACAAGCTGGAGAATCTTCCGAAGACTCTGATCAACTTTATGTGCTGATGATTGAAAATATTGAGCTCCTGGATCAGGCTATGCACAGCCAGCTGTTTGTAGAACTCGATCAACTCAAACATCTCGACAACTTGTTTTTAATTGCCACATTAAACACTAGAGGAGTCCCGACAGCACATCCCACTCTACAGAAGCTGGGGGGAAGACTTCCTGCTGAGATAAAGTTGGACCTCCCCGAATACCCTCAACGCATGGAACTCCTTAAGCTATTTACAAAATCGATTCAAGAAGGGGGAAGATTAGATGACGATGTCAGTTTAAAAACTCTCACCAGTCATACAGATGGCTTCACTATCTCGCAAATCAAAAGCCTTGTGAGTACTGCCTGGTCCTATTCTTTGGTAAGAGATCAGAAAGGCATGGAAAAAATCAACATGGATGATTTTGATAATGCTTTTAAAAACATATCCAAAGAATTGAAGTCAAAAACAATGTATGGATAAACTATATCAGGATAAAAGCCTTTTCAAGAAAACAATAAAGAAATTACTTCTGATTTCTCGACCTATGACCCTGATTGCTACCTAAACTTGTTGTTAAAGTCTTTCGTTGGATTCAGATGCGTAGACTCGATTTGAAGGCAAGGGATTACCCTTGCCGAGGCGCTACAGTTGTATCTGGCGCACTCGTGTAAGCTCTAGCTAAGGTTTAGGTAGCAATCAGGGTCTATGCTGCAAAAGGATAGGAAAATTGCTTTTCAGCAGGATGAAGGGTACCGGACCTGCCTGAATTCTTAGCTAATTACAATCATCAGGGAGTTGACGGCAAAAAAATATGCGGATACACTTGTTGTCATGCCGACAAAAAATCAAATAATTTCTTTGAACATCGATGGGCTTGGAGCCTCCGGTGAAGGAGTGGGGACTTTTGAAGGGATGCGCGTCTTTGTGGATGGAGCCCTTCCTGGCGAAAAAGTGAAAGCCCGTCTTACTTTAGTAAAAAAAACTTATGCCAAAGGAAAGGTTGTTGACATCATTGCGGCTTCCAGTGAACGAGTAAAACCCCCTTGTCCTTTTTATGATCGGTGCGGGGGATGCCAGATCATGCATCTAAATTATCCCGGCCAGCTAAAAATCAAAAGGCAAAGGGTCTTCGACGCTCTTGAGCGTATCGGGGGATTTCGAAGCCCTGTTGTCAATGAGTGCCTTCCCTCGCCCCAAACATTTGGCTATCGAAACAAAATTCAGCTTCCCGTTCAAATGCCTAAAATCGGTTTGTTTGAAAGAGGGTCCCATAATCTTGTCGAAATCGACCATTGTCTGATTCATTGCGATTTAGGCGAGGAAATCTTTCGCCATGTCTCAAAACGGGCAGAAGAATTACCAACCCATCTTAAATATATTTTGATCAGAAGCTCTTCTGCCAGACGGGAAGGGCTTGTGATTTTTGTGACAAAAGAGAAAACTCAAGGAAGTCTTTCGGAAATTGCAAACGAATTGATGAATGAGTGCCCCTTGATAAAGGGAGTTGTTCAAAACATCAATCCAAAAGGCAATAATGTCATTTTAGGGGAGTCTTATTCCATCCTTTGCGGATCGGGATTTATTCACGATGAGATTTGCGAAATGATGTTTAAAGTGTCTCCGGCTTCATTTTTCCAAGTGAATCCCCATCAGGCCGAACATGTCTATAACAAAGTTCGAGAATTCGCCGGCTGCCGCTCAGGCGATCGAATTGTCGACGCATATTGCGGTGTTGGAACCCTGAGTCTTATTTTATCAAAGCACGTTAAAGAAGTTGTCGGGATCGAGTGTGTGTCTCAAGCCATACAGGATGCAAGAGAGAACGCTGAAAAAAACGGAATTTCCAATTGCCGCTTCATCTGCAGGGAAACGGAAAAAGCGCTCAAAGAATTTAAAGATGCCGATATTGTCATTCTCAACCCTCCAAGGAAGGGGTGCGCTCCTGAGGTGATTCAAACTCTCAATCATACCCGCCCGGCGCATATTGTTTATCTCTCGTGCGACCCGGCCACCCTAGCCCGCGACCTAAAACAATTTGAGGGTTACTCCATGGATGCGGTTCAGCCTTTTGACATGTTTCCGCAAACTGCTCATGTGGAAACGCTTGTTAAGATGAGTTTGACGCAATCGCCAAATGGTATGGCGGACTCCAAGTGAAGTCGCGGGGCATTTGCAATCGAGTCGGTAAAATTTCCCTCGAAAATGCTCTTCCCTTCAGAGCCGAGAAGACAGTTGCCGACTGTGATATGGAATTGATGGATGAATCCCTGCCTGATGCATTCCCCATGAAGCGTCGGCCCTCCTTCAATCAAGGCCTGAATGACGCCTCTTGATCCCAAATCTTTCATAACTTGGGGAAGATGCACCCCGACTCCGGTTGCTGACGGCATTACCTCAACAATGCCAATGCCTCGTTTTTTCCAGTGAAGGAGATTATTGGGATCGGCTTTGGAGGTTGTATAGACAATCGTCTGTCCAAGGCTTTGATCAAAAAGAGGGCCTCCTGCCTTGACCCGTCCTCTGCTGTCGAGCAGAACGCGGATAGGCGGCGTATGAGGTGCGGCGTGATTTCGTACAGTAAGGCGAGGCTGGTCTTTAATGGCGGTCTCCGATCCGATAATGATTGCCTGAGACTCAGCTCTCAAACGATGCCCATCGGCCCGGGCTTTTTTGCATGTGATCCACTGCGAAGATCCGTCCGGAGCTGCTCCCCGGCCATCCAGACTCATGGCTGTTTTCAAAATACAGAATGGCATCTTGGTTTTTCGGTGATAAAAATAGGCCTCGAGTTCTTTTTCAGCCAGATTTTGGCAAATGCCATTATCGACTGAGATGCCCGCATCTTTAAGCTTGGAAATGCCCTGTCCGTTTACCTGATGGTCCGGATCGGCAGCGGCTATGACAACTCTGGCAATGCCTGCTTTGATTAAAGCATCCACGCAAGGGGGAGTTCTTCCTTCATGAGAGCAGGGCTCAAGCGTCACATAGAGAGTAGCTCCTCGGGCCTTTTCGCCGCTTTCGTCGAGCGCCATGATTTCAGCGTGGGCCTGTCCCGGAGGACTGGTATGCCCGCGTCCGATAATTTGGTCGTTTTTGACAATCACGCACCCTACCCAGGGGTTTGGAGGCGAGTGCAGCCTGGCTTTTTTCCCTTCTTCAAAAGCAAGGGACATATATTCTTTATCTGAGGATCGGCTCATTATTTTTTCTATCCCGGTAAAGCGATCGAACCAGTTCCGGTTCGGCCAGCGTTGATATATCTCCCAGGTTTTCAAGGTCGTTTTCCGCTATCTTGCGCAAGACCCTTCTCATGATTTTGCCGGACCTGGTTTTTGGCAAAGTCGGGGTATATTGGACATATTTCATATCGGCAATTGGACCGATTTCTCTTTTTAAAAGCTGCACAAGCTCGGTAGTTATTTCATCGGAAGGTTCGGCTGTGTCGACTAAAGTAAGAAAAGCATACAGCCCCTGCCCCTTAACTTCATCGGGGACGGGGACTACCGCAGCTTCAGCAACCGCCTCGTGCTCGACCAGGGCACTTTCAATTTCTGCGGTTCCAAACCTATGGCCCGATATATTGACGACGTCATCAATTCGTCCGAGAAGCCAGTAGTCTCCGTCTTTGTCTTTTCTTGCTCCATCGCCGGTAAAGTAAACATCCTTAAATGTTGAAAAATACGTGTCGATGAATGCTTGATGGTCTCCCCAGGTCGTTCTCATCATACCGGGCCAGGGCTTTTTGATGCAAAGAGAGCCGCCTTCATCAATGTTGCATTCGGTTCCATCTTCCCTCAAAATAACCGGCTCGACGCCGAAAAATGGTTTAATAGCAGATCCCGGTTTGAGAGTGTGGCAATAGGGCATTGGGGAGATGAGGATGCCTCCTGTTTCTGTCTGCCACCAAGTATCGACAAGAGGGGTTTTGCCATGTCCGATGATTTCGTAATACCACATCCAGGTTTCGGGATTGATAGGCTCTCCGACGGTCCCCAAAAGCTTGAGGGAACTGAGATCGTATTTTTGCGGCCAAGACTCTCCATGGCTAATCAGCGTTCTGATAGCCGTTGGCGCTGTATAAAATTTGGTCACTCGGTGTTTTTCGACTACCTGCCAAAAGCGGCCGGGATCGGGATAGGTAGGGATCCCTTCAAACATAAGAGTGGTCGAACCGTTTGCAAGAGGGCCATAAACAACATAACTATGGCCTGTGACCCACCCAAGGTCGGCAGTACACCAAAACATATCATCATTTTGGATATCAAAAATTGTTCGATGACTCAAAGAGGCGTGAAGAAGATATCCGGCCTGCGTATGGACGACCCCCTTGGGTTTTCCGGTAGATCCGGATGTATAGAGGATAAAGAGGGGATCTTCGGCTTTCATTTCCTCGGGAGGGCAGTCGGGATTGGATTTATCCATCAGATCGTGATACCAGTAATCCCTTCCATCTTCCATCGGGCAGGATTCTTCAGTTCTTCTCAAAACAATCATCGATTCCACTGAGGGAGAACTCAGCAGCGCCTCGTCGGCTATCTTTTTTAAGGGAATTTTCTTCCCTCCGCGCAATCCTTCATTCGCTGTAATCAGCAGCTTGCAGCCTGAATCCTCAATCCGATGGCTGAGCGATTCGGCGCTAAAGCCCCCAAACACGACGGAATGGATGGCTCCGATGCGAACGCAGGCCAGCATGGCAATGGCCAGCTCGGGCACCATAGGCATGTAAAGGCAGACCCGGTCGCCTTTTGCGATCTTGAATGACTTGAGTATATTGGCAAAGCTGCACACTTCTTTGTGCAGCGTATTGTAATCGATGATCAGCCAATCATTGTCATTGTCTCCCTGCCAGACAATAGCGGCCTGCTTGCCTCGCTTTTCAAGATGCCGGTCAAGGCAGTTTGCCGAGACATTCAAAAGACCGTCTTCGAACCATGTATGTTTCACTGTTCTTTTTTTCGAATCCCAATCGTGTTTTCCTGCGATTTCCGGCTCCTTGATCCATCGAAGTGAATTGGACATCTCCAGCCAAAATTCATCACTTTCTTCCAGCGATCGTTTATACATGTCATCATATTGTTTCGCATTTCTTACATAAGCCGTTCTGCTGTAGGGTGGAGGGAAATGCCTTTTTTCCTGCAGATGATGTTCAACAGATTCATCGGTCATCGAATTTTCTCCTGAAATAAGGAATATATAAACACAATCCGAATATTTTTTAAACCGATAAATTGACCGCTATATTATCATTTGTCTTCATGTTGATTCGCTCTGCAAAAGTTCGCTTGTCACCTGGGAGAGGGATTGGTCTCTTTGCTACAGATGATATTCCTATGACCCTGAATGGGAATTTGACTGCTGCTGCGGAACTGCCGAGTGTCAAAAAAAAGTTAGCGCAGGGCATGGTAAAGATTGGGATTTGCAGCAAGAGTGGATGAGAAAAATTGAATGGGGGCTGGAGCAAATGGAAACTGTTTGTCAGGCTGCAAAATGGCCGCGAGACTTAAATTGAACGGCCCGGCGCCTACGCCTACTACGTCATAAAGGGAATGTTGATCTTTTTGACGCATAATCACTTTCTCCTTTCAAGCAAAGGGGGGTATCGATGAAGCTTTCCTTTATAGTCTTCTACAATATACGATTCTTGCTTGCCGTCTGTTGACAGTTCCTTCAAATAGTTGGGATTAATAGGCACTTTGCCGAAACCGCCCGGAATATCCAGTGCATAAGTGGGCTGGCAAAGCCCCGAAAGGTTACCCCTTATTTTTTTTAGCAATTGCTGTCCCTCTTTGATTGTTGTTCTGAAATGAGAGGTCCCCTTTGCATAGTCGCCATGATGAAGGTAATAGGGTTTGATCCTGTTTTTGACAAGCTCCCTGAAAAGGTTTTCCAGCTTCTGAGGGTCATCATTGACTCCTTTGAGCAGAACGCTTTGGCTGAGCATGGGAATTCCCGATTCCACTATACTGGCGATCGCTTTTTTGGATTTGTCAATAAACTCTTTTGCGTGGTTGGTGTGCAGTATTATGTAAAGAGCTTTATCAGTTTTCAAAGCCTCGAGCATCTCTTCGGAGATGCGATCAGAGTCGACTATCGGCACACGGGTGTGTATTCTGATCACTTCCACGTGATTTATCGATGATAAACGGGTAATGATTTGCTTGATCATGCTCGGGGGCATAAAGAGAGGGTCCCCTCCAGTAATAATGACTTCCCAGATTTCCTTCGTGTTTTGAATATATTCTAAAGCGGCATCCAATTCCTTTCGGTTCAATCCCGATTTGGCAGATCCTACCTTTTCCCTCCTGAAACAGAAGCGGCAATAAACAGGACATACGGTCATGGGAAGAAAGAGGCAGCGGTCAGGGTACCTGTGCACAATACCCTTAACGGGACTTCTGGCATTATCACCGATGGGATCGGCAAGTTCTTCTTCTTTTACAGACAGCTCCTTGGCATTGGGAACAAATTGAGTGGATATAGGATCATCGTTGTTATTGATATCTATCAATCCTGCCATCTGATCAGTAATTGATAAAGAAAATCGATCGACAACCTGCTCAAGTTCGCTGATTTTTTCTTCAGGAATAATTCCTAAATCATACAGCTCATCAACCTTTTTGATTTTACCCATGATTTCTCCCTCCCCATTTTTATTGGCGTGATAGCCGACATCGCTTTGGAATAGCGCATTGTCGGTATCTCGATCATCAACTCGTTAACAACATTGGCAAATATAATCCAAGGGGCTCGATTGGTGTTCATGACTTTCTCCTAATTTTTATATCCGCTGAAAACAGCATGCCCTGCACATGCCCAAAAGACTTCGATAGACGCAAAACCTGCTTCTTCCAGCCACTTGAGCTGATCATAAAGAGTCGATGGTTTGTCTATTGGATCGTTTTCAGCATTCGGATCGGAATAGTAATTCCATTCAGTTCTTTTAAATGCCTCGAATGCGGATTCGTTGCCGAAAATTTCAAGCGAACGATTTTCAGTTTCCTCATCCCAGTTATCTGCGAAAATCCTTTTTGACTCAGGGGAGTTGGGATACATAAGATCAGAGATGATTAAGGCCCCTCCGGGTTCCAGTTGGCTGTAGAGATCGTTAAAGAGGTTTTTTTTCTGCTCTGCATCTAAATGATGGACTGCCAGGGAAGAGACAAATGCGTGGATAGGCTCTGGAAATGTTCGCCATTTTTTTTCAGCAAGGTCGAATTGTTTCACTTCGATTCTATCGGCATACTCTTTGTTTCTTCTTTTAGTTTCATCCAGCATTTTTTGGCTAAGATCCATCCCCCATACTTTTGCATTTGGAAAATTTTCCAAAAGCGCTCTGCAAGTATCTCCACTTCCGCAGCAAAGTTCGACAATGATGCCTTCTTTTTTTAGTGCAGGAATTGCTTTGACGAGAATTTCGATTTGTCGTTCTTTTTGCGGAACGAAGCAATCGCCATATTTGATAAAGATTTCGCTCTCGTCTTCAGTCCATTTGTTTTTCAATGTTTCATTCATGCTAACCATCTCCAATTTTTACCTAACGATCCTAATCGAATCAAGAATTATTGATAAAACAAAAATAAGAATAAAATCTTCAATCATATTCATTGAAAAATTATATTTTGAAGCTGCGCTTCGACCCTGATTGCTACCTAAACTTGTTGTTAAAGTCTTTCGTTGGATTCAGATGCGTAGACTCGATTTGAAGGCAAGGGTAATCCCTTGCCGATAATCGAGGCTTAGCAGATGAATTCAATGAAAGATTTTAACGACAATAGTCTCTATGATACTTCCTTAGCCAAAAAAAGGGGGCATCATGGAAACTTACGCAACAACAGTTTATGTCATCAGCGAAGAAATCCTTCGAATTTTGGGGATTAAAGACGATCCTCAATCTCAAATGTCCAACGCAGAAGTGATAACTTTTGCTATTTTATCAGCAAAATATTTTTCTTGTAACTATAAAATGTCCAGATATTTATGTAAAAGATTACGATTATTCAGAGCTATTTTAAGCAATAGCCGGCTAAATCGCCGAATTCATAAAATTCCTTGGATTTGTTGGAACGCCATTTTCCGTTTTTTAGCTCTATTTTTTAAGCAAATAAATAAAGATCAGGGTTTTGCTATAGACAGCTTTCCAGTTTCATGTTGTCAGAAAAATAGAATCGATAAACGGAAGGTTTTTCTAGAACGAAGGTATTTAGGTTTCGCAGCTTCTAAAAAGCGTTACTTTTGCGGCATAAAAGTTCATATGATTGTGACGAGCGAAGGCAAGCCGGTTGAAGTTCTTTTCAAGCCAGGAGCAGTAAGCGATGTAAAGGTGCTCTGGGAAATGAAACTGGACATTCCACCAGATTATAAACTTTATGCAGATGGTGCGTATAATTGCTTTGATTTAGAAGACATCTTGAAAGAAGAACAAATTACATTGCTTGCAAAACGGGGATGTAAAGCAAAGAATAGAGTCCGAACACCAATTGAAGAGAGGGAAATTAGCAGCATAATGCCACCAGTTTACTTGGACACTGATTTGGGGTAAAATACCCAATCGTTTTCAAGGAGAAACACAATGAGAACAACAGATTGTACGGATAAGACAGTAAAGAGATGGAGCGCCAAACGAAAAGCAGAGGTTGTACTACGGCTTTTCCGAGGTGAGGCAATAGATGATGTCAGCCGCGCCGTAGGCGTGGCTGTCCATATCGTCAATGAGTGGCGAGAGGAAGCTTTGGTCCACCTTGAGGAAGGCTTTAAGCAGAGGGTAAACGATCCAAAGGACGCTTTGCTAGCCAGAGCTAAAGAGCAGATAGGTGAGCTGTCCATGGAAAATGAGCTACTAAAACGGCAGGTAAAAAAGAAAGGCCCTTTAGTATTGAGGAGGTCGAAGTAATGAGCACCTCCAGCTCTTCATCAACTGGACGCGTATACGGATTACAGCGAGTCTGCCGGGTTTGGGGTATAACTCGCTCAACCGTCTACAACGCAAGAGCAAGAAAGCAAAAAGACACCGTTACAAGAAAGCCGGGACCCACTCCTTGGATGGCTGATGAAGACCTCCTTGAGTGGATTCGTAGTGATATTGAAGAGAGTAAGTTTACGGGCGAAGGACACCGGAAAGTATGGGCTCGATTGAGGCGGAATCATGGGATCAGCGTAGGGAGAAACAGGATTTTGAAACTTATGAGAGAGGCTAATATTCTATCTCCACATCGCAGTTTCCAAGGAAAGGCAAAAAAACATGATGGCAGAATCGTGACAGATGTTCCCAACGATATGTGGGCAACAGATGCAGTAAAGATCTGGACCGAGGATGATGGATGGATTTGGTACTTCGGTGTCACTGACCACTGGAATTCCGAGTGTCTTGGGTGGCACGTCACCAAACGTGGCGATCGACACGCTGCGATGGAGGTGTTACGAAATGCTGTAAGGTCTGGTTGCGGAGAGCTAATGCCAGGTATCGCTAGAGGGATCAGTCTAAGACCAGATCATGGATCGGTCTTCACAGCCAATGAGTATCGGAATGAGGCTAAATACTGGGGCTTTAACTTTAGCTATGCCTTAGTAGGCGAGCCTGAAACCAACGGGGTGGAAGAGCGATTTCATCGAACGATGAAGGAGCAATGTGTGCATGGTCGAGTTTTTAAAAATCTTGATGAGGTCAGACGAGCCATTCAGTCATTTGTAGAGGATTATAACAATGAATGGTTACTTGAGAAGCTAGGCTACTGCAGCCCTAGAGAAGCTCGCCAAAACTGGGAGTTTAAATATGCAGCATAAGAGATTTAACAAAACTCTTAAGACGCAACCGATGGAAGGCAAAATTGCTAAGGGCAGCGATGAAGTCCAGGACGAGCGAAGCGAGCCGAAGGGAATCCTTGACGAATCGCTGAACTTAGCTAGAGTCCGACATGGGAGGCGGCTTGAGAGGTTTGGAAAAATCTCACCCTTAAGCCAAATTTGTGTCCAAATAAATGGTGGCGATACAAAATTAGCAGCAAGCGACAGATTGTCGAGACGACATTTAGCTGCATAACAAACCTTTTCCAAAGAACTTTTAAGTTCTGCACTGAACAAGGCTTTTTGATAAAAGTATTCTGTGCAATTCTTGCCTATAGTGTTTCGTTTTTATGCAAAGGGGAGCTCAGCTAGAGCTTACACGAGCACACCATCTACTGCCTGTAGCGCCTCGGCAAGGGATTACCCTTGCCGTCGACGCTACAGTTGTATCTGGCGCACTCGTGTAAGCTCTAGCTAAGGTTTAGGTAGCAATCAGGGTCTTCGGCCCGTCAGTCTAAAAAAACGGGCAGACGAGATTAGGGCTCAATCAGGGGTTAAAGGTTGAATCAAAAGCAGACACCATGTATACCTTTATGATTTGTTAACGCATTCTCATTGGAATAATGATAAACTTATACAACAGGGGGAAATCATGAGCAAACGAAATTGTCCAAAATGCAACTCAGAAGCAATCAAAAAAAATGGATTTACAAGGCACGGAAAACAAAATCATCGCTGTCTTGATTGCGGGCGTCAATTTTCTCTGCAACCGAGTGATGATGACTTTCAGGAATTTCTCAATCCGCAAATTCACGAGGAAACTTACATTAGCTGCAAAATTGTTGATTAATTATGCGGCTGAATTTCCCAGGGGAAGGGTTGTGTTGTTGGTTTTGGGATCGGTTTTTGCCCTAACGTGCCGCCAAGAAGATCCATAAGCCCGCCGACAATCACCCCTTGGGGACCTCCACGCAGCTGAGCGATAAACGCTGCAATCTTAGTCGAAGCTTTATTTGAATTGATACTAGGATCGGACAGGCTTCCCTTCATTGACAATTGGAGATAATAATCTTTTGGAACGCCCTTCAAGCCAAACGCTTGTCTCAGCGTCAAGCCTCCAAGGCCGATTTTCATATTGATATAATCATCGTAAAAATTCACTTTGCCCCAGACCGCAACGGGATAGCGATCGGCAACAAGCATATCTATGCGGTCGATATTAGCCACGCCACTCTCATAACTGAGATAGAGGGGAGTGAACCATACAGAAATTAAATTCATGTCAGTCGAATATTTCAAAATATTGAGGATCTGCGCTATTTGATAGTCATTTTTAAAGTACATTTTGCCTAAGTCGATTCTCATGGCGCCAACGGAGAATTGATACGGGTCTTGGGACCACAGTGGATAGGAAAATCCATTTTGGTTAATGGTAATGCGTATCGGTTCTTCCGAACTATAAGCCGAATTCAGAAAGGGGAGCAGCTCATCTAGTATTGAATCCTGCAGTGTAGGCGTGATCGAAAACTCGGCGCTCAAAGGGGATTGGAGAGTCAATATCCCTTGAGACAAGTAGCCGTCAAGCGACAATTTTCCGATTGTTCCATTAATCGCTAATTGGATCGGTCCGGTCATCTCCGACAGATTGACATTCAACTGGGCGTTCACCCGATGGCCGATTAACGCATTGACCTGATTGAGTACGCTCTCATCCAGACATAAAAAGTTTGATAAAAGCAAAACGGGAGCTTGATGCGCCTCAGCCTGAACTTCAATGGTGGCGCCATGCCTGTTGAATGACCCGTCAGCATGAAAAATGTCTTTAACAACGGAATTCAAAGAAAGACGCAGCTCTTCATTTTGCTCATTATAAATGTTGCCTCCGGCATCAAATTGAATACCGATAGAATCACTGATATCTTTCGAGGTTGCGCGAGCTGAGACCCCGTCAAAAAAAACCATGTCGTTTGTTATCATATCGAGGACATAAATACCTGCGGTATTCAGTTCGATAGCAACCGACGAGCGTGAGGGTTTTTTTAAAGGAATAACAAGATTCGAAATGTCTGCCTGTATCGAGGTTGATTGATGAAGTTGCAGTTGATCGATAAGGACTGTATCTTGACATAGCAATTGTTTTCTAATTGCGGAAAATCTATCGGGAGTCATTTCCCAATGAATAACAACAGGACGATTCGGATCTTCGAGAGTCAACTGTTGGTCAGCCTTTAAAGACCCGGCAATGTCAAATTGATCTCCATTAGCCGAAAATATCACATGACCTTCGCTGCCATCCACATCATCATAAACTTTGACAGCGGCATCAAGAGACGGGCCGATCAAGCCATCAAGCTCGTCGATTCCTGTAAACGCGCTTATAATGGCAACCGGAAATGCCGTAATAGCCGTTTCCGCATTCACTTTCCAATCTTCTATATTGCGTGTCCAGCCTGAAACCCGAACATGCCCTTCAAGTTTCCCTTTTTGTTCCAAACTTCGATTGGCAGTGACAGCAGCAATAGTAAAAGTTAACACGTCATCTTTTGCATTGGCCGACCAAGGAATAAATATTTTTCTCAGTGATGCGATCGAAGCACCCTTATCTTCTCCTACCGCAATCTCGTCGATTAAAAGCCGCCCTTTAGACGATATTTCAGACAATGAAAAATCCCGAATATCAAATTTGGCCTCATCGAGCAGAAGCTGTAATATAGACGGGGATGAAAGATGATAGTCGTGCTGTTTTTGATCCTGAATCCGGGATAAAAGCTGTGGAGTTAGCATGTAATTGATATATCCTGAAGAAGATAATTCGAACGGATTTTCCGCATTTTCCTTTCCTGTCAAATTAAAAACAAGCTGGCCATCTTCGGCACCTACTTCAAACTTTTGCACATGGGGGATAAAATCTTTCGACAGCTTCAGTTCGGAAGACAAGTTAAAGCGAAGCTCGTCGCCTAAAGATCTTGAAAGGGGCTTTTCCTGATCAAATCGGTTCAGCCTTCCGATTAAAGAGAGCTCGATGTGTTCCAAAGACAAGGCATTTAGGGTTAATAAACCATTTGTAAAATGGCATTGGTTGACCCAGGGAAGATGAGAAAATTCAAGGTCGCGGACCGATATCGTGGACTCAAGGGCTATATCTTTAGGAGTGATACTGTCCGAGAGGTGAATGTTCAAACGATTGACTTGAATCGTCAAGGGAAGGGTTTTAGGGAGACTGTCGCTAAATCCTGCATGGGGAGTATAATCAATGGTAATATTGACAGGCTCAGCGAGTGAAATATGGGTGTCGTCCCATTCAAAAACCGCTCCCGGAATCTTTGCGGTATTAGATGTTAATTTCAATAAACCGTATTGCTCTTTATTTTCATGAACCAGGCGGAGAGAGCCGTCAATATTGGAACCGAAAATTGACTTAGCCCATGTTTTCAGCCTTTTGTCTGGCGACAAGTAATTGAGGAGCGACGCCCTAAGCCGTTTGCCTTCTATAAGCAGATCATAATTTCTGTTTTCCGATAATGATACCCATCCACGTACGGCTGCATCGCTATCACCGCCCTTATCGGTTATAATACCGGAGAGGTCCAGATCTAGCTTCTTAAGGCTATCCGACAGCAAAACAATTCCCTCGACATTTGTCAAACTGATCCCGTTTTGCAAATCCATCCGAGCCGGATGTAATTGGAATTGAAAGCCCTTCCCTGTCAGCAGGGAAATTTCCAGAGGGGAATCGAAAGTGATGAAATCGTGCTCTTTTAATTTCTGTACAAGGTCGTGCGGCATGGAATAAACGATTTTCCCTTCTTTGGAGAATACAGGCCCGTTTTTAGTCATACTGATATAGATATCTGCGTGCCCATTTTCCGACGAGGCGTCAATATGGATTATCTCATGTTCCTGAGTGACAGAAAGATTAATGACCGGACCGGTAATTTCGGAGATGGTCAAAGATAGAGGAGTGAACGTCTCTTTAAACGATTTTGCGGCCAAATGGGGTAAAGACGCCGATAGATTTTCCGTTTCAACTTTGTCTATCCACTCGTTTGTAAACAAAAGGCGGTAAATAGGGGAATATATCGCAAGAGTGTCGAATTTAACATGGGATTCGTCTTTTCCGGTCCAATGAAAATGCTTGGCACGCTGCGGCCCAAACCAACTGAGGCGTACACGATCTACGTGAACTTTTCCACCAAAAGAGTGCTCCAAATAAGGAATTAATAGATAATTTTTTGCGGGCCCCGTTGAGAGGATAAAAGGCATGGAGATGACAAATCCAATAAAAAACAAAACAGCATAGATGATTATTCGCAGACTTTTTGCCATAGATTTCTCCTAAACAGTAGCGTAATTATAATATCTTCATTACTTGAATGCAAAGAAAATAATTGATTGATAATCATATAGTTAAATCTTCTTGTTGGCAAATATCGACTTTTATTGCCAATTTTATTTGTCAAGTAAATTTTTAGTTTTCAAGTCCTTAAAATAATTTCCTTTTTAATAAAAATTATTTACACATAAGTTTAGATCACAAAATACAAAGCTGATCACACGTCAATGTTCCTTAAGAAGCGGGTCTTCATCGCTTCTTGCCAACCGACAAACAGGAGGTGGCAAATGAACAATATAAACACATTGAACGATTCTAAAAATTTGTCTAGAAATCATCAATCATTTTCCGGTAATCCGGACAAATTTACCGCAGTCATTCGTAAAATGAATGAAGGAGAGCTTGCTGAAACCAATTGTGTTTGGATGAATGCAAAAGATGTGCAGCGATATTTTCCGGAGCAAAGCGGTGGTAATGCCGCTTTTGCTAGAATTGCAAATCGTGTTTATTGCATTGTCGCAAAATCATGGATAAAACCGGGTGAAATCGGATTGAATCCCGTCCAATTCGAAGAGGTGTCGACTGTCATCAATAAAGATGATACCGTCCTCATCACTCCTTATCGGCAGGTCCCATCCTGCCAGCGAGACTTGACGAAAGCAAAATTCATCATTTCACCTCAAAGTCAGGATGATACCGTATCAATCAGTAAAAACATCCTCGATGTGAGTGAGATTAAAAACTACTTCCATCAGCGTTATGAGGGGCATTTCCTTAAGGAAGGACAGGTTCTTCACTGCAATTTTAACAACCGCGAATTTTACGCCACATTTCATTCAGGCGAGTCTCATCAAACTCCAGAAAAAAAATCGTATTTTAGTTCAATAACGCCGACAACTGAATTATTTTTTGAAAGCGTTGAAACTGCCCCCTACATTTTAAGTGAAAGGATCAATACTACCAAACAGCCAACATTTAAATTCGATGTCTCGATAACAGGTCTTGAAAATTATCCTGATACAATGCGTCCTCTCATCTATAATGTGGAAAAGTTTGAGGAAGAAGTGAGGCTCGCGCTGCGAGATAAGTGGCTTGTCCCGGGCATGTTTGTCGAATACTCCATTACTCCTGGCGTCGATATAAAAGTCACTTTGAAAGAAACCCTATTACCCAAGAAGCCCACTGTACTTTCAAAAAAAGAGGCTGTCTATACAAAAGCTTACCGCCTAACCCCGGACGCTAAACTCTCATTTATTTCTGATAACGCGGATGTATGCGGCGTAAGAGGAGAGCCCCTCAAGCCAACGCGGGTCACATTTCGAATCTGCATGATTGACGCTCTTCCCGGCTTTGATTCCATGCAGGAAAACATCCATAATTGGATTGATGTTTCCGAAGTGGGAGAAAAAATAAGGGAAAGGATAGACCTCTTTTCCGCAAACACGAAATTTTTTCTCGAATATAAGGGATATCTTCTGAATTTAGAAGTCTTTGCTATCGATCATGTAAATCTCGTAGACCGCGATGCGGTCAATATGAAGCATTGGGAATTGTCCAAAGATACGCGGATCTTTATCAATTTGAAAAGCGGTATCGACCTAAATCTCATTCCCGATATGAAAACACATTCCCTAAAAAAAATGTCTGTTTACGTTTCGATTAAAAAAACCCAGAAAGGCATTGAGCTTACCGAAGTCGACATGGAAGACTTAAAGCAGGCAATCAGAGACTTTCTTCCTAAAGAGAGATGCCTCAATCAAATATTTACTGTTGATTTAGGCAATGATCTGCTTATCGATGTAAAAGTCAAAGATATGGCATTCAAATCAAGCAGATATAACGGAACGATTTATCCCCACCTTGGAAAAGTGACTTCTGACACTGAATTGGCTATCGAATACGATAACTATCAAATCTGGATGAACAATAAGCCGAAAATGATACGATTTAAAAACGGCGATGCCCGCCAAACACTGGAAAATGCCGGCTTGACAGGCCTGCCAGAAAAAATCGTCGAAGCTTTCGAACTCATCGCGATTCCCTTGGGAGAATTGCGAGAAATAGCAAAAAAAATGGGTATCAAATCACCCAATGGACTTCTTCTCTATGGCGCTCCGGGAACGGGAAAAACAACATTTGCCAATGCCCTTGGAGAACTTCTTGATGTACCCAAAACAAATATCGTTAAAGTCAAGCATGCCAACATACTCAGTAAGTGGGTTGGAGAGACCGAAAAAAATATTAAGGCTCTTTTTGATAATGCCCATAATCATAAAGACCAAAGGTTCATTGTTATTTTTGACGAGATCGAATCTCTTTGCGAAAAACGTTCCAAATCCACAAGCTCTCCAAGAACCAGTCTGGTAAACACTTTGCTTGAAGAAATGAGTTCTGCTCAGGATCTGGACAATCTCATTGTGATTGGAACAACCAACCAGCTAGATAGAATCGACGAGGCTTTCTTAAGACCGGGCCGTTTTAGTGAAAAAGTCGAATTTCCTCTACCGGATACTACGGGAAGGAGAAAGATCCTTGAATACTATATCAAGGATCTGCAAGAAGAAGATGTCATAGAAGATAATATCGATCTTGACCGATTCGCGGCTATCACTAAGGATTTCTCCGGAGACCATCTAAAAGGGCTTGTCAAAAAAGCATCGAAATTGCGCCTGAGAAAACTCGCTAAACTTAAACTCACAATGGAGCAAGTCGAAAAGCATCCTGATCGGAAAATTACAAACGACGATTTCCTAGAAGCGTATAACAGCATCAAGCCAAACGTAGACGGAGACGACCCGCCTCCCCACATGTATACCTGATAACCGAAAGGCCGGAAGACAGCTTCCGGCCTTTTTCCAATTGAAATGGATTATTTATATAAGATTTTGTATGATGGGGTTATGAATAAAAGTGTCGGCAGGATAAGGGAATCGTTCATTGCCTCTAAATTCAATTTCTACCGAACAATCTATCCCAAAAAAACATCGCTCTATCTGGGAAACGAATATAAGGTATTAAGAGCATCGAAAGAAAAAATCATCTATGATATTGATTTTCAAGACCCCCATTCAGCAGTTAATAAAATTGACAAACTGGCGAAAGAGCCTCTTTCATGGTTGGTTGATGAAGAAAGCCATCCCAATAGTTTGCCTTTGATATTGAGCTGCAGAGGATATAAACCCCATTTCACAGCTTCGGGAATGCATTGCTTTGCGTCGGAATATCAACCTGTCAAAACATCTGAAAAAATTGTTGTCCGAAAAATCAATCCTTTCTGCAAAACGTCCAGGGCAACATGCAAAAAGATTTATAATCAAGCATCCCCTCATCCGATAGCTGATGGGGAGCTTATAGTCAAATTTATCGAGCAAGCGGATTCCCGATATAGATTCTATTTGGCCTCATGGAAAGGAGAGCCTGCAGGTTTTGCTTCGTTCTTTCTCCATGATGGAAAAAGTAAAAAGCCGATGGCTTATCTTTTTTCTTCCTTTGTCATCCCTTCCCTCCAAAGAAGGGGGATTGGAACGGAGATGGCACGGGTTCGTCTGGAGGAGGCCTTGTCAATGAATGTCGATACGTTCATATCCGTTGTTAAGCCCAACTGCCGCTCAAAAAAGATTTTGTGGAATGCGGGTTTTAGCCATCTTTCAAATTTAACGATCTATATTCGATAATTTACAGGCCCGAAAAGCCCATAACTGTCAGGTAGATCCCAAAGGCAAACATGATAAAGATAAGCAGATAGGCCGCCTTCTCATTTCTCTCCAAGAGCGAATGGCCCAGCTTGATGGCAACTTGAGGAATCAGCACCCTGATCGCTCCCACAACAAGCATAATCCATCCAAAAATAGTGATGATAACCCGCCAGTTCGCAATCCAGACATTGTGAACTTCAATAACTAAGACCCCTAATACCAAAGAGATAAAACCTGAAATAAAAAGGATGACAGGCTGCTCTTCTAGTGTACGAACCGATTTTTGCAGCTGTTTGAAATTGATCATGATCCCTAAATACAGAATGGATAAAGTGATGCCCATAACACGGGCCAAAAAAAATGAAATATCCATAAGAATCCTCACGTTAAAATTTAGGATTATCAGATCAATTGAGACGGCGCAACAAAAAAATGTCAATATGCTATTTTATGATCAAAGGAGTTAGGTTGCATGCATGATGTCGCTCAGAGAATTATCGATGAAAATGGGCCCTTTCCCAATAATCCCAAGTTACCGCTTTTACACTACAAAAAGGTTTTAGATGACTACGACCCCAAAAAAATCCGGGAAACATTCGCTTCGAACGGCTGGATCAATTCCTGGGTAAACGGCATTTATTCATATCATCACTTTCATAGTAATACTCATGAAGCCATCGGCATATCGAGCGGCTCATGCCAAGTGCAGATTGGGGGAAGCGGCGGACAGGTGCTGACTTTGGAGGCCGGCGATGTCATCATCATTCCCGCCGGAGTCTCACACAAAAATGTCGGGTCGTCTGCAGGTTTTACTTGCGTCGGCTGCTACCCTATCGATGTCCCATATGACATGCATGAGGGCAAAGAAGAGGAGCGTCCCGATGTGGACAAAAGAATTGCCAAAGTACCCCTTCCCGACAAAGACCCAGTTTTCGGCGAGTCCGGTCCGCTTCAGAAGCATTGGAAATCATGAATTTTTCCTTCAATCTATTTGCTTGCAATGAAAACATTGTGTAATATTTCTGCATGCTTTCATAGCATTTCATGAAACTTCAAATGCAACGAACAAAAAAAGGAATGACACCATGTCTTTTCAAAAAAATAGAGCGTTCTTGAAAAGGAAATTGAGCAATGCTTTCGCTTTAGGAATGACTTTGCTAACACTGACAGGTTCTGCCGCTTCGCTATCGGCTGCCTATGATGCTTGCTGTCCCGACCCATGCGAGACTAACTGCTTTGATCTTTGTGATTGCTGCATGCCCGACTTTGTTGTTTGGGCCGACTTCATCTACTGGCAAGTGCATCCGGAAGGTCTGCAATTTGCCAGAACTGATGGAATCAGTCCGGACACGGCAACCCCGCTTGAAACCAAGGGCCGCATTATATCCCCGGATTGCAAAATCGAAGCCGGATTCAGAGTGGGAGCCATGATTGATATCGGCTGCTGCAACTGGGACGTTTTCGCTCAATATACATGGCTTCGCCCTTGTTTGAGCAAACGGATCGACAATGACTTTGTTCCCGGAAGCGGGGAGGGAAGCGGAGATCTGCATCCCCTTATCTGGAATCTGGCGGCTGGCCTTGCCGGCGATCAGGTTATCAGCGAAGCCAAAGCGACTTGGGACAATTCATACAATGTCCTTGACTTTGGCATGGGACGAACATTTTCTGCCAATTGCTGCTTTGATTTTCGCCCGCACTTAGGATTCAAAGCGACATGGCAACAGATGAAGTATAACGTGTCCTATGTCCATCAAACATCAACGACAGATTCTGAAAACGTTCAAATCAAAAGCAAGACAGATTTTAATGGAATTGGCCTTCGCGGCGGTTTCAACGCAGCCTGGAGATTCACTCCATGCGTCAGTCTTGTCGGGGGAGTATCCGTAGCCGCCGTATGGTCGGATATTGAAGTCAACCGCAAAGATTTTTATGAGTCTGAAAAAGTGGTCGATATCGAAGACTGTCATTGCGCGCTGATTCCGGCAACCGAGCTTCTGCTGGGGATCCGTTTTGACACAACTGTGTGCTCTTGCTATAACATATTTGTTTTTGCCGGATGGGAAAATCAAATCTGGTGGAATCTCAATCGATTCCTCTTTGTCAGCAACAGTACAGGGGAGAGCAACAGCTACCAGTTCGGGCCCCACGGAAACGTCACTTATCAAGGTTTGACGGTAAGAGGCGGATTGATGTTCTAAATAAAAAAGCCCCGGCTATATTAGCCGGGGCTTTTTTGTATGCTTTGTTTCTCCCAATATTCATTCATTTTTTCAATCCTATTCTTTTACAATTATTTTGATATCCGCTATCTAGAGAACATGAGCAATAATCAATTAACAAAATCAAAAAGAAATTTTTTGATTTTTTTAGGCATACCGGCATTCGGCATTGGACTGGCTTACAATTTAGTCACAACCTATCTCCCTTACTTTATCGAGAAACTTTCTAATGCTGCAATTACTGGTATGATGATTAGCATAGAAGGGGTTATAGCGCTGGTTATTCCGTTTATCATTGGATTTTGGTCTGACTCAATCTCAACAAAATACGGCAAGCGCTTCCCATTTTTCTTTCTTGGTTTGCTCATCGTTACTTTTATGCTGCTTGTGATGCCATTCAGCAGTAAAAATTTAATTCTATTGGGAATAGAACTTTTCGTATTTTTTATCGGTTTCTTTACATTTTACGAAGCATATTACACTTTTTTTCCGGACCTTGTTCCTCCGGAAGAGAGGGGATTGTCGCAGGGAATACAGGGAGGCTTCCGCGAATTCGGGCTTCTGTTGGCACTGGCTGGGGGAGGATTCCTTATCGATGTCTGGAGACCCTTGCCGTTTCTCCTTTTTACCTTTTTATTACTGCTAGCATGTGCTGTTTTCACCGCGAAATTTTTAAAAACAACCAGGCATGTTGAAGAAACTCAAAGGATAAAATGGTATAGTGTATTAAATCTTGTCGAAAACAAAAAAATCAAACTTTGGCTTATCGCCAATACATTATGGGAAGCCTCTTTCGCTGCTATTAGAGTGTTTATTGTCCTTTACTTTACAAGAGGGCTGTCTTTTTCGCTTACTCAAAGTTCTGGGGCCTTAGCCCTTGTTGGGGCAGCCGCAATTGTGGCCGCTCCGTTTGCAGGATGGATGGCAGATAAATATGGTTTCAAACCCGTTATCCTGGGCTCTGTCCTATTATTCGCGATCGGTTTGATTCCGCCCTTATTTACAACCAACATCTATTTTGTTTCCGCCATCATGCCTATTGCCTTTTCTGCAGTCGTATTGATGACCCTTCCGTTTTCCATTCTAATGGGCTATCTCCCGAAAGAAGAACAGCACGGAGTGGGGGCTGCTTTATATAGTTTCTGCCAGGGTTTAGGAGCCCTTGTCGGTCCCTTTTTAGGGGGCATTATCATAGAATTATTTAAAAATGTTCCGATTTTAGTCTTCAAAGAAACCCATGGTTACTCGGCCATTTTTCTGGTATCCAGCCTTCTTTTATTTGCGAGCGTCCCTTTTTCGATTCGTCTTTTTCGACCCGAGCAATAATAAATGTTTTCTTGCTTCAATTTCACGGCCTGGATGATAATGTTTAATGAATTTTCTTTCAGGAGGTTGACAATGAACTTACAAGATTTTACACAGTCAGAGTTGAATCTAAAAACTCTCAACTTTTTGTTCAATCAGATGGAAACAGAAGTTAACGTCAGTTTTTGGGGATCGAGAATTGTCACAACCGGCGGTTTTAGGGGATCGGCATATCTGGCTGATTTTGCTGAACACGTTTTGTGGTTTTCACGTTTATCAGATAAGTCGGAATTGACGCTTGAAGACAGAGTCGCAGGCATCCAGGTAGTCGACACGATTCTCAGGTTTTATCAAGAATCGGACGAAATTTTGGAAAAACATCCTGTTGAAAAAGCATTTAACATTTTTTGGAAAATTACCGGCTATGATAAGGACGAAAAGTTTGTACTTCCTCTGTCAACAAGAGTATTTGTGGAAGACGAAATCACGAGAAAGAGTTTTTTAAGTTTTACCAAAGAACAATTCCAAGATAACTTTACTGATGAGCCCTTGCCATCGGATTCCTTTATCGACGAAAAGAGCGGCAAAAGACTTTATGTAGTTGGCGAACAACTTATTAGAGATATAATGCCACCAGTTTACTTGGACACTGATTTGGGGTAAAATACCCAATCGTTTTCAAGGAGAAACACAATGAGAACAACAGATTGTACGGATAAGACAGTAAAGAGATGGAGCGCCAAACGAAAAGCAGAGGTTGTACTACGGCTTTTCCGAGGTGAGGCAATAGATGATGTCAGCCGCGCCGTAGGCGTGGCTGTCCATATCGTCAATGAGTGGCGAGAGGAAGCTTTGGTCCACCTTGAGGAAGGCTTTAAGCAGAGGGTAAACGATCCAAAGGACGCTTTGCTAGCCAGAGCTAAAGAGCAGATAGGTGAGCTGTCCATGGAAAATGAGCTACTAAAACGGCAGGTAAAAAAGAAAGGCCCTTTAGTATTGAGGAGGTCGAAGTAATGAGCACCTCCAGCTCTTCATCAACTGGACGCGTATACGGATTACAGCGAGTCTGCCGGGTTTGGGGTATAACTCGCTCAACCGTCTACAACGCAAGAGCAAGAAAGCAAAAAGACACCGTTACAAGAAAGCCGGGACCCTCTCCTTGGATGGCTGATGAAGACCTCCTTGAGTGGATTCGTAGTGATATTGAAGAGAGTAAGTTTACGGGCGAAGGACACCGGAAAGTATGGGCTCGATTGAGGCGGAATCATGGGATCAGCGTAGGGAGAAACAGGATTTTGAAACTTATGAGAGAGGCTAATATTCTATCTCCACATCGCAGTTTCCAAGGAAAGGCAAAAAAACATGATGGCAGAATCGTGACAGATGTTCCCAACGATATGTGGGCAACAGATGCAGTAAAGATCTGGACCGAGGATGATGGATGGATTTGGTACTTCGGTGTCACTGACCACTGGAATTCCGAGTGTCTTGGGTGGCACGTCACCAAACGTGGCGATCGACACGCTGCGATGGAGGTGTTACGAAATGCTGTAAGGTCTGGTTGCGGAGAGCTAATGCCAGGTATCGCTAGAGGGATCAGTCTAAGACCAGATCATGGATCGGTCTTCACAGCCAATGAGTATCGGAATGAGGCTAAATACTGGGGCTTTAATTAGCTATGCCTTAGTAGGCGAGCCTGAAACCAACGGGGTGGAAGAGCGATTTCATCGAACGATGAAGGAGCAATGTGTGCATGGTCGAGTTTTTAAAAATCTTGATGAGGTCAGACGAGCCATTCAGTCATTTGTAGAGGATTATAACAATGAATGGTTACTTGAGAAGCTAGGCTACTGCAGCCCTAGAGAAGCTCGCCAAAACTGGGAGTTTAAATATGCAGCATAAGAGATTTAACAAAACTCTTAAGACGCAACCGATGGAAGGCAAAATTGCTAAGGGCAGCGATGAAGTCCAGGACGAGCGAAGCGAGCCGAAGGGAATCCTTGACGAATCGCTGAACTTAGCTAGAGTCCGACATGGGAGGCGGCTTGAGAGGTTTGGAAAAATCTCACCCTTAAGCCAAATTTGTGTCCAAATAAATGGTGGCGATACACAACTTATTAGAGAAAAAGAAATTAAAACAAAATCTAATGATTTTAGAATATATACATCAAATCTTTATTAGATCTTAATATTAAATAATTATAATTAATTCCTTAATAAGGAGATGAGTTTATGTCACAAAGAATCGACAATATAAAACTTCTGCAAAGGGATTTGAAAGTTGCTTTATACTGTTCTGGCAAAGCCCTATGGGGAGGAGCTTGGACACCCGTAGCCGGAATAACTTTAGGTTTGTGGAAAACAGCAAATAAGCAGGCCGCTGAAACTCGACACTCAGCATGGGTATTTTCCAAACCTTTTGCGGGTGTTATTAAGGTTATTAATCCAAAAACTATTGCTAGAGCTAATGAAAATGATACCTCCTTATTCAACAATATTCCCAAAAAACTCTTAGGGTTCGGTCTTGATTGTGCGAATAGCCAATCATGTCTGAAAAGATATGTGATTTCTCGAGGGGCTTTTTTTCTCGGCGCACTTACGGCAGTCATTACAGGTATTTTTGATATGATTTTAGCAATTCCTGCAACAGCCCTTGCCCTGATCACTTTTGGATGCTCTGCTAGGATCAACCAAACCGCAATCGAGCAGCTTATATTTCCTGAAGCTCTTTATTTTATTGGTGTGGGTCTAAGAAAATGGGTGAATCCGCATCCGCGTCGTTGAATTTAAAAGAAGATTAGTTGATGGCACAAAGACTAGAAAACATAAGAAACCTTCCGAGTCACTTGGGGAAAGCTGCACACCATGCTGGCAAAGCCTTATGGGGAGGAGCTTGGACACCCGTAGCCGGAATAACTTTAGGTTTGTGGAAAACAGCAAATAAAGAGGCTAATAAAACCTATCATTCGGCATATGTTTTACCCGAAATTTTCAACGGAGCTTTTAGGGTTATTAAGGTAATTAACACGAAAGCAAACGTGATTGACACTGATAATCTGACACGTTGCGATTCATTTTTCAATCATATTCCCGGAAAACTTTTAGAGTTTGCGGTCGAATGCGCTAATAGTCAATCATTTTTAACCAAAAATGTGATATCTCGAGGGGCTGGTGCTTTGGGCGCTTTTACGGCGGTTATTACAGGTATTTTTGACATGATTATAGCCGTCCCTACAACAACCCTTGCGCTAATTACTTTTGGATGCTCTGCTAGGATCAATAAAGTTGCAGGCAAGCAGCTAACATTTCCTGTAGCTCTTCATTTTTTAGGTGTGGGTTTAAGGTTAATGGTGAATCCGCATCCGCGTCGTTAGCTAAAGCTTTATTAAAGCATGCAGTCTCTTTCCTGGGGGCCCCATATGTAACGTCTGATAATATATATTATGTTACCTTATATACTCTATCCACTTAAAGATTGGCGATAAAAAAGACGATTATTCTTAAATTCTCAATATTACAGTACACAACTTAGCTAATTGTCTGTGTATGGTTTAAATATTTTCTTCTATCCTAAAGTCGCATCTGTTAATTCTTAAATCATGAAGACAACTTTCATTCATTTTAAAGAAAAGCTAATGAACAGTCTCTGGTTCATACCGGTTCTCATGACATTGGTCAGCCCTTTTTTTGCGATTTTTATTTTTGAATGGGACATTTATTTATCCCATATCGGTAAAGAAGTATTCGCTTGGATATGGACCGGAAATCCCGAAGCCGCAACTCAACTTTTCTCAGCTCTTGTTACATCGCTTGTGACTATGTCAACTTTACTGTTTTCTGTAACCATGCTCGTCTTAACTGTAGTTTCCCAGCAGTACGGCTCGCACGTTTTGAAAGTTTTCCGATCAAGCAATTTCACCAAACTGGTGCTTGGTTGGTTTATTGGGGCTGTTGTCTATTGCATGTTTGTCGTCACTTTCTTGGCAACCCTGAACGATCCCGACTTCCACCCCCAACTCAGCATAATCATAGGTATTGCCGTTATGGTTATGTCCTTTATAATATTTATCATCTTTATTCATCATATGTCGAATTCAATACAAAGCGACCATATAATTGAAACAATTGCAAAGGAATTAAGGGCAAAAATTGAAAACCTTCAGGAAAGGGAATTTAAATACGAGGAAGCACCCAAAAATATAATAAAACGCATCGAGAAAGATAATGCTTTTGAAGCATTATCTTCAGGATATATTCAATTAATTAATACCGCATCGCTGGTTTCGATTGCTGAAAATAACGACAACGTCTTCCATATTTGTTTTCGAATTGGAGATTATATTCATAAAGGCAATGCGATCCTTTTTGCAGAATATCCCCTAGATGGAGAAACTGCTTCCGAAATTAAAAGCTGTTTTAAACTCGGATTTGAACGAATGCCTAAAGATGATTTTGAGTTCAGGCTGGAACAGCTCCTTGAAATCTGCTTAAAGGCCCTCTCCCCTGGAATCAATGATGCTTACATCGCAATCACGGTAATTGATCATTTGGGCGATGCGCTCACTCTCCTTTCAATTAGACGATTCCCTCCCCAATGCTATTACGATTCAAAAGGAAAACTAAGAGTGATCTCAAAACGGTTCACATATGAAAGTTTCGTGGATGCCGCAATCAATCCCCTCAAACAAAATGCCAAATCGCAGCCCCTGGTTCTCATCCGGATTGTCGATATGCTGGAACGGGTTTTGGGAATCACTGAAGATGAAGAAAAAAAGACAATTCTCCTTTCTCATATCAAAAACCTCTACGAAGCAGGAAAAAGAAATTTCAAAGATGATGAGGATATTGCCGATCTTGAAAGCAGAATGGTGAGAATCGAAAAGTCGGTTAGCTGATCAAAGGTTCAATAATAAGATATCCCAAAACAAAAACTGCAGGCAAACATAAAAATCCAAACGACAATAAATACTTTTTCACTGCCAAGAAATACCAAGCAAGTGCTGTAAGAAAAATCGGAAGTGTCGGAAGTACATAAAGCGCTATCATCGCTGACCATGCCGGCACAAAATCCCTTTCATACACATGAGCCCAGACAACATTGATTATGATAATTAAAAAAGGATTCGCGATAGAGTATATGGCGGTAACAACGACGAATAAAATGAGTAAGGCATGATTCATTTTCATTAATCCCAATCATGCTAATCATCTATTTTTTAGGCAAGCCGGCCAAATACTAAACTTGACTGAGCCACGATGACTCCGGATTCCTCAACAAGACCCCGAAACCTCTTGAAATCGTTAATTGGGAGATTTTTCCCCGTTAGCGCTCCGATAACATCCTCTTTAACCGGAATCCCCTCCCCCTGCCATTTTAGCATTTTTTTCATCAGAGCCACCTCATTCTGCCCTTTCATGCCATAAACTCCTCGAGGTTTAACAGCCAGTCTCCGGAATTCAATCGTAGAACATAGAGACTTCCGGTTTCCGGAATAAAAGAGGCACTCGATATTTATGTTCTCGTTGTCGCGATGATCGATAATCGTTTGAATAAGAAAACGATGAGCTTTCACAAGGCCCTGGCTATCAAAAGGAAATCTTTTTTTAAAAGAGGTTTTGTCTTGAACTTTCATCACTAGTAGGATATTTATTTTACTTTTTTTCATCAAATCATTTAAAATTTATATCATTTCTACAATATAGGAGAAAGACCATGCCTAAATATACCTTGACCTTCCTGGTCCTCGTTACAGCTGTTGCCGCCTGCTTTGGATCCACAAATAAATTTTTGAATCTTCATGATGATATTGGGTCCAACATTGCTTTGAAAATGGAACCTGTACCTATGGCATACGTTCTTTCCACTCCCAATGTCTTGTATTCCCAGGATGAAACAGGTTCTTATTTTTTTGCCTTTTTCGAGGGCTTTCATACGATCACATGCCTCGAAGGCGAATACTATGGTTATCAGATTTTTGTGGATAAGAATGACGAAACATTTGCACTAAGTAATCAATTCCATTTTGAAGAAATGGCCGGTGAAGAAATGATGGTTCATGAATATGAAGACGGCATAGTCTACACCGGAAAAGCCATTCAAATCATTCATTTTGATTAAGGTTTAGGTAGCAATCGGGATAATTCGCTTTACAAGAAATTTAAAGGGCCTGCCGACGACTGGCTGTACACATCTGCCATATTAGCTTTAAAATCTTTTCTCGAAATCGTTAGGCCCATAATTGGAATCATCTAACATAAAGCCCTCTATTTTATTCAACTTCAGGTGATTAAATTTTTTCTTGCCCTCTTGATTCAGGTAAAGTATAAGCGGTTCAGAAGGGCCTGCCCGGCAAAACGCAGGGTGCGGTCTGAAACATCCAGGGAACTTATAGTGGCAACACTCGGTACCGGAAGCCAAGACAAGCAAAATTCATATAGCGATCTTCTTTCAATTTCTTATTTAATTCATTTTCAGAAACTTCGGGATTTTTGTGCTGCCATTTATGATGGAGGAAATAATTTATGTTATCTCATAGTCAACATTCTTACTGGTTTCATCTCCACACCGACGCCACAGAAGGGCAACTCTCTGTGGAAGACTACTTTAAAATGTCTCAGCATTATGGGGTCGAGGAATTAATTTTTCTCGAACACATCTCCCGCATCCCTCAATATGATATTGAAGAGTACGCCTTTTCAATTCAGAAATATTCTCAAAATTACAATGTAAAGGCCAGAGTCGGATTTGAAGCCAAAATACTAGAAGATGGAGAGCTGGACATATTAGAAGAACACCTCAAAATTGCCGATGTTATCGGTATCGCTGAACATGATTTTACCCCGAATTTTACTTTGTTTATGACAGCATGGAAAGAAGTGATCGACTATGCTAAATCGCTGACACCGGAAAAAGAAGTCGTTTGGGTCCATCCGGGTTTGTTTTTTAGGAAAAACCGCTTGATGATCACCCATAAACAAGAATATCAGCAGCTTCTCAGACATGCTTTGGAATCAGGCGTCCAACTGGAATATAATTTGAAATATAACCTTTTGGAACGCCCCCTGCATTTGCAATTTCCTCATGTTTTAGGCTTAGACGCCTGTCAGGAGGAAGATATCATTCGCTGGGAAAATGCTTTGGCGGCGGCTATGATCTCCTCTGCCTGACGCTTGCGTGAATATCTTTTAATAAAACCCTGCTCGCTTTGATGGAATTCGCCCTTTTCCATCAAAGCGAGCAGGGTTTTTTGTATTTCTCCTTGGGTTTCGCAAAGCAGCCCTGATTTAGCCTTTTTGATTAATTGCCCCAGTTCAGATTTTTTGGGTATCCCCACCCCCAAAATAGGTTTGCCTGCATATAAATATTCATAAATCTTCCCACTGACAAGTCCACCGTAGCGATCATAATCGAAATGGATCTGCAAAAAGGCATCTGCAGATAGTTGGACACTCTTGATTTCACCTGGAGGGAGCAGCCCCTCATAAAAAACAACATTGCGCAGAGAATACGCGTCAATTGCCTGATTCAAATAGCCTGATGGCTGCCCGTAAAATAACAACTCGAATTTTTCGGGAAACTCCCTATCTAGGGAGATAAGCTTCTGCAAGGACTCAAATAGCGGTTCCAGCCGATGCTTTCCCTCATAGATTGTCCCTGTATAGACCAGCCGGAATTTTTTCTTGCGGCCGGCAAAATATCGATTTGAGGCTTTTAAATAGGACTCTTCATCATACCCGTTTGGAATAACAATAACCTCTTTTTGGGGATATTTCTTTGCCAATACCTCTTTTAACCCTTTGGAGACCGTCAAAAGAGCATCGGCTTTTCCGCAAACTTTTTTCTCCCACCATTTTTCCAAAATCGTAAATGGCCAAAGTCCTTCGTAATTGTGGTTCTCAATCCAAAGGTCGCGAAAATCAGCCAGCCATACTCCCCCAAGATGTTTTTTTGCAAAATAACCGATTATATGAGCCGACGGAGGCCCATAAGTACTGATAATCAGATCATATCCGCACAGCTTTCTCATCTCTTTGATAGCCGGAATAATCCAGGGATCAGTCCTTCCTGGCAGCCTTTCATTCATCCGAGTTCGATAAAAACGCATCAGCCGTGATTTTTTTTCCGACAATCCCTGTTTCAGATGTTCCCCGCCAAAAAAGTCAATTGGATCGAAATAAGGCACTTCTATGACATGAGAATAGGACGTAGAATCTTGCTTTGCAGTCGTTAAAACTGTCGTTTCATGTCCCATTTTTCGGAAATACTTGTCCCAAGAGGCAATTCGCTCTGTCCCAATTCCTTGAAGAGGAGGGAAATAACGAGTAATGATTAAAATCTTCATGTAGTTAATTTTGACTGACAAAAAAAATTGGGTCAATGTTATAAAAGTTATTATGAGTATGACTGTAACAAACCCAATGCTTGGATACTATGTACTTCCCTATGATATACAGCATATTAAAGCCAAGGAATCCAGTAAACTTCCGCAGGGCAAAAAAAAGTTTTGCACTACCTATGAGAAACGAAAGAAAACTCAAATTATTCATGGCGCTCTATTCACAAATCTGAATCTGCGACGAAAAAATTATTTACAAGGAAAGCTGCTTTCATCCTTCGAGTCCAATATTATAAATACCAAAATAAGGGGCAAGTCAAAAAAGATCGACTCTCTGTTTGCCCTGGATATCTCTAGAAGCCCTTGCACGATTGAAGACGAAATTGTGCCGAGGGATTCTACCGCCCTAAAATTTGCCTTGGATCGCATTGATAAGATAGTCGAAGGCGATGATGAACTCTTGTTGACAATTACCAGAATTTTTAACCAAAGAATTGGATGCGATCTTAACTGGCTTGTCTTGGCATCAATAGATTCGATAACGACCGGTTTTTTGCCTTTCGAAGACACATCCAAAAGACACTATAAATTATATAAAAAAAATGGCTATGTCTACATTGAAGGTTCTTATGCGGGAATCCTTCGTGACACAAATAAAAATTTCAAACTTCTTCCTATCAAATTTTTCACTATCGTCAGATATAATCTGAATACAGATAAGGCGTTCCATGTCATTAGATTCAGAAATTAACAAATACAATAAATTTAATATAAGAAATTAAACTAAATACACTTCTAATTAAAAATATTTTTATTTCAGTTTATTTTTTTATTGTCAGAAATAGTGCTATCTCATCCAGCGACAAATCCAAATGGATTTTTAATTTGACAACAATGATCCTCTTATAAAAAATCAAGGCTATTGATTCATAACAGGAATTTTTTAGATGCTTGTTATGACTAAAATCAGGATTTTAAGAGGAGGCTTTTAACATGGTTACAAATACCATACGCGATTGCAGACCGGATGACACTTTAGACAAGTATACAAGTTGGGTTAGCGAAAAACAGGATATTTTTACAGAATTATTAACAATTTTGTATGAAGAGCTAAAAAAATCCCCAACCGGTAATGAACCTAGAATCAAAGAGCTGTCCGATGAGACAAAAGATAAAGCGCGACGAAAACTTACGGAAATCGTAAATGGGATCTCGCTCAAATTATTAAAAGAGGAATTCCCGAAAATTAAAGAAAAAGGCGTTCAGAATTGGATCAAAAAGCAAGATAAAAAAATTCAAGAAATATCTAAAAAAACTCTTCCCCAAACTAAAAGAGTAACCAGATCTCAGGCTAAGACTAAAAAAGTATATCGTCCCCGAAAACCTCTTTCCAAAAAGAAGGGCGTTGAAATAAATGAAGGAAAAATTATCAAAAATTATGTTGCTAAACAAAAAACTCCCCCTCAGAAAAAACTCGTAAAACCTTCAGCTAAGCAAGAAAAATTAACTAAGATGCCAATTGAGATCTCTGCTGACGCACTTTGGGTTGAATTTTCAGAGACTACAGATTCTGCTCTCATTGTCAGCGAAAATATGACAGAAGGCGAAGTGAATCCATTTGCTTCCCAGCTCAAAAAATGCAAGGAAATCCTCAAGGAACAAGAATCTTATATACTGCTTGCCCAAAAGGTAAAAGAAACCATTTTATTGTATGCGGCAGTATATAAAAGAATTTCCAGCGAAGTACCGAAGGCAGTGTATGGAAGAGTAAAAAATCCAGCGAATTTTATGAAAGATTTTGAATTTGTTTTACGCAGTGAATATGGCAGAATATTTTATCCTCTTAAGAATGTTCAAGAACAACTAAAAAGTTATCTCGGGGAAAACGGAAATGCCTGGGAAGAAATGATAAAATATCTCAGGCAGACTAGAGAAGATTTTCGTCCGCTGGATATTTCCAAGGAGGGGCTTGAACAATGCAAGAGACACTGTATTCCTACATCTTCAGAACTACCCGAAAGTGTCGAGCCCAGAATAAACAGGCAAAAAAAACAACAGGAAAGAATCCAAACTCGTGATAGCAATTATAAATTATCTTATTTATGTCTGAAACAAATGGTAACACATTGCACCAAGTTAAATCACAGGAAAAAAGAAATTGACGATAACTATTATAACAACCCAAAGGTAGCGCAATACAAAGACAAGGAGGAAATAGGGCAAAATCATATTCTTAACAATAATAATAAAAAAGAAGTTATCAATAATGGGTTGAAATTCTTATACGAAATTCTATCGTCAAAAGAAATAATTGAATTGGTTCTTAGATGTCATGAGTCCATGGGAAAGGAGGATCAACAAAAATATCTAAAAGCTCCCTATGGGGAATATAAAAAAATATTTGATAAGATAAGAGAAGATCTTAGATCAAAAGAAGAAAGTCAAAAAGAAATTTTGACGCAAACGATTGAGCTGCTTGAAAAAGTCATTGAGGAGAATGTCAGAAAAGACTATACCAAAACAGATAAAGCGGCACTCCAAAAGGCCAATAGTCCTAAAGATTATGAAAACCTTCTCCAAGAAGTTCAAGATTATCATGCCAGGTGGTACGCGGCTACGATTCAAAAAATTATTCTGGAAGAGCTGCTTAAGAAAATTCAGGAACGAATGCATGTCAAAGAAACCGACAAAGCTTCATATTTAACATCTATTGTTAAATTTACAGGAGCAACGATATCTGAGGGATTTATTCCCCTTTATGAGAAATTCTCAGACCTTATTACATCCGGTGAAAAGGAAAAACAATAATCAAGCCTGAAAGATTTGGATGAAGATTAACCTTCATCCAAATCTTTCATTTTCTCGTCGACAATCTCATTAATTTTACGCGTGTAATCCTGAAACCCATTCTCTATATCAGACTGAGATAACTCATTAATGACATGTGGGGTGACGCCCAGATTTTCTATCGGTTTTCCGTTTGATCGAATACCAAGAGATCCGGTAAGTGTGATAACGGCAACTCCCAGCCTGTTGGCCATAAAATGAGGCAGGACGTACCCTCCGGCTCCGGCAGTCCTTGCACCAACAAGCGTTGCCCGGTCATTGTCTTTCATGATGGCGGGAAAGAAATCGCCGCAGGAAAAATCAAGACTATTGATAAGAAGCACAATCGGTTTTGTGAATTTAACTGCCGGATGAGGATTGACATGGTCGATACCATACATGTGGGTCAGATCGGTGTATATTTTTCCCTCTTTCCATTGGTCGATAATAAACCGGAAATATTCTTTCATAAATTGAGCTGTCTGATAATTCACAGGCGCTCCAAAAAATGTCTCTCCCAGTAGCGCTTTCGCGTCGTCGTCAGACTCAATCAGATTCAGGTAATCGATCATCATGCCTGCTTCCATGACCTCTTCTTGCGATAAAAGCATATGCTCTTTGGGCGTAACAAGGGGCCTGTCGGTCAGCATTGAGGCAATGGCATACAAAACAAACAGATTGCCTCCGGGATTATTTAATTGATCAATGACCAGCACCTCGGCATTTTCATTGATGATCTCGAGAATTCCCTGGATTTCTTGAAGCTCTTCCAAATCCAACATATAGTGCGGAATCCTAAGATACCCGATCGTCTTCCCTTGATCGTTGATAAAGAGGTAAGCGTGGATAGAATTAGATGGATTGGTCTCCCAGCATACCGAACCCAGCTTTGGCAAAAAGGATCTTTTTGCTCCGATTTCATTCGGGTCGAGAGTCATGGGCTCTTCTTCTCCGCAGCAAGAAAAGGGAAGGTAGTTTTGAACAAGCGGCAATGCTCTGTCGCATTTCATTCTGTCCTTGTCAAGCCATTTAGGCAGCAAAGGGCTTTTATATTTAGCCACTGCAAAATCCTGAATCACCTCCGGTTTGTATGTCCAGATCATTTGGTGGGTTTTCAACTCTTTCGTATCCTTATCCCTGACCGAAATGGTAATGGGCCCCTTAGGAACTTTATTGCCGATATTGGCAAATCGACTGGTGAGATTGATCTCGGCAAGACACTGATCTGTTTCGGGAGTCGCTGAATGGCTTGCGAGCCGCTTCATCTCTTGAACCACATCATCGGGATTTCTTCCGTCAAACTCAACAAGTTCGTCGCCTGCATGGAAGAAAGCAAATTTACTTTCGTCCACATATGTGAGAAAATAGCGATCTTCCAATCGCTTGACCTTAAAAGGCAGGCAGGCAGATTCTGTGCAATAGAAATAGGCATTGACGTGGTAATCTTTCATTGACCGTATAAATTTTCCGAGCTGGCGATGAAAATCTTTGATAGTTGCCGTTTTCTGATCCTCAATGCTATTTTTAAAGCGGGCAATCTCCTGATTCAAGTCCCATTGGCAATATTCTCGCTTCCATTCTGCAGGGGCATATCTGGAATCAAATAACGCATTGAGAGAATCGCTATAGTTGAGCATTTCTGCTTTGGAAATTTCATAGCCGCCCTTTAGATTCGTGAAACTGAATAAAAGAAATACTATCACTGCATATTGCTTTTTCATATTTGACCTTCCTGATTCATTAATTTTACTATTCTATATAATAAGACGAGTTATATTCAAGTGACACGATTCATATAAGAAAAATATATTTGAACGAATTGCAGGAATTTCTTTACAAAGTTGCATTGAGGCCGTAATATCAGCTATGGCTAAAAATGGAGGAGGGGGCTTGTATACTTCTGAAATTACTTATCCGGTTAACGGGGAGAAAATGCGGGGATTTGTAGCTTATGAGGATGAGTTTGATCATCCCAGACCCGCTATTGTGATAGCTCATGCCTGGAGGGGGCTGGATGATTTTGCCCGTGAAAAAGCTGTTGCCCTGGCGGAAATGGGGTATGTCGGTTTTGCTGCTGATGTTTATGGCGACGGCATCAATGCCGAAGACGATGAAGAATCAATGGCTCTGATGCTTCCCCTCTTTGAAAATCGCAAACTTCTGCAGGACCGGATCAATGCAGCCGTGAATTTGGTGAAAGATCTGAAGCAAACGGATGAAACGCGTATTTCTGCTATCGGATTTTGTTTTGGCGGCCTCACGGTTCTTGAACTTCTGCGAAGCGGCGCCGACGTACGATCCGTTATCAGCTTTCATGGAGTACTGGCAGATGTTTTAGGCGAAGTTAAAGCCAAAAGACCCCCGAATGCCGATAAGCTAAAAGGATCGGTTTTGTTTTTGCACGGCCATGACGATCCTCTGGTTTCCGATACAGACATTAAAAAAGTTCTTCACGAACTCGATGAGGCCAATGTCGACTGGCAATTTCATATCTATGGCCACACAATGCACGCTTTTACCAATCCAAAGGCCCGCGATGCCGACAAAGGGACCGTATATCAACCCTATGCGGCCAAGCGATCCTGGCAAACCGCGCAAAATTTTCTCGTTGAACAATTTAATTTAGATAAGGAGCTGATTCTTTGAAAACATTATCAACCGTTGTTGGATTTTACGGCCTGCTGACCATCGCCGGAGGTATAATCGGCTATTTCATCGCCGGAAGCACCGCCTCTATCGTCACCGGGAGTCTATTTGGTTTTCTGCTGGTAATTTCAGCTTTGCTGATTATGAAAGAGTTTATTTTCGGGCTCTACGCAGCTTCCCTATTAAGTCTTATATTGACAGCATTTTTCATTTATCGTTATATTTCTACTACGAAATGGATGCCTGCAGGCTTTATGATGATCATCAGCCTTCTTGTATTCGTAATAACTGTACTGACATACATTGTGAAAGCGCCTAAAACTTAAGATGTCTTCAATCCAAGACGCAATTCAGGCCCTAAAAAGCGGGCAATTCGTCATTATTGCCGATGACAAAGACCGGGAAAACGAAGGCGACCTCGTCGTTGCTGCGGAAAAGGTCACGGCAGAACATGTCGTCTTTTTCCTCAAACATACCGGAGGGGTTATTTGTGTCCCCATGACCGAAGAGAGGCTAAATCAACTGAATATCCCGCAAATGGTCCAGAATAACACCGACCCCAACAGGACAGCATTCACAGTAAGCGTTGACTATAAAATAGGGACGACTACTGGGATTTCCGCCCAGGATAGGGCAAAAACCATTCGCGCCCTGGCCCATCCCCAAACATGCCTAAGCGACTTTACCAGGCCCGGACATGTCTTCCCTCTCCAATACAAAAAAGGAGGGGTACTCAAACGAGCAGGACATACCGAAGCGTCGATCGATTTGCTCGAACTTGCCGGGATGAGTCCTGTGGCTGCCATTTCCGAAATTGTCAATCCCGACGGCACAATGACGCGCACCCAAGACCTGAAGAGTTTTTCCGAAACCCACAACATTCCCCTCCTGTCGGTTGCCGACATTATCAGGTACCGCAGAGAACACGAACACCTGGTTGAAAGCGTATCAAACGCAGTTATCCCTACGGAATTCGGTCCGTTTACCGCCTATGTCTTTCGATCCAAGCTTGACCATATCGAGCATATGGCCCTGGTGAAGGGAACTCTGAAGGGCCAGGACAATGTTCTCGTCCGCGTCCATTCGGAGTGCCTGACAGGCGATGTCTTCGGCTCCTTGAGATGCGAGTGCGGACTCCAGCTTAAAGAGGCTTTAAGGCTGATTGCCAAAGAAGGAGCGGGCGTTGTCGTCTACCTTCGCGGACACGAGGGAAGGGGCATTGGCCTCGGCCATAAACTGCGTGCTTACGGATTGCAGGACACAGGACTCGATACAGTCGAGGCTAATGAAAAACTCGGCCTCCCTGTAGATTCAAGAGAATATGGCATTGGCGCTCAAATCCTCTCAAGTCTCGGTGTTACCACGCTTAGGCTCCTGACCAACAATCCCGCAAAGTATGGTGGGATCGACGGGTTCGGACTTAAGATTGTCGAAAGGGTCCCTCTCATTCCCGAAGCGCCTGTTGAATGCCAAAAATACCTGAAAACAAAAAAAGAAAAATTGGGACATTTACTGGAGATTAAATAAATGGAAAAAGAACTTAAAATCGGAATCATTGTCAGCTCTTATCATGAAGACATTACAGGCGCATTGTTAAATGAAACCGTAAACCGTCTTGAAGAACATGAAGTCTATGAGGAACAGATTGAAATCGTGGAAGTTCCGGGAACGCTGGAAATTCCCATCATAGCCAAACAACTAACGCTGTTTTGTGATGCCGTCATTTGTCTGGGAGCCGTTATTCGAGGCGATACTTCCCACTATGATATTGTGTGCCAGGAATCGGCCCGCTGCCTGTCCGATATAGCGTTGGATTCGGATATCCCGGTCATTAACGGCATCCTCACTGTCGATACCGAAAAGCAGGCGAAGGAAAGGGTCGCGCGCGGCTCCTACTTCGCCGATGCCGCCATGGAAATGACCGCCCTTATGCAAGAATACGACATGACTGAAATCGACGACGCTATCATGAACGTATTAGAAAACATGAAAGACGGTTTCGAAGCCAATTAGGTTAAACCCCTGATTGTCCCCTAATCTCGTCTGCCGTTTTTTTAGAAGGTCTCGATATGAATTGACAGGGCGAGGAGCGCAAGTTCTTAGATGGGCCTTCTAAAAAATCTGTCAAGCGACACAACTTGAGATCTAAATGTTTTGATTAAACCATTTTTTTTTCAGGATTTGGAGCAGCAAATACTCCAAAGAATACTTCGTATCAGAGGTTAAAGGGGCTGCGGAGGCGATTTGAAATCTGTTGTCAACACAAATTCGCTTAAGAAATGATCAAAAACACTCCTTTCGAATGTACTCGGATTTGATGCATAAATTAAACTGTAGACCGAGTTATTGGCAAAAAAGGATGTGCCGTCTATGCGGGCACTGGGATTTTGAATAGAAAAATTTATTGATTGGTGATTCTGAAAGCTCGATTGCGACATATTCCTTAAAATATTTTGATTATTGGCATTGAGCAAATCATCCATTGTTTCTTTTAGGGCCTTTCCAATATCCGGAACCAGATAATTTTTGGGGTAGCGCATTACTCGAACCATCAATAGCGTCCCATTCTGGAGCCGTGAAATAAAAACATCGAGAGCTCCATCGATATCTTTTTTATCCGATACCCTTACCTTTTTGGTATCATATTCCGGAAGATGAGGAAAATAAGCGCGAAAGTAATCGTTTTGAGATGTGTATTCCTTCCATTTGCTATAATCATTTTCTTGTTTTTTGGAACCGACATTTCCGGGTAAAGTTTTATAACTATCTTCCAGTTGAGACTTGCCGATCCATAAAAGAAAGAATAGTAATAAGAATCCGATAATCCCTACGCCTAAGATTTTGAGCTTCTTATCATCCATAGATACCGCCTTTCAATTACACATAATAATAATTTATATACATTTTATGGGAGCGTTTTTTTAATCGTTTAAAAATCCGTCTCTTAAGGTTTGATTTGACAGGATTTGCCACCATATGTTTTGATTATTAGCACGTATCGATGAACAAAGGTGTTATGAGTTATTTAAAGCTTACTCTGGCGCTGCTCATCATAGCCGGCGGACTCATTGGATGCCGAAGTGATAGCCAAACAAGTGAAAAACAGGTCTTAAGACTCAATTTTTTCGCTGAACCCCCTACCCTCGACCCGAGAATTGGCAATTATTCAATATATGCCAATATTCTCCCAATGCTCTATGACGGCCTCATGCGATTCGATCCAAACGGGAAACTGACTCCGTCCGCAGCAGAAGACGTGGAAATTTCCGACGATGGCCTGGTCTATATATTCCATCTCAAACACACTCTTTGGTCCAATGGCGACCCGGTAACGGCCTATGACTTCGAATACGCCTGGAAATGGACGCTGAATCCAAATAACCCAGCTCCTATGGCCAGCCACCTTTACTGCCTCAAAAATGGAGAAGCCGCCAATGAGGGCAGGGCTCCAATTTCGCAAATAGGGGTCTTTGCAAGAGATACCGATACGTTGGTTGTGGAGCTCGAAAAACCCATACCATTTTTCCTTGAACTCACTTCGGTCTTTAACTTTTATCCGGTCAATCATCTGCACCCGGATTGTTTTGAAAAAGGCAAATGTATAGGAAACGGCCCCTTTTATGTGAAAGACTGGCGGCCCGGACAGGAAATGGTTCTCGTTAAAAATCTCCGCTATTGGGACTTGGAGAAAGTCAAGCTGAATCAAATTGTTATATCCTTTGTTCAGGATATGAACACCGAGCTGCAACTTTTTGATAAGGGGCTGCTCGATTGGGCAGGCGCCCCCTTGTCTCAAGGGCTGCCGTCGGATGCGTTTCCCAAACTGCGGACGAAGGGGCAGCTGAAAACCCACCCGTTTCTCGGAACCTACTTCTACAGTTTCAACACTAGACGCCCTCCCCTCAATAACCGTAAAATCCGTAGAGCCTTAACCTACATGATACCTCGGGATGAAATTGTCAGGCACATTTCCCAGGGCAGCGAAGTTCCCGCCCTTCGTTTCGTTCCAGATCAAATCAATGTCCGAGACCACTTTGCCGACTCATTTGATATCGAACAGGCAAAGAAACTCTTCAACGAAGGTCTCAAAGAGGCAGGTGTGGAAAAAGAACAGCTGCAAACGCTTATTCTCAGCTATAATAAAAGCGAAATGCATCATGCGATCGCCCAGACAATTCAACACAGGTGGAAAGAAGTCTTCGGAATCGACGTCAAGCTGAGAAGCCAGGATTGGAAAGCCCACTTAAGTGAAATACAGGCCGGAAACTTCGATATTGCCAGGCTGGCGTGGAAAGGAATTTCCTCCGATCCCATTCACTTTCTCGAAATGTTCCAAGACTACAAACACCCGATGCACAGCTCGGGATGGGTCCATTCGACATTTAATGAATATATCAAAAGGGCCTCGGGAGAAACGAATGTAGAGCAGCGATATTTCTACCTGGCGGAAGCAGAGGAAATTCTCACAAGAGATATGCCTATTGCCCCTATCTATTATCTGACGATCAGCTATGTGAAACATCCCGAGTTGCACAATTATGTGATTAACCAGTTGGGGTCCATCGATTTTAAATGGGCATCATTTAGCAATGATGACGAAATCTTGACCACGCACCAAGAAGGTTTATGATTCGCTATATATTAAAAAAATTGATTTACGCTGTTTTATCATTGCTTGTCATGGTTACCCTGACATTTGTCATGATGAAATTATTGCCCGGGAACCCTTTCAGCGATGAAAAAGCCCTCCCTCGCGAAGTGATCAACAATCTCCGTCATCACTATGGACTTGACAGGCCTATTCTTGAACAATATTGGCAATACATTGTCTCTCTTGCGACACTGGATTTTGGCTCCTCTATCGTTTATCCTACCCGTTCTGTCGGCGACATTATCAAAGCCGGTTTCCCAGTCTCGGCCGTTTTAGGAACCCAAGCCCTTCTTCTATCACTTGGAGGGGGTATTTTTTTTGGAACCATTTCCGCTCTTTTTAATAAGCACTGGCCCCAGAAAACATTGACCCTTATCGGAATAGTCGGCATTTCCATTCCCAGTTTCATCCTGGCCAGCCTGCTTCAATATATTTTCGGCATTCACTTGGGCTGGCTGCCTATCGCCCGCTGGGGCGCTTGGGAACATACAGTGCTCCCTTCTATCGCTCTTGCAGCCCTGCCGCTGGCCTATATTGCCCGCCTTGTTCGAACCAACTTGACAAGCGCTCTTAAAATGCCTTACATCAAAAATGCCAGAGCAAAAGGGCTGTCGGCAAAAGAAGTTTTGCTCTATCACGCCCTCCCGAATTCCCTAACCCCCGTCATTAGTTATTTAAGCCAATTTACAACAGCTATTTTGACAGGAAGTTTTATTGTTGAAAAAATATTCGGCATACCCGGTCTCGGCCAATGGTATGTCTCCAGCATTATGAACAGGGATTATCCCGTTATCATGGGGACGACCATTTTTTATAGCGCGATTCTTTTGTTTCTAACATTTTTGGCCGACCTCATTTACTGTACTTTGGACCCAAGAATTCAAGAGAGCGGAAATGCAGAATATATATAACGTAAATCCCGAGCTTTTCGAACCCCTTGCCCCTATGGAGGCTCTGCAGCCGGCGCCGAGGCAAAAGCTAACCGTCTGGAACCGATTCCTTAGGGAGCGGCTTGCTGTCGTTTGCGCCGTTATTTTACTGCTTATTGTCATTGGTGCTATCATCTGCCCCTACATCAGCGGACACCAATTCGATCAGGCCAACCTCCCTTTAAGAAACCAGGCTCCTTCCTGGAATTTCTGGTTCGGTTCAGATGATTTGGGCAGAGACATTTTCACCCGTGTCTGGTATGGCGCGCGCATATCGCTTTTTATCGGATTTACAGCGGCGTTTATCGACTTGATTATCGGAGTTACCTGGGGAGCGACATCGGCTTTTTTAGGAGGTTTTTTCGATCAGGTTGGCATGCGCATCTGCGATATTTTGTTTTCCCTGCCGAAACTGCTTGTTGTTATGGTCCTGACTCTTGCCATCGGAACGGGGTTGATGCCGATCATTATCGCAATCGCATTGATCGGATGGGTTCCTATGGCGAGGATTGTGCGGGGCGAAGTGCTGGCCATCAGGCAGCAGGATTATATTCTTTCCGGAATTGCTCTGGGCCTCAGCTACCCAAGGCTATTGACAAAATATCTGATACCCAATGCCATGGGTCCCATTGTTGTGGCGGCAACGATGAACATACCAAAAGTCATCTTTATCGAAGCTTTTTTAAGTTTTGTCGGTCTTGGTGTTCAAGCCCCTCATGCAAGTTGGGGAACAATGGCACACGAAGCACTGCCCGCCATGATCTATTACCCATGGAGAATGTTTTTTCCCGCGGCCTTGATGAGCCTGACGATTATTTGTTTTAATTTTATCGGCGACGCTTTGCAGAAGGTTTTAAGATGAGTTTGCTCGAGATACAAAATCTTAACGTAAGCTTCACGACACAAAGCGGCGTGCAGCATGCCGTCAGAAATGTTTCCCTTTTCATTGAACAGGGCGAAATCGTGGGGCTTGTCGGAGAATCGGGAAGCGGCAAAAGCACGATGGCCCAGGCAATCCTCCAACTTTTCTCAAATGATGAAACAGCAGAAGTCAATGGCAATATTCTTTTTAATGGAGAAAACCTCATGGCAAAGAGTTCCAAAGAAATGGAACGAATTCGCGGAGCAAAAATAGGACTGATCTTTCAAGACTCTGAAGCATCGCTCAACCCTACAATGACTATCGGAGACCAAATCATCGAAGGGATGCGTAAACATCTAAAGCTATCTAAAGAAGATGCCTACACAAGAGCCGTCGAATTACTCTTTAACTTAGGAATCAACCACCCGGTTGAACGAGTGGAACAGTTTCCTTTTCAACTGAGCGGCGGCATCCGTCAAAGAATCATGTTTGCCATAGCCACTTGCTGCAATCCCGAACTTCTTATTGCCGATGAGCCGACAACATCTCTTGATGTCACAACAGAGTCGCAGGTGCTTCAACTTCTCAAAAATCTGGATATGAGCTTATTGTTTATCTCTCACAATTTAAACCTCATTTCTAAAATTTGCGATCGAGTCTATGTTATGTACGCCGGACAAATTGTCGAGTACAACAACACCAAAGATTTATTCACCTCGCCAAAGCATCCTTATACCCGGGCTCTCCTCCACTCTATACCGAACCTTTCAATCAGCCGCAATGCTCCCCTGCAAGTGATTCAGGGATCACCCCCAAACCCCTTCAATACCCCTTCCGGCTGTGCATTCCACCCGCGATGCTCCGCCGCTATGAGAATATGCCTGGAAAAAGATCCGTCCAAAGATCAAAGTCTTTTAACCCCTTGTTGGAAATATGTTACAAATACAACACCTGTCAAAAACTTTTAACCTGAATCGAAAGCCCTTTTACGCTCTTTTCGACCTGAATCTCAATATATTTCAGGGGGAAATTTTAGGATTGGTAGGGGCCAGCGGTTCGGGAAAGACAACCCTGGGCAAGCTTCTTCTTAATTTAATTTCCCCGACCGCGGGCAGCATTATTTACAACAATCAACCAGCAGCTTCCGTACCGCGAAAAAAAATGCAGATGGTCTTTCAAAATCCTCATAATTCCCTCAACCCGAAAATGACAACCTGGGAACTGATCTCCGAACCCCTCATCGTGCATCGCCTTTGCCCGCCGGAGAAAATCACCGCCCGCGTCCACGAGCTTGCCGATATGGTTGGATTGAGCCGTCAGCTGCTTGCAAGCTACCCGGATCAGCTAAGCGGCGGCCAGAAGCAGCGTGTCGCTATAGCCAGGGCCATTGCCGCAGAGCCGGAGTTTATTGTTTTTGACGAAGCCGTATCTGCGCTAGACGCCTCTGTCCAGGCCCAAATCATCAATCTGTTAAAAAACCTGCAGAAAAAATTGAATCTAACCTATCTCTTCATCTCTCACGATCTTTCTGTCGTCAAATACTTAACCGACCGTGTCGCAGTGCTGCAAGCGGGAAGGCTAGTTGAAGTCGCGCCGACCGAAGTCATCTTTTCCGATCCTAAGCACCCCTATACAAAAGAGCTTTTAGACTCGTTAAAGCCCGCTGAAAAGGTGCGGCAGCTAAGTTTTATCCCTTCGAATTTTGCAATCGACGACAAGCACCGCGACAAAGGATGCCCCTTTTGCGATCATTGCGCTTATTCTGAAGCGATCTGCTGGGAAATTAAACCGGAAATCAAAGAATGCGGCTTGGAGCACTTTGTCGCTTGCCACAAATCTTAACCGTATGGGTCGTCGCATGACAAATATCTTCAGGGCCGAAAAATTGAATCGGCCCCGGATAGCGATAGTCGTCGCCAAGACGCCACTGCCTGCGGTATTTTGCAAACTCGCGAAAGACAGGACCGTTCAAATCTACGAGGCTTTTTTTGACGACGAGCTTATTCTGCCCCTTGCGCATTTCGCTATGCATTAAAGGAACCAGCGGAATTCCCAAAGGGATCCACTGAGCGGGCGGCTCGCTTAAATTTTGAATGCCGGCCATATAGCCTGTTTTCTTCCGGGCGATCAGAAGAGCCGCCACTAAACCAAGGGAAAAGCAATAGCTGGCATCGAAGTTGGAAGGAAAACACGAGCGTCCTTCATAGCCGCAAAAGTAGGGCTGAGCGCTGAATTTCCCTTTATATCCCTCGCCTCGTTTTTTCAATTCGACCTTAACCATTTGGATTAAAAGGCGCTCGCTTTCAATTTTTGAGACTTGGACATTGCCGTGGGGATCGCGCTCTTTGAGAAGTTGGGCCTGAATATTTTCCGGTAGATTTTTGAAACAATGCTCGGCGCTTTCACTCAAACGGTGGGTGATCAACTCGGTTTTTGCATGAACTGAAGAAACGTCATTCATTTTCTGCATAATTTCTTTTGACGAGAGAAGCTTATTCAATTCTGTGATCAAATTCTTAATTTCAGGAATAAATTCAACAATCCCCTCCGGTATGAGGATCACGCCGTAATTTTTCCCTTTTTCCGCCCTTTCGCAAATCAAATCGGCAATATCGCTGACAATCTCTTCAAGAGACTTCTCTTCTTTTTGAACCTCTTCACCGATCAGGGTATAATTTGCGTGGGTTTGCAAAGCGCACTCAAGGGCAATATGGGACGCGGAACGTCCCATAAGCTTGATAAAGAAATAATATTTACCCGCTGAAAGCGAATCTCTGGCAATGTTTCCTATAATTTCTGAATAGGTCTTGCAGGCTGTGTCAAAGCCAAAAGACATCTCGACAAACTCATTGGTCAAATCGCCGTCGATTGTTTTGGGAACCCCTATGACCCGGCAATCGACATTCTGCTGTAAAAAATATTCCGCTAAAAAAGCGGCATTCGTATTGGAATCATCGCCGCCAATAATCACAATCCCATTAAGTCCCAGTTGCCGGGCAACATCTTTGACAGCTTTAAACTGCTCGGGCTGCTCGATTTTATCGCGTCCGGAACCGATCAGGTCGAACCCTCCCTGGTTGATATAGGTTCCGATCAACTCCTCTGTCAGCTCCTTGTAATCATCAATGATCAGCCCTTTGGGACCGCCGTTAAAACCATACAAACGACTCTCTTTATGAAATTGTTTTAGTCCTCTAAAAAGCCCCGCGAGAACATTATGCCCGCCTGCTGCCTGTCCCCCAGAAAAAACAGCGCCAATTTTCAAGGGTTTGTAGTCAATGCCGGTTTTAGACTGAAATTGAATCAAGGGCTGCTCGAAAGATTTGGGGAAGGTCTCGATCAGTTCCTCAGCGTCCTCACCGCTTAGCTGTAAAAGCCGGTCGGGGGCAGTTTCAAGATTTTCAATATTTTGAAGAATTTTTGGAATTTCAGGCAGATAGTTCTGCCTTGCTTTTTGCAAAGATGACATTGATGACCTCACAGGGTTTCAGCGAACCATTTACAGGTTTCTTCGAGAGTATAAGCTTGATCTTCGGGATGGGCGAAGTCGTGGTCGGTATTTGGAAGACGGATAATTTTGGTTTCAGCCGCAGCTTTCTTTCGATGCTTTTCATACTCGTATGCATGCTCGATGGTAATTCCGGTATCTTTGACTCCATGTATGTGAAGCAGTGGAACTTCATGCAAATGAATAAGATGATCTTCAAGCTTCAATTCGAAAAATTCCCGTAAAAAGTGCTCATTGGCATGCAAGCCGTCGAACTTCATGAGCTGCTCTCTTGTTTCATCGGTCGTCTCAGGGCTTTGAACAATCTCCCAAAGCTCCCGCCATTGTTCGGCATGGAAGGTTGGAGCCCAAAGAGCCATAGATTTGATATGGCCGTACTTTCTGGCAGCCATAACAGCAACCAGTCCCCCTAATGATTTTCCCAGAAACCCCATCCGCGATGTGTCGATCCCCGAAAGGTTGCCGACAACATCCAAAGCTTTTATGGCATCGGACACCTCGCGCCCAATCGTCATATCAAGCCAATCTCCTTCGCTGTCGCCGCATCCGCGGAAATCAAACCGGAAGGAGGCAATGCCGCACTTTGCCAGCATCTCCGCTTCTTTCACATAAACGCGAAAATCGCCTGACTTGTGCCCTCCAAAACCATGGAACATCACCACTATGGGCGGATTTTTGACATCCAGCGGCCTATGAAGAATAGCAAAAAGCTTTTGCCCTTCATTTTCAAATTCCAAGCTTGTACGTTCTTCAAATTTCATGTTCTTATTCTGTAAGATAGAAAAAAAAAGAGAAAATGACAAATAAAAATTTCGGAATAGCGGCAACTGGACTCGAACCAGTGACACGCGGATTATGATTCCGCTGCTCTACCAACTGAGCTATACCGCCATGAAGCGATTTGTTAGAGAAAAATAGCGGGGGAAGGATTCGAACCTCCGACCTTTGGGTTATGAGCCCAACGAGCTAACCCCTGCTCCACCCCGCGGTAACGTTTGAATTTTTGGCAAGAACAAAACGCGAGGGGAATCAAAAGCAAGAGTTTTCTAGCGTTCATGAGCCTCCAGGGAATAGAATCCATCATCTTCAGAATCTATATATCAATCACGTCTATTGATGTCTAGCTTTCAGATATTTGTATAATCTTTTTTATGAATTGGAATGTCTTCTATCTGCTGCCCTAAAAAATCAGAAGTAATCTATCGACCTCGTAAACCTGAGAAAACGGTTCTTTTTGACGTCATAAAAAGACACTACAAGACATGGTACAAAAACTCGGAAAACCCCATTCCCAAATACATAGACAGGGAATTCCATAAGTATTTGGAATGCGGCATATTAGCTAATGGATTCGCCTGTGCTCATTGTGCTGACTGCAACAAAGACATTTTCATTGCTTTTTCCTGTAAAGGCCGAGGTATCTGCCCATCCTGCAACACACGAACAATGGTTGAAACAGCAGCCCACCTTGTTGAAAATGTCGTTCCGTCCATTCCCATCAGGCAATTTGTGATCAGTTTTCCTTTGCGGATTAGGTGTTACCTCCAAACGTACAAAATTCTTCAATCCATTTTAAAGATCGTCGTTGATGAAATTCGAAAAAGACTCATTATATGTGGTCCAAATATCCCAGATCTGCAAATCGGCATCATCAGCTTCATCCAGTATTTCGGAAAGACACTAAATTTCCACCCTCATTTCCATCTTATTGTGGCTGATGGTCTCTTTAGTAAAGATGGCAGCGACCTTCTCTTTCACGAGACCTCATTGACTCCCGATGACATTGCGGATACTTAAGGATTGCATAAGGAAAAGAGTGCTCAGGTATTTTGGAAGGAAGGGCTGGTTTGATAAGCAGACGATAAAACGGATGCTCTCTAATGAAAACAGCGGCTTTTCACTCGATGCTAAAGTAAGAGTGCTCTCTTGGGACCGCGAAGGTTTAGAGCGCCTGATAAGATACTGTGCCCGCCCTAGCTTTGCGAGTGAGAATTTGCGGTGGAACGGCTCTTGGATTCATTATCGCTTTCCTAAACCCACTCACACCGGAAAAACCTTTGTGCAGATAGAACCCCTGGAATTTATCGAGAGGATTTCCCGATTCATTCCTCCTACCCGCCGACATCTTCGCCATTATCATGGAGTTTTTGCTCCTAATTCCCCGTTAAGAAAAAAGGTGGCTGCCAGCGCTCAAAAACGCCCTGAATCCAGCATCCAAAAAAATTTACAAGTGTCTTCGAAAAAAGCTATAAAGGTCTCTTTCGACTGGGCAAAGCCCATAATTCCAAAAGTTGCTTTTGAGAAATCCTGAATGTTTAGATAAGGATTCATTTATTTCAACTTGAAGGTATTTAAATGCTCTTTCAAAATCTAGAATATATCTATGTAATTTTCTCATAATTATTCTCTATTTTGTTTCGAATGTGCCATCTAAAAACCAACGTCCATTATTACCGGGATCATTTCTATCATGGTAATCCCAATGAGGATCAATCGATGGATCATGATCTAAATCAGGATGCAAACTTTATTGTTTTAGTCCTCTAAAAAGCCCCGCGAGAACATTATGCCCGCCTGCTGCCTGTCCCCCGGAAAAAACAGCGCCAATTTTCAAGGGTTTGTAGTCAATGCCGGTTTTAGACTGAAATTGAATCAAGGGCTGCTCGAAAGATTTGGGGAAGGTCTCGATCAGTTCCTCAGCGTCCTCACCGCTTAGCTGTAAAAGCCGGTCGGGGGCAGTTTCAAGATTTTCAATATTTTGAAGAATTTTTGGAATTTCAGGCAGATACTTCTGCCTTGCTTTTTGCAAAGATGACATTGATGACCTCACAAGGTTTCCACAAACCATTGACACGTTTCTTCAAGAGTATAAGCTTGATCTTCAGCATGGGCAAAATCGTGGTCTGTATTGGGAAGGCGGATAATTTTCGTTTCTGCTGCCGCTCCCTTCCGATGCTTTTCATACTCGTAAGCGTGCTCGATAGTAATTCCTGTATCTTTAACCCCATGTATGTGCAGCAAAGGAACTTCATGCAAATGAATAAGATGATCTTCAAGCTTCAATTCGAAAAATTCCCGTAAAAAGTGCTCATTGGCATGCAAGCCGTCGAACTTCATGAGCTGCTCTCTTGTTTCATCGGTCGTCTCAGGGCTTTGAACAATCTCCCAAAACTCCCGCCATTGTTCGGCATGGAAGGTTGGAGCCCAAAGAGCCATAGATTTGATATGGCCGTACTTTCTGGCAGCCATAACAGCAACCAGTCCCCCTAATGATTTTTCCAGAAACCCCATCCGCGATGTGTCGATCCCCGAAAGGTTGCCGACAACATCCAAAGCTTTTATGGCATCGGACACCTCGCGCCCAATCGTCATATCAAGCCAATCTCCTTCGCTGTCGCCGCATCCGCGGAAATCAAACCGGAAGGAGGCAATGCCGCACTTTGCCAGCATCTCCGCTTCTTTCACATAAACGCGAAAATCGCCTGACTTGTGCCCTCCAAAACCATGGAACATCACCACTATGGGCGGATTTTTGACATCCAGCGGCCTATGAAGAATAGCAAAAAGCTTTTGCCCTTCATTTTCAAATTCCAAGCTTGTACGTTCTTCAAATTTCATGTTCTTATTCTGTAAGATAGAAAAAAAAAGAGAAAATGACAAATAAAAATTCCGGAATAGCGGCAACTGGACTCGAACCAGTGACACGCGGATTATGATTCCGCTGCTCTACCAACTGAGCTATACCGCCATGAAGCGATTTGTTAGAGAAAAATAGCGGGGGAAGGATTCGAACCTCCGACCTTTGGGTTATGAGCCCAACGAGCTAACCCCTGCTCCACCCCGCGGTAACGTTTGAATTTCTAAGAATATCAGACTTATTGAATTATAAGCAACAGGATTTATGAATTATTTCAAATGTTCTTCTGGAAGCTCCTCGATTGTCTTGAATCAGCCTGAGTCCGTTTTGTCCCAGGATATCCCGCTTTTGCTTATTTTTCAGAAGAGAACGAAGCACCGAGGGAAGCTCTTCGATCGCAGCTTGAAGTCCGGCTCCGTAAGCTATGCAAAGCTCGATTAACTCGGGCTGTGACTGCATATTCGGACCGAATACGACAGCAACTCCAAATTCGCTAGGCTCTAGAATATTATGCCCTCCAACATCTTTGACATAGCTGCCCCCGACAATAGCGGCATCGGCGAACTGATAACAGTTTTTCAAAATGCCCATGGCATCGACAAGCTGAATTTTAAACGGTTGACTGTCTTTGTCCGTATACTTCCGATAAGGCAGGCCGCTCTGTTCAAGCAGCTCTTCTACCTCGTTGAACCGTTCGGGATGGCGCGGAACGAGCAACACTTTAAGGTTGGGAAAATCGTCCCACATCCCTTCAAGAATTTCAAGAAACCACCGTTCCTCGGGATGATGAGTCGAACCGATGACAAGAACTAAATCCCTGTCATTTAGCCCCATCTCCTCTTTACTGCCCGTAAAAACAGGCTCTTTGTTATCGAGTTTCAGGTTGCCTGTTATCTTGATAACGCTTTTTTGCACTCCGAGTTTTTCAAAACGATGCGCATAGTGATAGCTTTGCACACATATGCGGTAAAATAGAGGGAAAATTTTTCCCGCCCAAAAAGAGAACGCCTGATAGCGCAAAAAAGTCCTTTCCGACATTTTCCCATTCACCAAAATCAGCTTGGCCCCCTCCTGCTTGCATTGGTTTAAAAAGTTATACCAAAGGTCGGTCTCGCAGATAATCACCAGGTCAGGCCGCGCCCCTTTAACCAGATTTTTCATTATCCAGATAAAATCGAGCGGAAGGTATAGATAAAAATCAGCAAACGGGATGGATTTTTCAGCCGCTTCCCTACCGGAGGCCGTTCCAAAGGAAATCACAAACTCCGCATCGCCGCCATAAGCTTCTTTCATCATTTTTGCAAGCGGAGCAGCCGCCTTTGCTTCTCCCAGGGAAACAGCGTGAATCCATACGAGGCGGGATTTCGTTTTTCGGGGCACTTTCGAAAGAATCCCAAGCCTTTCTTTAAGAGTCGGTCCCCCTTTTTTTCGGAGAACCAAACAAGGTAGATAGAAGATAAATCCTAAAAAAAGAAAGAATTGGTATATATAAGCCATATAAGGGCATTATATCCCAAGATGTGGTAAAATATAAGTGAAAAAGTATGGCTGACGATCAAAAACAAAGCAAAGAAGATCCGAACCTGAGAAAAAGGTTAGAGGTGATTTTTGGTCTTCGCGACAAGATTGATCAAGCGCTGCAAAAAATTTACAAAAAAGGAGATTTCACTCAAAAACAGATCTCCAACTATCTTGACAATCCAAGCAATTTTCAAACCGGCGAATGGGCTTTTATTCAGCAGCAACGAGACAAAGTATTTAGTTTCATCTGGGACACCCTGGGTCCCGAAGAAAAGAAAAAACATGAAAAAGATGTGCTTAGAAAGAAATCCAAGAAAAGAAAAAGAAAGTCAATCGGCCACCGCCGCAAATGGATCCAAATGGATTAATCCGGGTTAACTCGAAAGATCCTCGAGAACTTGTGTCAGATGCTTCAACGTTTTCCAGAATCTGAGATGAGAGTTTCCGGTATCGCCTAAGGTGCCAATAGTGTAGATTTTTTTCCTGACAAGCTCATCTTCGGAAATTTGCTCAATCAACTCTAAAAGTTTTTTGTAATGCTTGGATCCGACAAGTTTTTGAGCCTTCCTTGGCAGCGAAATCTTGTGGAGAAATTGCAGAACCTCCATCCGTCTGATAAGCTCGCGTATAAACTCCAAAAGAAGGTCTTCATCGGCGCCGCGGTCTTTGATGGCCACTACAAAACGTCTGAATTCTTTTTCCGTAGCATTCAAAAACTCGATAATCTCAAACCGTTCGACCTTAAGACCTTTCTTTTTAATTATGACTTCCTGCCTTTTCCGTTTCATTTTTTCAATGGTTTCACCAAGGCTTAGAAGCACGTTGCCGAGGTTGGCGTATTGCGCAGGCTTGGCAAATTGCCTGGCAATTGCGGAGTTTGTTCCCAGAAAAGCGATCGCTTTTTCCAAGCGGTCAAGTGATTTGCTGTCCAGCCCTTCCGCTTTTGCCCGAAAGTCCCCCCTGGCTTCGTTTTTCAAAACTAATGCCTTTTGCTGAATCGACTTAATAAATTTTTCAGCCTGGGATGAAGAAATCGTCTGATTGCCTTGAGAAAGGGATTCAGCTAATTCTTGAACGTCGTGCTGGGTCGACGCGATAATATGATTTATTGGACCTATAGATGACATAAAATAATTATACTCGATTTTTTATTATAAATCCATGATAATATCCCTATGACTTCATGGGAAAATGTCAGTAGCTGGTACGATAAAGTTGTGGGAAAAGAGGGGCATTATTACCATCGCCGAGTCATTTTTCCCAATCTTTTCAGACTTATGAAGCTGGAGGGTGAAAAATCTCCCAAAATTCTGGATCTTGCCTGCGGCCAGGGAATACTCGCCCGCTGTCTTCCGCCGCATTCAAAGTATACCGGGATTGATATCTCGTCGTCATTGATACGTTCGGCAAAACAAGGAAACAAAAAGCACCGCTTTATCACCGGCGATGTCACCAAAAAGCTAAAGCTCGATGACTATGATTTTACCCACGCAACAATCCTGCTTGCCCTGCAAAATATTGAAAATCCCCTGCCTGCGCTTAAAAATGCCTACCGCCACTTGAAAAATGGAGGCCGGCTCACCATCGTGATGAACCATCCCTGTTTTCGAATTCCCCGACAATCATCCTGGGAAGTCGACCGGAAGAAACAAATCCAAAGCAGACAAATCAACCGCTACATGACTCCCCTTAAAATTCCCATCCACACTCACCCTGGAAAAGGCAAAAAGTCCGAAACGACTTATTCATTCCACCACCCCTTGAGCGACTATTTTCAATGGCTTCGGGAAGCGGGTTTTTTGGTTGAAATTCTCGAAGAGTGGTGTTCGGATAAGACCAGTACGGGAGGGGCGGCGCGGATGGAGAACCGCGCCCGCAAGGAATTTCCCCTCTTCCTTGCCATCACAGCCTTTAAACCCGAGATTGCGACCTAATCTGAGGCCCTGATTAGGTCGCAATCCCGGGTTAAACAATAAGCTTCTTAGCCAGCCAGCGGCTGTAGAGTATAAGAAGGGGCATCATAAACATCCAGATAAAACCAACAATTAGCGAAACCACAATGTCATTGGGATAAAATGACGCAGCTCCCACTTTGGCAGCGGCATAGTAGCTAAGAGCGGCACCGCCGGCGCCAAAGACGGCAGCTATATAGGGATTGTATCGGAGCCACATGAGAGAGTGGTTGACGCTCATGGCAAAAAGCACCCATATGCTGCTCACCCACAAAGGGGCCAGCCAGGGAACGCTTTGATAGCCCCCATGATACGCGATCATCCCGATATTGAGGTAAATGGTATCATTGAGGGTGCCAAAAATACCGACAGACAGCATAAGGACAACTTCCGCTAGCTGAAAGCGGACTTGGAAAAGATGATAGAGGACAAAGAAGGCAATTATTATCGGCCCCTGATAGGGGCGGCCGCTCACAACGCCAGACAGACAAAAGCCCCAGCCCACATAGAACAGAAGAAAATTAAAGATCCGCATCAAAAGTTGACGTCTTATCTTAAACTTCATTAGCAGGCTTGTCTTTCTTTCTTGTTATATTCCAAACCTTCAAGGCGGTTTTTTTTATGCCGTTATAGAGGAAATAGCCGGCCAGCAAACCGGTGAACGCCCAGACAATTCCTTCAATCGAGATGTTGACGGCTGGAGTGAAGTGTTTGAAAGTGCCCAAAAACATGTCGGTATTAAAGTGAGACGCAAATACAAAAGGTCTAGCCAGCCACCCCGCGCCTTCAAGGCTTGTCAGAGCTTCGTCTAAAGACGCGTAGCGGTCCAAAATAGCTTCCAACATATCTCCCTGGGCTTGAAAAAGAACGTCGCTGTTTCCTTTAAATTTTGCAATGTAATCAGCAATGGCCACGCCGCCTTTTTTGGCGATCTGATGAATTTGATCAACCTGCAGCTTAAGTTCATACACGCTTCCGGCAAGTCTCTGGGTATACTGTTGAATGAAAGCCGGCGCCTGGGAGAAGATTAAAGCTCCCAGCACAGCAAAAATTCGGTCTAAAACAGTGTCTAGAAATTTTCCCATACTTCCTTTATACACGAATTCATGTTTTTGGATAGAATGGTTCCATATGGACGATGACATCGCGAACAGAAGGCCATTTTTTCTGAATCGCAGCGCGAACCTGCTGGCTGATCAAATGAGCCTCTTCAACAGACATTTTAGGATCGACCTCGACATCGATATCTACATGAGCATCAGGACCCGACAGCTGTATTCTCAGTTTTTCCGTTCCGAATACCCCCTCGACTTCACTTGCAGCATCGCGTATCACAGAAAAGTATTCTTTATCGGGAACCTTGTCCATCAGCTGATGGATATTGCTTCTTGCGGCACTGAACCCGATCACAACCATAAGAAAAGCAATCAAAGAGGCTCCGAAATGATCGAGCATCCCTCCTGCCGCAGGAAAAAATGCCGCTAGAATTAATGCACCCATGGCAAATAGAGAGTTAAGGGCATCGATTCTAAAATGTACAGCTTCGGCCTTGAGAGCAGGGCTATGGTTTTTTTGAGCGTAGTGCATCATGAACCGATAACAAATTTCCAAAAGAATAACAGCGATAAAAGGAATGAGCCAGGCTACGGGGCTGATCAGCTCTTTTCCATCGGGGCTGATGGCCAGGAAAAATTGCTGAAATGCTAGCAGGCCTCCTCCAACGATCATAAAAATGGAAAGCTGCAGCCCTGCAAGAGGCTCGTAGCGGCCATGTCCGAATGGATGATCTTCATCGGGGGGTCTTGCAGCCATGCGGATACCAATGAGCAGCAGCACGCTGAATAATATATCGATGCCGCTGGCGATGCCGTCAATCAACAGAGCAAAGCTTCCAAAAATAAAAAAGCCAAGTATCTCGAGGAGAACTATCAGCAGGCGGATGCCCGCCCCTCTCCAAATAGACCCGACAAGTTCTAGTTTCCTTTCCGCCCGCGCAATCGTGTAGGAAGGAGGAAGGTCTATCGGTTCAGGAAATTCATTTTTAGGATTCATTTGTCTTTGCCGCTTACGATTCCAAATTGATCCATTTTTGACCCGCACGAAATCAGCAATTGCAGCGCCTGCCTTATGGTCATATCGGTAAAAGTGATCTGGTTCTTTTCAAACAAAAGGATAAACCCCATAGTCGGATTCGGTGTCGCGGGAACGAATACCGAGACAAGATGCTCCTCGCTCTCTTTTCCCTTAATCAAGGCCTCTTTGGTCACAAAACCGAGCGACAAGATGCCCTCATAAGGATATGGGACCAAAACTACAGTCTGGAATGTTCCCTGCCCCGAAGTCAAGAGATTTTGAACGACATCTTTGATGGCCTGATAAATCTTATTGACAAACGGGATTTTTGCAAAAACTTTTTCCGTAAGTCTAATCATTGTACGAAACAAATACCACCGTCCCAAAAAACCTATGAAAAAGATCAATGCGATAAAAAAGATTAAAGATAAAATCTGGCTGATTGTATAAACCACCTGGGGATTATTGAGGAGAGCCGTTTTGGTCATGATGTCGAAATTGAGAAGAATCGTTTGGACAATGCCGACAAAAGGGGTGGCCAGCAAATTAATGACAAGCCGGGCTATGAGAATAGTCAGCACGAGGGGAAGGAGAATGACCAGTCCGGTAAAAAAATATTTCTTCACAGATTTTCCTCTTGCATTTCAAGGGCCTGCATTTTAGCTCGTGCTTCATCCCTGGATATCTTTGTAAAGGGCATAAGTATCACTCCGCACGAAATCACGTATTTCAATGCCTCTTCAACGCTGATATCGATATAGGTGAGATCTTCTTCTTTTAAGAGAAGAAGATATCCCGATGTCGGGTTCGGTGTCGTCGGAACAAATACGGCGACTCTTTTATTATTGCCATCGAAAAGGATATCTTCTTTCGTCACCAAGCCCAGCGTCTTGCTCTCGGGATTGGGAAAAGGGATAATCACGACCTGCTTGAATGAAGAGGTGTGGGATTTGAAAATTGTCTTAAAAACATCCTGAAAGGTGATATAAAGCGTGTTGACAAAGGGAATTCTGTGGATGATAAAGTCCCCCGTTTTCAGCATATAGTGAACTACGACCCACCTTGTCAGCCATCCGAGGCCTATAGTGAAGAAGATCAGAAAAATCAATATCAGAATTTTGCTTAAAAATTTTTGCAGTTGCGGACCGGTAAAAATCCAAAAGCCGTCCTGCATAAAGTTATAGTAATTCATTATGCCCTGGACAAGCCCCAAAAAAGGGCCGGTCAATACATTAATGATAAACAGGACGATGACAATTGTCAGAGCCAGCGGAAGAAGGATCGCAAGGCCGGTGATAAAGTATTGTTTTCTCTTCATCTCCTTTTTCCCCTCTTCCTCTTGGATTTTTTCGGTTTCTTGGGCCCCGGCCCTTCTTCCGGAACCAAATACCATTTCGACTCGAGAACGATCAGGTCGAGTTCCCCGAGAATCAACGTGATTTTTTTTCCGGGCTCATAAATCCTTCCGGTATGGCGCCCCTTCAGCCGCATGGCCCCTTCATCGTAAACATAAAAGTCTTCTTCCAGATCCCCGATATGCTGAAATCCCTCGATCATCATATCAATCACTTCAAAGAAAAAACCAAAAGGCTTGATCCGGGTAACTACAGCCTCAAACTCCCGATATGGATCTTCTTTGACCATCTTTTTAAATAGGCGGAGTTTTTTGAGCAAAACCACGCTATTTTCAGCTTTGGCCGATATTCTTTCCTGATCGGAAAACCTAGCCGACGCTTCTTCAATCTCTTCATAGTCGGAAGGCTCGCCGAAAAGCACCCGATGAACAACAACATCAGCATAGCGGCGAATCGGGCTTGTAAAATGGCAGTAGTGGGTCAAGGCGAGGCCGTAATGGCCGATATTTTCCGGAGAATAGGAGGCCATTTTCATACGTCTAATAAAACTGGTCGCTAAAAAGGGCCCGAATGGAGACATTTGCGCCTTGTCGAACAGCTTTTGCAGCTGCTCGGTCGTTGGCTGTTCAGGCAGATCATAGCCGAAAGCCCGCGCCAAAAGAGCAAAATCCTTGATGTTTTCCTCCGCCGGCTCATCGTGGATGCGGTAGGTGAAATTCTTATTGATCGAACTTAGGTGCTCGGCAATCACCTCGTTGGCTTTCAGCATGAACTCTTCGATCAATTGGTGGGTGATATCATACTCGACATAATCGGTTCCCGTCGGCTCGCCCTTCTCATCGACCAGCACCATCAGCTCCGGAAGAGAAAACTCGATGCTTCCACGCTCATAACGCCTTTTTTTCAAAATCCCGCAAAATTCGACCATCTCCTCAAGAGCATTTTTGTAGGGGCTCTTCATCTTGCCTTCGATGATTTTTTTCGCTTCTCGATAAGTCATCCGCTTGCGGCTTTTGATAACCGATCGGCAAATGCGGTAGTTTAACAGTTTTCCGTTCAAGTCAAAATCCATCAGCACCGAAACCGCCAACCGGTTCACTCCCGGTTTCAAACTGCACAGATTGTTCGAAAGTTCTTCAGGAAGCATAGGAAGGACTCTCGAGGGAAAATAAACGGAATTGCATCTTTGCTTGGCTTCGCCGTCAATAGCAGAGCCGGTTTTTACATAATGCGTCACATCGGCGATGTGAACCGACAAATGGAAACCATTTTTTTCTTTTTTTAGAAAGACCGCATCATCAAAATCTTTGGCAGTATCAGGATCGATCGTAAAACATTCGATATCCCTCAAATCCTCCCGCCCTTTTATATCTTTAGTCAGAACTCTTTTGGGAAACTGTTTAGCCTCGCTTAAGACAGCCACTGGAAATCGGTCGTGAAGCCCATACTCTTCAACTGCAGCTGCGATATCTGCTCCCGCATCGCTAATATGGCCGATATAGTGTGAAAAGCGGCAAAGCGTCTCCCTTTCTTTATCGCCCCATTCGACCACCTCCATGACGATTCTGTCTCCAATTTTCAGCGAAAGCTCGGAATCGGGTTCTAAAACCACACGCCCGGTCTTTCCAAGGAGCGGTGCGTAAACCCGTACTGTCCCCTCTTTGTCGATGTGGCGGACTGTACCCGCAAGGTGCGACCTCGCCCGATTCAAAATGGAAATGACTTTTCCTTCCGGCCCCCGATCGGAAACCGTTTCCAAATTGACGACAACTTCGACCTTGTCGCCGTCAACAGCATTGAATGTGAGGTGCTTGGGTATAAAAATATCTTGAATATACTGAGATTTTGTATCAGGCTGCACAAAACCGAACCCTCTGGGGTTCATCCGGATAACGCCGATCACAACATCGCTTTCGGCTTTTGGCGGCGCCCACCGTCCCCTTTTATTTTCGATCAACCCCTCATGAAGCATCTTTTTCAAGACTTTTTTAAAAATATTTTTATGCTGCTGAGGGAGCTGAAGGCGGTTGAAAAGCTCCGATTCGCTCATGGGGTGGTATCCTTTGCCCATGATGAATTGATGCGTGACGCGCATCAAATTGTCGATTAGCTTGTCTTCTTTGGATTTTTTTTTCTTTACGGGCCTTTGGCCCGATCGCTTTTTCTTCATTATAGTGATAATTATAGCGCATTTGTCCAATATAATAAACGTGAACTTAGAGCTTGTCTCCGAAAAAAATATTAGATACAATGCCGATTCTAAAAATCATCTATGGAGAATTTTTTTTATGCAACCGGCTCAAAGACATCCAACAGCCCAAATAATTAAACTTGAATGCCATAGGGGTTCCAGACAAATAATAAATATGCTTAAGTATTCTGATAAAAATCTTTATAATGTTCCACCACCCGTTTTTAAAATGAAGAGCCTTCAAATGCTCTTACTTAACAACAATCACTGGCGTTGTTGCATAAATCACCACTGAGACCACCGAGCTCACTGAGAGATTATGAGAGAGGAATTAAATGATTAGACGCCTAATCCCATTTTTTAGAAGTTTTACATTGAAATTGATGAGCAAACCTCTGCCACCACCATTATGCTTAAGATAGGATAGAAGTTGGGCCTCATGAACAGGCAAGAGATTGGCCACAGATTTTATCTCCAAAATAATCTTATCTTCCACTATCATATCGATCCGGTAGCCTGAGTCTAGCTTTTTATCACGATAAATAATAGGTACTGGTATCTGCCGGTTAACTTTCAAACCCGCAAGGTTCAACTCGTAGCAAAGACAAGTTTCGTATGTCGATTCAAGCAAGCCTGGACCTAATCTTCGATGAACTTCAATCGCAGCACCTATGATTTCCCCTGTTAAAAGGTCATTTCTTTTTTGGTTGGCTTCTTCAGTTGTGTGGGTACTAGTCATCTTTTCTCCAAAAAGGGCGAATGCGAGCTTGCCGACAAATACCTAATACTCTAATTTTTAGTTGCAACAAATTGGAGGATCAGGATGAAGGCAAAATATCGCATTCGCAACTGGAACGACTATAACAAATCTCTTATTCAAAGGGGAAGCATAACTGTTTGGTTTTCTGAAGATGCTATCAATAAGTGGATGGCTCCAAAAGAAATAGGAAAAAAAGGGCGTCCAAAACTCTATTCTGATGACGCTATTCTCACCGCGCTCATTATTCGATCGGTTTTTCATCTTCCATTGAGAGCACTCGAAGGATTTTTGACATCTCTTGTTATGATTTTATCTGTTGGTTTATCAATTCCTTCTTATACTCAAATTTGTCGGAGAGCTAAGTTGTTGGGGCAAGAGTTGAAGAAACTTTCGAAAAAAAAAGTCACCAATATTGTAATCGATTCAACCGGTTTGAAAGTGTACGGAGAGGGTGAATGGAAAGTTAGGCAGCATGGAATCAGTAAAAGGCGAACATGGAGAAAGCTCCATCTGGCAGTCTGCCCTGACTCTCACGAAATTATTTTCGAAATTCTTACTGAAAATAACGTTGCAGATTGTGAAGTGTATCCAAAACTTCTCGAGGTAATGCCGAAATCAGTTAAGCGCACATATGGAGATGGGGCTTATGATACTAAGCGATGCTATGCTGCAAATGTAGTTCACGGCTCAATTCCTATTATTCCACCCAATAGGAATGCTGTTTTTCGAGAAAACATATCTCCTTCTTGGAAGATGCGGAATATCAGTTTGCTGGAAATTTCAGGTTTAGGAGGTGATGATGATGCAAGAAAATTATGGAAAAAGTTGAAAGGTTATCATCGTCGATCACTTGCAGAAACAGCCATGTTTAGATTTAAACGATTCTTTGGAAATGATTTAAGAAGTAGAACTCTGGAAACCCAAAGGGCTGAATCAAGGGCAAAATGTGAAGCACTAAATATAATGACAAAGCTGGGAATGCCTGAAAGTGAATTAATAGCAGCTTAAATCAAATCTCTCATATTCTCTCTGTGCGCTCTTGTGAGCTCTGTGGTTAATTACGCAACAAAGCCACAATCACTTAACGTCAATTCCCAGAGAAATTAAGAACTTAAATCATCTTATTTTTCTCGACGTTATGAACAATCCTCTTATAGACGATCAACTTTTATCTTTGATGAAAGAAATTGATAATATGCCTTGTTTGCGCTTTTTAAGAATGCCCTTAACCGAAGCTAGATGTCCTGAATATCCCTGCGGCTTTGTTCATCGCATTGGGAAAAAATGGCTAAGTTTACCAAGCCAACCCATAAAATCAAGGGTTGCCTGGTTATGGAGTTTAAGCGGAATCCCGCCTAAAAATGAAACCGGAATCATCATTGTGAAAGATAAGCCCGAAATGCGGTGCTCAAAACAGTTTGAACAGAAAATAGGAATCTTCAAGCAATTCTTAGTATCTGCTTTTTACTAATCGCCCCTTTATTGAAAGGGGCTCCTCCTGAAGGGATGAGAAATCTTGAGCTTAAGGTACAACTGAATCAAGAATCTTTAAACAATCTTATCGCACAATTGAGTCCTTACTATTCCGAAACTCTCATTCAAACTGACACGTACTTTGCAAGTAAGGAAGGGCGCTTAAAATTAAGAGAAGAAAAAGGCAAATCTGCCTGCTTGATTCGATATCAACGCCCTAATCTTCAAGATCCTAAAGAAGCTAACTATGTTCTTTATCCTATCAAAGATGTTGACCAATTTTTTGCTGTTTTTGGAGATTTTCTTCAAGAAGAACTCAAAGTAAAAAAGCAAAGAGCCCTTTATTTTCCCAAACCGCACATTCGCGTGCATCTTGACCAGGTAGAAGAGCTTGGGGATTTTCTTGAGATCGAAGTTCCCCTATCTAAAGATGTCCCATTGGCTGTTGCTGAAACAGAAATGCGAGAACTCCAGAAACGTTTGCAGCTCGAAAATCTCAATAAAATTGATTGCGGGTATCGAGAACTGCTTCAGAAAAAGAAAATTGAGCAATCTATCGATCAACGGGATTTTAACTATTACAAAAATCAAAATAAAGTTTTCTGGGTAATTGCTGACGACCTGCCGGCCGGCAACTTCATACGTTATGACGTTATTCCCTGCCTTTTTGTTGAACAGTTTAAAGATAACAGCTATGGGATTATACAACTGGATCCCACGATTGCCGAGGACCGCTACCAGTATACCGCTTGGAGAAAGCTTATCGGTCAAGAGCACGATTTCAAAGCGGAAGTGCTTTTGATTGATAAAACTCACGATAAACTTTATACGCTCAAAGGACAAGAAGTTCCGTTTCATTCGCTATCTCGCAGCCCTCGCCTCATTGACAAAAGCTATCTCGCCCCATTCGCAACTACTCGATGAAGATTTTGTAATCCTTCTTGTGTTTTAAGGCATTATTGATCCTTTATTCATTATTCGGGGTTTAACAAGTTCAAGCCGAAATACTATGTGCTGGACATGTTCCCCTATCCTTCGGGAGCCGGACTACATGTAGGGCATGTCGAAGGATATACGGCTACCGACATTCTGGCGCGCTATAACAAGGAAGGTGGGGTTCAATGTCTTGCATCCCATGGGATGGGGTAGTTTCGGTCTCCCAGCCGAGCAGTATGTCGTCAGAACGGGGACTTGTCCGAGGGAAACGGCTCAAAAAAAATATTGACAATTTCCGCCGGCAACTCAAATCTTTAGGACTTATCTATGACTAGAATAGGGAAGTCGTCACCAGCGATCCGTCCTATTACAAGTGGACACAGTGGATTTTTACCAAGCTTTATGAAAAAAGACTCGCTTATGAGGCCGAAATGCAGGTGAATTACTGCCCGGCTTTGGGGACCGTTCTCGCAAATGAAGAAATTGGCCTCTTACGCCTTAATGTACCTCCTAATCCCTTTCTTTTCGATATCAAGCTTTTTTTTGAATTTATCCTCTACCCCCATTTAATTCCACCTAAAACCCAAATTTTTTAGCGTTTTTAATATTTGTAAATAAATTATTTGAAATTATGTTATATTAAAAGTGATGGGATAGATAAATAAACCGAAGACATTAGTTTATATAGTGTTAAGGTTTTATTATCCCAATTGTTTGTATAATAAAAATTTAATAACCATTTTTTAAAAGGTTAAAGTATGCATATTTTAAATAAAGAAGAATTAAAAGAAGTAACAGGTGGTCTTACAGCTATAGAATATGGACTACTTGCGGCACAAATTCAACTTATTGGAGGCAGTTCATCTCTGATATCTGATTTACAGGTAGCTGGATTTAGTGACACAGTTAATACAGATATTTTCCAATATGTTATCGGCAACAATTTTAAGGTATTATTAGATATGCTAACTGGTAATGCAAGTGAACATCTCTATAATATATTTGGTCATAATCTTATGGTGATAGCTGATAAAAATACAAAACAAATAGCTGTTGCTACTACAAATTATTTTCACGTATTTACATTATAAAAATTAAAATTGCCGTAAAAGGATTGGAGTTTGCAGGTGCATAACTCGTACACCAAAGAATTTTAAGACAATAATATGTAAAGATACGTTACTTAAAGCTTAATGTTACATTAAGAAATAAAGATGAGAAATCACCTTAATATATAAAAAAACTTAAACCCCGGTTTATTGAAAAATAAACCGGGCTTTTTATTTTGTACCAACTTTACCGTGAAACGGGCCGTGCGTACATTTGTGCACAACTTTTCACATCGGCAAGGATTGATCATAGAAAAAGTTTTACAGTGTTAATGGCTAATCCTTTATTCATTATTCGGGGTTTGGTATACTGACCGCATGGAAAAAAAATATAACCACAAGAAAATTGAACCCAAGTGGCAGAAGCATTGGGAAAAACAAAAAACTTTCAAAGCGGATTTAGACAAGTCCAAGCCAAAATACTATGTGCTGGACATGTTCCCCTATCCTTCCGGCGCGGGCCTTCATGTAGGGCATGTCGAAGGATATACGGCCACCGACATTCTGGCGCGCTATAAAAGGAAGATGGGATTCAATGTCTTGCATCCCATGGGATGGGACAGCTTCGGCCTCCCCGCTGAGCAGTATGCCGTTAGAACGGGGACCCATCCGAGGGAAACGACTCAAAAAAATATTGACAACTTCCGACGCCAGCTCAAATCTCTGGGGTTCAGCTATGACTGGGATCGGGAAGTCGCTACCAGCGATCCATCCTATTACAAGTGGACGCAATGGATTTTTACCAAGCTTTATGAAAAAGGGCTTGCTTATGAAGCCGAAATGCTGGTAAATTACTGCCCGGCTTTGGGGACCGTCCTCGCAAATGAAGAGATCGAACAGGGCAGGTCCAAAGAAGGGGGCTATCCGATAGAGAGAAGGCCGCTTCGACAGTGGGTCCTGAAAATTACCGAGTATGCCGAAAGACTGATCGACGATCTTGATCTCGTCGACTGGCCCGAGGGGCTCAAACGGCTCCAAAAAAACTGGATCGGCAAGAGCAAAGGGGCCACAATCAACTTCGCTATTGATGACCATGAGGACATCATCACTGTCTTTACCACCCGGCCGGACACGATTTTCGGCTGTACTTACATGGTCCTCTCACCGGAACACCCTCTTGTCGACAAAATCACTTCCGACCCTCAAAAATGCGTAGTTGAAGTTTATCGCGATAAAGCGGCCGCCAAAAGCGACCTCGACCGAACGGAGCTGAGCAAAGAAAAAACCGGTGTCTTTACCGGATCCTATGCCATCAACCCTGTAAATGATGAAAAAATTCCGATTTGGATCGCCGATTATGTCCTAACGGGATATGGCACCGGCGCTGTGATGTCCGTTCCCGGACATGATGAAAGGGACTTTGAATTTGCCTCAGAGTACGATCTGCCGATCATCCCTGTTTACGATCCCGATATCGACAAGCAGCCAAATCTGGTGCCCCTTGAGATGACTCCCGATGAAGTACGGGATTCTGTCCTCAAAGGCGAGATGTGCTGGCCAGGAAATGGCAAGTGCATCAACAGCTCCAGCAGCAAAATTTCCATCAATGGGTTAAGTGTGGAGGGCGCTGTCAAGAAAATGACCGACTGGTTGGAAAAAAACCTTCTCGGCAAGAATTCGGTGAATTACAAATTGCGCGACTGGCTCTTTTCCCGGCAGAGGTACTGGGGCGAGCCGTTTCCGATTCTCCATTTTGAAGACGGCACTAAGCGTGTGCTCGAGTTAGATGAACTTCCCCTGACACCTCCCGAGATCAACGATTACAAACCCAAAGGCGACGGACAAAGCCCTCTGGCAAAAAAGAGGGAATGGGTCGAGATTACCGATCCCAAAACAGGAAAGAAGGCGCTTCGGGAAACCAATACTATGCCCCAATGGGCTGGCTCATGCTGGTATTACCTTCGCTTTGCCGATCCCCACAATCAGGAAAAGGCCTGGGGCCCCGATGCCGAAAAATACTGGCTGCCTGTCGATATGTACGTAGGCGGCGTGGAGCATGCCGTGCTGCATTTGCTTTATGCCCGTTTTTGGCACAAAGTTCTCTACGACTGCGGCTACGTCACCACTCGCGAACCTTTTCAGACACTCCGCAATCAAGGCTTGATTGTCTCCCGCTCCTACAAAAAGAAAGGAGGGAACTACGTTCCTCCCGAAGATGTCGTGCAGGGCAAGCAAGGCTACACGCATAAAGATACTGGCGAAGAGTTGATTTCCCAAATCGAGAAAATGTCAAAATCCAAACTCAACGGCGTCACCCCTGATGAAATTATTGAAGAATTCGGCGCCGATTCTCTGAGACTGTATGAAATGTTTATGGGGCCGCTCGAAAAAGAAAAGATCTGGAATACCGACGCCGTCAACGGCTGCCGCCGTTTCTTATCCCGATTTTATGACCTTGCAACTTCGGGCAAGGTCACCGATGAAGATTTTGACGAAGCCCATAAACTGGGCCACCGCCTCATCAACTTTGTCTGCCGGGACATTGAAAATCTATCTTTCAATACAGCGATTGCCCGGCTGATGGAATTTGTCAACGATTTTAGCAAACTTCCCTCCTATCCGAAAACTGTGCTCCTGATGGCCACGCACGCATTAAATCCTCTTGCCCCTCACCTTGCAGAAGAAGTTTGGAGTATTCTAGGCGGTGAAGGAGACTTAAGCTTCGCCCCCTTCCCTGAAGTCGATGAAACGTATCTGGTTGAAGAAATGATCACCTATGTGGTCCAGGTTAACGGCAAACTAAGAGGCCGCTTTGACATGCCAAAGGACCAGTCGGAAGATGTCATCATGGAATGCGCTTTGGAGAATCCTAACATCAATAAACACATCGAGGGCGAAGACATCGCCCGAGTGATCTTCGTTCCGAATAAACTCCTGAATATTGTCACTCGCAAGAAATAGGTGATCAATTCTTGCCGATTTCCAGATCAAAAGTCAGCGGTTTAACACGCAGCGTAATATCCCAAAACTCTCTGGCCATGTCATCGATGAACATTTTTTCACCAAATTTTTCGTTTGTGCAATACATGGCGGCATCTCCGCTTTTTGCTTTCTTTTCAGGTGAATAATTCAAAACAATTTGTATGCACTTTTTAAGATCTTTAACAAAACCTTTGACAAAATCCGGATTATTACCCTGCACGGCAGTTGTACAAAAATGAATTCCCGCCGGTTTTTGCAAACCGCTAAGGTACCAATTCATTTTTTTCATTTCATCTATAAGGTCATAAATATTTAGCACCTCGGGATCCTTGGAAGCTATTCCGATAACCATCATTTTTGGATCTCCCATGACTTTAAGATGCGTCTGCAAGATTTCATCCTCGCGTATCGCCTGAGTTAGAGCGCGTGTTGTTTCGATAATTTTTCTTGTTTCATCAATATAACCCTGCTTGCCCAAATGCGCCATCACCGCCCAAAGGGCTGCAATGTCTCTTCCCGATCGGCTCCCTGGAAGAGTCGGTGTCGCGTATATGCCCCCTTCCCATTCAGTTTCTACAAAGACTTGATGCTGTCTCCAATTTTTATGATCGCGATACATAACTACCGAAGTCCCCTTCTCGCCATATCCATACTTATGAGTGTCTGCAGAGATGCTGGTAACCCTTTCGACATCGAAGCCAAACTTTGTTCCGACGTCTTCTCCATAACCCGCTTGCTCCATCCAAGGAACGATAAAATCCCCCAAGACAACTGTCAACATGCAGGCCGATACGCCCTTTGGGATCGGCTTTTTTGAGCATGTTGGATAAACCCTCGATGTCGTCCGGAATGCCATGCGGGAATGGCGGCATAGAGCCAACCACAAGTATTGTATTTCTGTTAATCGCCTTTCTCATGGCTTCGATATTCGCCTGGTAGGCTTTGGGATGCCCCTCAGGAAAAACTTTTACCCTCTTCAATTTTATGCAGTACTCACCCGCTGCCTTAGCGAAAGCGGGATGGGCAGTGGAAGGAACGACCATTTCCCATCCTCCACCATGCCCCAGTGATTTGGCTCTTTCGCGGGCTGTATAGACCGCATGTCGAATGCTGTCCGTCCCTCCTGAGGTGACATTCCCCACAGTTGTGTCGTCTCCTTTAAACATCGACAGAGTCATTCTCACGATTTCAGATTCCATCTGACGGATTAAGGGACTCAGTTCTGTGTGAAGAGGGTTGGTTCGCCTTGCCAGATGGCAAACTTGCAGGATCAAGTCGTCAAGTTCTTTGTTGTCGATATAATAAGCACCTGTATTCTTCCCGTTTCTTGCGTTGCCGGCTACATTTTGCAGACGCTCAAGAATCCTGTTAACGTCCCACGGTTTCTTGGGAACTTCCAGACAAATATCTTCTGCTTTGACGTTCATGAAATACTTTTGTTCCAGGCTCTTTTCTAATTTCTCAAACTCGTCATCCAGCTTTTTATTGATGCTGGGCACCATCCTTAAAGTGTTTTTTACTTTGGATTCCCAGTTCCAGCTTTTTCGGCTGGCCCATCTCATAATGAAAAAAGTTCCGATAGCAACGGTTGCTGTTGTGCAGGCAATCAATTTATAACGGGATGCTGATTCTATAGTTCTATCGATAGCTTTTGAAGCTTGGCAAAGTGCATTAACAGGATTCATCATTTTCCTCTCGGTTAGGATGTTTAAGTTCGGCACATTATCATAATTCTGGAATAGAATTCAATGATTCACTTTTTACGAAGCTTTCTTTTTTGGAGTTGGAGCTCAAAACGGTGGAGCCGATCGAGAGCTTCTTCGCGGTATTTGGCAAGCAGAGACTCTGCCCCCTGAATCCGTCCGATTCTTTCAATCTCAACCTGCAGCTGATCACTCGCTTCCCTGTCTTCCTCTGTCAATGGAACCATTTCTTCGGAAGGACGGCTCTCATAAAATTCGCGAGCGGCTATGATGAGATCGACCATTTCATTAAATTTTTTCTTGATCTTGGGCCCTTCTGTGATAAGATCTTGTCGTGATTGAATGCGGCTTAGTTCTTTTGCCTGCGAGCGGACCGACTGACGCCCTTCGCGCCGATAATCTTCTAAAGACTGAGGGCCGCAGGCAGCGCACAACAAAATGATTAAGAATGCTGCTAATGTTTTATGCATACGAATAAAGCTAAACTAAGGAGGAAAGTATGTCAACTATCACCTCGCTCAATACCACAAAAGCTCCGAAAGCGATCGGCCCCTATTCGCAAGCTGTCAGCGACGGCAATTACCTTTTTGTGTCAGGCCAGCTTCCCATCAACCCGAATTCCGGACAAATTGAGGCAGAAGATACCGTGAGCCAGGGAAAACAGGTCCTCTCCAATATTGAAGCCATTTTAACCGAAGCCGGCCTGGACTTTACCCACGTCCTTCGGGTTGACGTCTTTTTAAAAGATTTAAACGACTTCAAGGCCCTCAACCAATTTTATGAGGAATGCTTTGGACACAAAAACCCGCCGGCACGGCAAACCATTGAGGTTGCAAGACTTCCGATGGACGCAAAGATTGAAATCTCTTGTATTGCCAGACTTTAGGAATTTTGGTATGTAGGGATTATGTGTTTGTTTTTACGGAGGTAAATTGACTTATGGATAGTCATTGTGTCCCTAATAAAAGCAGTTGGTTTTCTTGGCTATGCAGCTGGCTGCAATCCCCTTTACTTCTTGCCATCAGATTGATCTGGGGGATTATGCTTATTTTAACCGGTGCAGGAAAACTTGGAAATATCACCCAAGTCATAGAATTTTTTAATTCTTTGCAGATTCCCAATCCGGTGTTTTTTGCCTGGCTTGTCTCCTTAACGGAAATCATCTGCGGTGCTCTTATTGTTCTTGGTCTTTGGACAAGGCTGGCCGCTATTCCTCTGATTGCCATTATGGTGGCCGCTTACGCAACAGACAGTCGTGAAGCCGTTCTCAACATTTTTCATGATTTTCAAACTTTTATGAACCAACAGCCCTTTTATTACCTGCTTACCATGCTGATTATTTTTGCGTTTGGCCCCGGCTTCTTTTCTCTTGATGCTATCTGGTATTTCTCAACGCACAGGAAAAAGCAGCAGAAAGAACAGCCTCCGGAATAAAATTCAGGTTAAATCTGTGAAAAAAGGGCCTGGTAGCAGAGGATGAGATGGTCCACCCCATTCATGGCCTTGTGGGGTTTATTTTCAGGAGGTAGCCCGTAAAATTCGGCGATCTTATCTTTGGAGAGGATGATCTCCATGGGGAAAGGGTCGTTGAAAGCTTTTGATATCTTCATACGGGCTGCCCAGTACATTGAAGCCAGGTCTAGCCAATGATAGGGCCATTTGAGCTTTTCTTGCTCATCGACCGAAACCAGATGATTGAAAAAGGCCCTGTCGAATGACGGGTTTTGGCAAACAAAAACTGCCTTCCCCCTCATAATGCCGTTTTGGATAAAACACTGTTTAATCTCATTTGAGACCACTTCCAGCGGCTTGCCGCCGCTGACCATATCCCACGAAAAGCCGTTTATCTGTATGCTGGAGGGGTCGTGCCGCTCCCAAACTTCCGGAGGCTGCTGAACAATAGACTCATAGGAGGCCTTAACCTCATCTGTTGAAACATCAATAATTTTAAAGGCTATCTCTATCGTCTTGTGCCTTTCAGGGTCCAGCCCTGTAGTCTCCTGGTCCAAAAATATTGCCAGCATACGCTTCCTCGATTAAGGTCACCCTTATACTTGACTCCGATCAATTTGTCCAGCCCATAATAAAGTTTTTTATTTAATAACTATTGCCATTAATTTAATTGCTTTGATATAATATTACTTTAAACCTAATAAGGTTATTGGCTATGGGAGCGATTACCCAAATAAACCGATTTATCTGCCTTTTTAAAGATAGCTTTGTGCGCTTTCGATATCCCTTCTCTCTCCCCGAAGAAATCGGAGTAGCTCTTGGCCTGGATATCTCCAATCAAACCGATTTTCACACATTTTTGTCCTTTCTTTGCAGCTCTTCCTGCTGTCCGCGCAATCTGCAAAAGTACATGAAACGAGATGATGTAGAACCTCTGTTTTCGCAAGCCTTCCGTTCAGACCGCTTTAGAGAAAAGTCTATCCATTGCTACTATTTTAAACAGGGATGGGTTGAATTCCAACTCCATTATGACAATGACGACCGCCTGAGACGGATCAGATTGCAATCCCAAACACTCGAGTCAGACGAAGGTGTTGAAATTAAACTGTTTCCTCCAAATTAAATAGCTCTTTTTGCTATAATATTCCCTATGGCTGTCCCAAAACAAAAAATGCGCGAAGTGGTTTTCCTGCTCCTCTATTGTCTTGACCTGTCCGCTCCCGAAGAAGACGAGCTGGTCAAGCTTGTCAGTAATGAACTCAAAGTCGCAAAAAGCCAGGTAAAGCTTTGCCTCAGCAAGGTACGCAATATTCAAAGCCATCAAAAAGAGATCGATGAAAAAGTGGCTAGCGCTTTGCAATCTTATCGTTTTGAACGGATTCACTGGGTTGAACGGAACATTTTACGGCTTGGCCTCTACGAAATGTTCTTCGACGAAATGATCCCCCCCAAAGTGGCGATTGCCGAGGCCATTCGTCTGGGAAAAAAATTCGGCACTCCTCCTTCGGTTGCATTTATAAACGCAATCATGGATCATTTATTTAAGTTGAGCATTGGTGAAGGATCGAGTTCCGCAGCCATTGAGGAGAGCATAGAAGACTTAATCGTCCAAGATGAGATCCTTCAAGAAACAATCGAGAAACATGATACACACACTTCCCCCATTGATCCAGACAGAAAAGAGACTGAGTGAGCTGTCGACCTTTGGTGTTGGAGGACCTGCCAAGTATTTTGCCGAAGCAGCATCCGAAAATGAAATTGCCGAAGCTTTGGCTTTTAGCCGCAAGATGAACCTCAAGTTTATGGTTCTCGGAAAAGGGTCGAACTGCCTGTTTGACGACCGAGGATACAACGGGCTTATCATTCTAAATAAAATTTCCTTCATCGAAAGAATCGACAAAACTCGTATAAGAGTCGGGAGCGGCTATAGCTTTTCTTTGCTGGGATCCCAAACAGCCAGGTGGGGCCTTTCAGGTTTGGAGTTTGCTTCAGGTATACCTGGAAGCGTCGGAGGGGCAGTTACAATGAACGCCGGAGCTAACGGCAAAGAAACGTGCGAGTGCCTAAGTGCTGTTGACTTCATGGATACAGAAGGAAACAAAACCACATGGAAACGGCAAGAACTTGCATTCGGCTACCGCTCTTCACCCTTTCAGCAAATGTCCGGAGCGGTGATCGCAGCCGAATTTTCATTGAGCGTATCCGATATGGCGCGTGAAACCCAAATCGCAATTATCGATAAAAGAAAGCAGACGCAACCGCTAAAAGAAAAGTCTGCAGGATGCGTCTTTCGCAATCCGGATCATGGGCACTCAGGCGCCCTGATTGAGCAATGCGGATTAAAAGGTAAACAGATTGGGGGCGCCAAAGTGTCTCCCCTTCACGCTAATTTTATTGTAAATACCGGAAACGCGACGGCAAAAGATACTCTTTCCCTGATCCGGCTGATTCAAGAAGAGGTCAAAAAACAAACTAATCAGCAGCTTAAAATGGAAGTGCGCTTTATACCTTATGAATGAACCATTCAAAGCCGACCTTCACTGCCACTCGACATGCTCTGATGGAACCTTAACCCCCAAAGAGCTTATCGATCTTGCAAAAGACATTGACTTGTCCGGCCTCTCCATAACCGACCACGACACGGTGGAAGCATATAAAACAGCTACCGGCGAAGCCAAAGAAAAAAATATCCAATTGATTCCAGGGGTGGAGTTTTCTTCGGCCCTGAAAGAGACGAATGTCCATATTCTGGGCTACTCCTTTTCCCCCGAAAATCCCATCATCTTAAATTTTTGCTTGCGGCATGCTGAAAGACGCAAGATACGCAACCGGGAAATTCTCGATCTGCTGACAAAACATCAGATGCCCATTGATGAACACGAAATGCGCCGCCCGATTCCGGGAGGAAATCCAAGGTCGACCGGCCGCCCCCATATTGCCCTTCAAATGGTCAGACAAGGCTATGTTCGGGATATTCAGGAAGCTTTCGACAAATACCTCGGAGACGGCAAAATCTGCTATTCACCGGGAGAGAGGTTCGGAGTGGAAGAGACCCTCGATGTGATTCATCAGGCTGGAGGCGTAGCGATTTTAGCCCATCCTCATCTCATCAAAAAAAGACGCATCATCAACCTTTTAATGGATATGGAATTCGACGGGCTTGAAGGCTACTATGCTAGATTTCCCGCAAATAAATGCCAGACATGGATCTCAAAAGCTAATGACAGAAGCTGGCTGATCACGGGCGGCTCAGATTTTCATGGCAGCATCAAACCCCGCAATATGCTTGGATCCTCCTGGACGCCTAGAGAAACTTTTGATTATCTACACAGCGTCTACCTTTCAAACCTATGACTTATTCCGACCTGCTTTTAAAGCTTTATCAGAAACGTGCTTCCAAGAAAGAGCGTCCCGAACCGATTGCGACCCCCTATCCATCGGTCCACATTGCGGGAAGCAACGGCAAAGGGACAGTCGCCTGGAAAATCGCCGAATCCCTCCGTTTTGCCGGCTGCCGTGTCGGGCTCTACACATCACCTCATATTTCAAGCTTTCGCGAAAGGATCAGAATCAATGGCTGCCCCATACCCGAAGCGGAGGTCGTCAAAAGAATAGGCAAAAGGACCGATGACCCTTGTGGATTTTTTGAAATCACAACCAAAATGGCCCTCTCCTATTTTGCCGACAACCAGATAGATATTGCAATTATTGAAACTGGCCTAGGAGGCGAATTCGACCCGACAAGCTCAGTAAAACCGATTTTATCTATCATTACATCCCTCTCGCTTGAACATACAGAAATTCTAGGCGATACCCTAGAAGAAGTTGCTCGGGCCAAAGCGGGCATCCTAAAACAATCGGTGCCAGTACTCCTGGGCTCCCAGGTCCCCGAAGGATTGATCGAGCCGTACGCAAAAAAACTTGCCTGTCCTATTTATCGACCAGCTCCATCCGAGGATGACAATACCGCAACTGCAAGAGAAGCCTTGCGCCATCTCCCTTTTTTGATGGCAGAGGACAGACTAAACAGCCGCCCTCCTTGTAGAATGGAAGAGATCTCCTACGAAGGCAGAAAAGTCATTTTGGATGTCGCCCACAATCCAGGAGGCCTGATTTATCTTTATCATCAACTCAGAAAACGGTATGGGGAAACACCGGTTCGCTGTGTTTTTACCCTCTCGAATAAAAAACCTCTTCGCGAATGTTTCGAGGCAATCAGCCTCTTAACCAATACTCCGGTTATTTTCAAAAGCCGCCACCCTCGCCTTTATTCAGCGGATTTTCTGCATCAGGAAGCGAAAAAGGCAGGCTTTAACCCAACAATCTGCTCAGACATTCGTACACTGATCCCTGCTTCTGAACCCAAAGGCATAATTGTCGTCTGCGGATCGTTCTATATGATGTCTGAAATACGCAATCAGCTTGGCATAAAAGAGATAAGAGACCCCATCGATCTAGGGGAAAAACTACTTAGATAATAAGTTTCAGTCGGTTAAAATGAATTTATAAGGAGGGCGCCTCATGGAAACTTTCATGGAGTATTTGGTACAGAATCCCATTGTTACCGTCATTGCTGCTGCGATCATTTTCGTCCTGACATTGATCTTTGTTGTGAAACGAATATTTAGTTTTATCATCACACTTATCCTGCTTGTCATTTGCCTTATCGCAGGCTATATTGTCATCTTTCCTGAGTCAGCGATGAAATATTACAAAGAACTCGCGGATGAAGACGAAACTAAGGATGAAAAGTCCACGTCTGTCAAAGAGCAGCTAGAAGACGCGTATAAGACGGTCAAAGAAAAAGGACAGGAATATTTCGACAAGCTCAAAAAATCCACAGATGATCAGTAAATTTGGTCGGCTCTGAAAAAGCCTCTCTAAAGTTGGGCCGTGACATTTCTACAAAGAACGTCTTGTTAAAAGTAGAGTAGATGGGGTATTCCCTTTTTCTACTCTACTGTGTCTGAGTTTCAATATCTTTCACTAAATCATTGAATTTGCTATACTATTGCAAATAAATAATTAAGGAGGTTGAAATGAATATTACCAGAACACTAATGACCAGGACAATCCCCCAGTCTACAAGACCCTTGGCGGCCCCACAAACAAGATCTTTTTCAAGCCGCAACAACGGCAGTCGCCCATTAATCCGACGCCAAAAGATGTTGAATGATATCTGCAATGAATTAATCCTAACTGAAGATGAGCTTGGAGAAATCGAAAATGTCAGAGATATGCAACAACGAAAATTGGTTTTGAGAAGAAAAAACAACCTGATAGATTTATTTCATCATTATTGCGACGAAATAACATTTCTAAAGAATAAGTATCCTTCTGATTTTCCGGAAGAGCGATGACGCCTTGATTTTAAGACTTTTTATGAAATATACTGGTCTAATTAGATTTATTGTGACTTCTCTGAAAATAGAAGCTTTGTATTTTCATAATTTTTAGGGCTAATCTGTAAAAAGCAGATTACAAAGGGC
>CAWAPJ010000004.1:0-43552 GCA_963783885.1 Waddliaceae bacterium | reverse complement strand
ATCGGACCGACAGGAGCCACGGGTCCCACGGTGCCACTGGGGCCGACAGGGCCGACGGGGCCGACGGGGCCGACGGGACCGACCGGTCCGACAGGAGTGACGGGGCCGACAGGTCCCACGGGGCCGACGGGGCCAACGGGGGTCGGCGGTGACGCAGTTTCTCATGGCCAGCCAAACGGCCGATGTTCTCCCGACGGCAACTGGCGTCCCCATGCAGATACCCCTTTCCACAACAGCCCCGCGATGGTATTTCATTTAATTCAACGGGTACGGTTTTTATCAGCACACCCGGAATTTATCGTGTTGATATAAAGGCAAGGGCTCATCCCGGTTTTGGTTTTGCTTTTGGTTACATAGATGTCTTTATGGAACTTGACGGAAGCTTACTCTCGAATTCAAACAGTCGGTTAAGCAATGGAAACTATGGCACGGGTTCAGCACCAGGCCCTGATCGGGGAGGCATTTTTGCTTCCTATATTGTTGATATTCCGGCAAGCGCGCCAATCCCCCATGAATTGACTTTTTGGGTTGCGACTGACTATCCATATCAAACAGTAGGATTATTCTCCGATACCGCCGTTGACGGAGGGCACATTCCTTCTTTTACGGTTAGCATTAGTAGAGTAGGTGATTAAATAAAGGAATTGAAAAATTATGCTTAGAATCTATACTTTTAGCACAATGGTTCTCATCGGTTTATTCGGTTTTGTTGTAGGAGAAGAAGCGATACAACAGGATGGCCTTATCTGGACCAGGCAAAACTGTGAGGTAGAAGATCAAAACGTTTGGGATAAATCATGTTCTTATATGGATACGGAATTTTGCTGCGATACTACTTGCTGCAATCCTTGCAGCTGCTTTTGGGTGGAAGGAGATCTTCTGTTTTTCAAGCCATGCGTCGGCAGCTTCCTCACTTGCATGTTTGGATCGATAGATACAACAGTCACGACAGATGCCGGAGGAACATCAACACTCATCATCGCCAATGACATAAAAGTTCCCTATCAATGGGATGTGGGATTTCGAATCGGAGCGGGAACAACTTTCTGGCAGGGATGTTATGAGCTCGCCGTTTACTGGACCCGATTTCATACTGATGCTAAAAACGGCAATATACTTTCCTGGAAGCTCGATTATGATGTTCTGGATGTCGCCCTGGCCAAAAAGTTCAATCGATGCTGCTGTTTTTCATGGGCTCCATTTATCGGGGTAAGGACCGTCTGGATTCAACAGGATCTGCATGTCAATTTTGTCAGCACATCGATAGTTTCGGATGTGACAACTGAAACACTTGCCATTGATGATAACAATCAAAGGCTGACAGCTACTGGGCCTGTTGCCGGCATCGAGGCTGATTGGGATTTGGGATGCGGCTTTGGGATCTATGCTCTTGCCGATGCTGCCGTTGTTTATGGAAGGAATTGTGTGTTTGCGGGTGAAGTTGAAACCACTTCGGATTCGGAAGATGTCACGACTGTCAGGTCAAATAGGACCCTTTGCGCCTGTGTCTTTGCGGCTGACGCCGGCATCGGATTGAGCTGGAAGAGGTGCCTTTGCGACAATATTTTTCTGACGCTGAGACTCGGCTACGAGTTTCAACGTTATTTTGATTACAACATGATCAATTGCCATGGGGATCTGTCGCTTAATGGCGGATCGCTTTCGGCAAAGCTGGAATTTTAACCTTCGAGCGAGGATTGGGCCATTAAAACTTTTAAATATTTAATTTTCGCTTTTGTCATTTGCCAAACGTTCGTGTTTGCAGGGAGTGTTGATGACGGTCTGTTTTCTGAAAAATCCGACCACGGCTGCAACAGCCCCTCGAATGGGGAGCAGGGACCTCAAGGGCCGACCGGGCCGACAGGTCCTACCGGAGCGACCGGGGCAAGTCCGACAGGCCCGACGGGACTCACGGGACCCACGGGACCCACAGGATCTCAAGGGTTAGTTGGTCCAACAGGACCTCAAGGGCCGACCGGGCCGATAGGACCTACCGGTGTCACCGGGCCTACAGGACCTCAAGGGCCGACCGGGCCGATTGGGCTGACCGGGGCTACAGGTCCGACAGGGGTCACTGGAGTTACCGGAGAAACGGGCCCTACTGGATCAACTGGTCCGACAGGACCGCAAGGACCGACCGGGCCTACAGGCCCTACAGGCCCCACAGGGCCCACTGGTCCTACCGGCGTTGTCGGCTCTGCTATCAATTCCAATGCTATGCTCACAGGCAATACGGCTCTTCAAGGACGAAATAGCGAAAGTAATGTGACAGCAGCTATTGGCTTTGATACATTTACCGCGAGTCCAAGCGGATCCATAACGTATAATTCGGGGACAGAAGAGATTACGTTTACAACCGCCGGTGTTTACAGAATTACCTATTCAGCCGAAATACGGGTTGCCAATTCAAATGCGTCTAACGCCGATTTCTGGATTGAGAAAAACGGTACTCCGGTTCAGGATTCGTATGCAATAGGATATTTTAGCAACCAAGCAGGCGCTTTCACCCGCTATAAAATTTTGACCCATTCAGTTCTTGTAGATTTAGCTGCAAACGATACGATACAATTTGTGTTTAGCGCACTTGATGTTGTGTTTTTATCTCCTGATACAAACCCGAGTCCTCCCACCCCAGCAATTATGGTAAGCATCAATAAAATTAGCAATATACCGCCTTAGGATAAATGATATGAAACGCATTTTTACACTATCGATTTTGCTTCTCTGGCATCTCGAAATCTTTGCCGGCAGGCCGGCAGCGCCTTTTCCGTCTACCGGGGAGAACATGGAGTATTTTGTCTCCAACCGCGTGAATGTCATCAGCGGGGACTGTTCCCTTGAAGAAACTGACCTTGTGATTGAGCGGCCGTGCCCGCTGACTTTGACGAGATATTACAATACCTTTATCGGAAAAAAAGGGGGATGGAGAGTCTTCCCCGAGCGATTCCTTATCATGGGAAAGGATGTTCAGAATGAGAGAATTCTCGCCTTCGCAGGAGAAAAATCGGGCGGAATTCTCACATACTCCGGGGACAGCCCATTACGAGTTGATGTCTTGAAAGACAGTATCGGATCCGCCAGTCCCTCTCATTTCAGAAACAATCAATTGAGCTTTCACGGAGACGCCGCGGAACTTGTGCTAGGAGACGGCACTCGGAGAAAATATCAAAAAGTGAACTCATACCCCAAACCAATCTTGGGAGAAGAGCTGATCCCCATCCTCGCCGCTCAAGTTGCCAAGCCAACATATTATCGCCTAGTGGAAGAATCTCTTCCCGGAGGGAATTATCTTCTCTACAGCTATGATATTCATGGCCATCTGAAATCGATTGAGGCGAAAAATATCTCAAAAGAAGTCATTCTATCCTGGCTCCGATTTGACTATGACTGGAATCAAGATCAATGCCTAGTCAAAATCTCTTCAAGCGATATGAAACATGTCTGTTATCTTTTTGATTCTCACAAGAGACTTGTTCAAGCCTACGGATCGGATTTAATGCCCAAAACATATGAATATCAATTGGAAGGCAGCCGTCTTCTTTTGACTCAACATGGGGAAACCGAAATCGACTATGACAAGAAAGGAAGGGTCGCCTCGATCAAAGAGAGTCCTTTCGGATTGCAGAAAACCGAATGCAGCTTTGTTTATGGAGAGGGATTTACCGATGTATGGGACGGTGGAGGCCTCAAAACGCATTATGAATTTGATGAAAGACTTCAGCCGACAAAAATTGTCAAATTCGGGTCGGGAGGATCTCCCTTTAGCATTAAGCAAAAGTACTGGGGCAAAGACAAAGAGACAATCGGTCTTTTGATTGCCGAAAGTTTTGCCGATGGAAACGGCCAGGTGCTGTCCTATACCGCTTATGAATATGATCCATTTGGCAATATCGTTAAAAAGACCCATTATCAAGGTGGAGATCTAAAGGTCGATCGCGATGGATCACTCATTGACGCGAGGAATGCCGACTTTTTAGAAAAAAACTTCGTTTATTCTGATGATGGCTTCAATCATTTAATCAGAAGTTCGAGCAGCGATGGAAGCGAAACGACTTATGAATACAAGCCGGGAATCGACTTTCTGATGAGAAAAATTACGCGGCAAAACGGGCAAATTACCAAAAGATCCCTATATCGCTACAACAGGGACGGATCGCTTGCGGCGGAAATACAAGATGATGGGAGCTGCGATTTTATTATCAGCGACGGGATTTCAAGCAGTTCGGTTTCGCATGGCTGCAATGCTCCCGCTGAGGGCTCCCCTGGACCTGCCGGGCCGCAGGGGCCGACGGGACCAACAGGCCCTGCCGGCACGACAGGTCCCACCGGGCCGACGGGTCCGACAGGGCCTACGGGACCCGCAGGATTGACAGGGGGGACCGGAGCAACAGGACCTGCGGGTCCAACCGGGCCCACCGGAGCGATCGGCCCTATAGGTCCTCAAGGTGTCATTGGAGTCACAGGTCCAACCGGAGTAACTGGACCCACGGGCCCAACGGGGGCAACAGGCCCGATAGGTCCCACCGGCCCCACCGGACCGACGGGGCCCACAAGCACAGTAATCGGACCAACAGGCCCTACAGGCCCCACAGGTCCCACCGGTGCGACGGGGCCAACGGGTCCGGAAGGGCAAGGAGCGGTTTCCTACGCCGAGATCAGCTCAACTGCCTCGTCTCAACTTATTGGAACAGGTGGGACAACTCAAATCACTCTCGAAAATACAGATGTCGGCAGCGGTATTTCCCTTTCAGGGCTTGGGAATATCACATTTTCTGAAACCGGCACCTATCGGATCGAATATACGGCAAACGCATCGTTTACAGATAATTCCAACGTCCTTCACGATGACATTTACATCTGGCCGGAGGTAAACGGATCGAATGTGCCATTTAATGCGAATGCGACATTCACACTAGAATTCACCGATGCAGATATTGCTGTTTCGAGAGCCTTTCTCCTCGACGTGACAGCAGGCGACGTTCTTCGATTTTTTATGTCAGCCATGACGGGTGGAGATGGGATCGGCCTCTATACTGTAAATCCCGGCAGCTCGCAACCGACGGTTCCGGCGTTTAAAGTGGCCATCAGTAAAGTCAGCGATTAGCTATGACAATACCCGGAATTCAAAAAGATCCTCCAAATGTTTCTAAAGAAGCTCAAAAAATGAGACAAGCGGATCAAGCAGCTAAAATAGCATTTTCAGATCGCTGTTTCATCTGTGAAAGAAAACCTTATCCTATTCAATTTAATTGTCGATGCGGCGGTATTTATTGCATCAAGCACAAACAGCCTGAGGATCATTTTTGCGGTTTCGACTATAAAAAAGAGCAGGCGGAATTTTTAACAAAAACCCTATTAAACATTGTAGCCGATAAAGTTGATAATAGACTATGAATCGATTTTTCTTGACAGCATTGATTTTCACATTGAGCAAGATGTCATTAATCTCTGTTGACAACCTCCAAAATAGCCAATCAAGACTGGAAATCACAAATCTATTGATGCAATGGCCGAAAGATTTTAACGAAAAAAATGTAAAAGCTGTATGCGGTCTGTTTGCTGAAGATGTCGTCGCAAGCTATCCGGGTACTAAAGATAGAAATTTTCAGGATATGTGCCGGCAATTTTCAGTAGCATTGAAAGACACCGAAAAAATTTACCATTATGCTCCTCCTCAGATCGAACAAATCCTTATCGAAGAGGATTTGGCGGTGGTTCGGTTGATCTGGACGCTCACGGTGAGAAGTTCAGCGGGAGTGGATACAATCAAAGAAAAGGGGTTGGATGTTTTCAAGCGGCAAAAAGATGGAAAGTGGAAAATTGCCGTCTCTTATGCCTATCCCTTGTAAAAACCTGTTGATTTTACAAAAAATGAGCCAAGAGTCATATGTCGACATAGACCCGAAGGGGTATATATAAAATATAAACTATTGGGAAAGAGTGGGCTAAGGGTTTCCGAACTTTGTCTGGGAACCATGACGTTTGGCCTCGATTGGAACTGTGGGCCGATTATAGGGAATGCCGTAGAATTTTCGATATTTATAAGGAAGCAGGCGGGAATTTTATTCTTACTCTTACAGACGAACATTTAGACCGGCTTAATGAAGTCAGCAGAGCTTTCCACATGATTTTTTTCGGGGTGATAGAGTACAGAATTTTGCCTTTAGCGGCGCTCTTAAAAAGATCCATTAAAAATTAAGAGGGGGTTTTTACCCCCTCTTTCTTTTATCTTCTTCCAAGATAAAAATTCCTTATTGAAATCAGAATTAACACTCCGGCTGCGATTCCTATCAAGCTCATAATGAACTCGGGAACTGCGGCAAGGTGTAAACCAAGAAAGCCTTCCAATCCTTTTGCGATTAGATAAACCGCTAATAAGATCATACCGATAATTTTTACAACGTACACATCAACCTCCAATCGTTTTTGATGTTCTTTAACCTTACCTCTATAATAAAACCGATTATTATGTCTACTAGTTTCCACAGGCTCAGGGTTCAGACTTTCTCTGAAAAAAGATAAACTATTAACATTTAGGCGGATGGCAAATAGGAAGTCGCTTAATACAACCATAATCAACTGGATGTAAGCAAGATAAAAATGTTTAAAAAAAATAATGGACAGGATAATCCGGTTATTATAAATGTAAGGTTAGAAAGCAAACCTTTTTAAAAACCTGAGAGGTACATATGAGCGTTGTGAAAATAATTAGTATGATCTTTTTAGCAGTTTACCTTATCCTAACAGGGTTGGCTACTGCTTTAGGTCTGGACCTTGGCTTTTATCCACGAGCATTCATCGAATTGCTTGCAATAGCATCCGGGGTTCTTATTCTCATTTCGGTTAGAGAGTTCGCCGAACACGAACATCATCTCTAAAATCCGAAAAAAAAATTCATTAAAAAGTAATGGAGCCTTTCATCTGAAAGGCTCCATTACTTTTTTTGGCAAGCACTCAGCTTCGTTCTCCAGGGGCGTAACTTGCCGAACTCTTACCATTTTTGTAAGAATTATTTATTGATGCGCTTCCAAAGTTGGATTCCAGAATCGACAATATTGACGATATCGTCTACTTTGTTGGAAGCTTTCTGACAGGTCCGATTGCGGTCCGTGCGGCCCGCTGCAATTTCCAGAATATCGAGGACAATATTTTTCCAGTTTCCCGTATTGTTGGAAATTAAGGATTGAACATCGAAACGGGATTGTTTGATCTCTTTGGAATAATACAATTTAGTGGCTTCGATACCAAGGACTGTTCCCAAAAGGCCTCCAATGAGGAGTCCTGTTTTTAGCTCGCCGTATTCTTCACCGGTAAATTTGCCTAGCTCGGCTTTTAAATTTTCCGATGTATCTTTGACTGTTTGGCCCCATTCTTGTGCTTTATCAGAAACTTTTGATTCGATATTGTCTTCCAATAATAGAAGAAAATCTTCGATATTGTCTTTATACTCCTGGTATTTTCCTTTGATTCCCGTGTCATACGAAGCGGTGTTTTTTGATCTCAAAAAAACAATCGAGCCCGCGGCAAGCAGGGCTCCAATGGCTCCGCCGAGCAAAAGCTCGTTTGTGGTTATTCTGCCCTCTTCCATATAAATTCTCCTTAACCTTCGTTTTTATGTTTAAGGGAAAGCCAAACCTGCACTCCTGCCAGAGCTAAGTTAACAAAATCTGTGACGAGATTTTCTGTTTCCGATTGAGTCTGATAGCGTTTTTGACGGCTTTGCAAATAAGCTTTTTCTTTAAAATGGTAGCTCTTGGTTTCCAGTCCTTCGCCGACATTGGATAGGGCCTGGAATAATGGGTTGGTATTTTTCATTTTATACAGAAAATCATCAGATATTTGACCTGCCGAGTGAACAAGGTCCTTTGTCTCGGCGCCGATAACATCGATCTGTTTTTGCAGCGAAAATAAAACTTTTGCCAATTTAACGAGGACTATCGCCACAAAAATCACAAATATGACAAATGCTATGGCAATGATTAATAAAATGATTTCATTCGTCGTCATGATGCCATCCTTTGTTTAGATAAAATTAAAGTTTTGCGACTAACAAAAGAAAAATACCGAGTTGACTAGAGAGCTTTCACCTATACTTTCATTCTATAAGATACAGGGATTTAGTAAAGGACTTTTTCATGACTTTAAATGGCTATAATTTATATATTCAAGTTAGAGCGTTTTGAGACAGATAAGATTTATAATTCACTGGAAATTAAGAGGATGTATTTTTGAATTTTTTAAGGTTTATTGGACGTTTTATTAAAAAGACGTATAAAATCATTATCTCGGCGGCTTACTACTTTTGGATGGATGATTGTTATGCAAGGGCTTCAATTTTAACATTTTATACACTTCAGTCAATTGTACCGCTTTTTGCTTTTGCCATTGGCCTTGGCCAGGGGTTCGGATTTAACCAATATTTGGAAACTCTTATTGTCAAAGGATTTTACCAGCAGCGGGAGGTCATGCAGCATGCAATTGAAATCGCGCATAGTATGCTGGCCCATTTAAAAGGGAACATGATGATCGGATTTGGCATCTTGTTTCTTCTGTGGACAAACTTAAACTTGTTCAGTTACATAGAGAGCGCATTGAACCATATTTGGAAAATTCAAACTGAAAGACCCTTGCTTAGGAAAGTTACTGATTATCTGGCTATTATCATCATCACTCCGATATTTTTCGTTATTTCGGCCAGCCTGACCTTTTACGCAAAAACCGAGCTGATACATATCAAAGAATATACAGGACTTGCCGCTATCCCCGACTTCTTCTTGTTTGTCTTGTCGCTTTCGCCCTGGGTCTTGAGCTGGATTGTATTCTTTTTACTATATTGGATCATGCCAAACGGCCGGCTAAAAATTTGGCCTAGAGTTGTCGCCGCTATCATCGCCGGAAGCGGCTATCAATTTTGGCAGATTATTTATATTAATTTTATGATCAATATTTTTAGTTATAACGTTGTTTACGGAACAGTTGCGGCCCTCCCTTTCTTTTTACTCTGGCTTCAATTCAGCTGGCTCATTGTTTTAGCAGGTGCTGAAATCTCTGCTCAAATGGAAGAGATTGTGACATTCGGGATTAATGAGTTCGAAGGCAAGGTACAGCAGATTAATAGAAAGGAATTAAGCCTCTTGATTTTACATCAATATATACAAAATTATTACACCTGTAAACCGACACTCAACGATATTCAATTGTCAAAATTTTTAAAAATCCCTATCGAAACTATCCAGGAGACGATGCAGGGGCTGGTCGAGGGCGATGTTCTGGCAAAAAGCAAAGTTAAAGAAAATGTTCACGAATATTATCTTCTTTGTGATCCTAAATGCCATACTGTAAAAGAAATATGTGATATTGTGGATAAAAAATACCAAAAGACAATTTTGGTGGAATCCAATGAGCAGATATCCAAAATCTCCGAACTGCTGGGTGAGATTGACCGTACGAGGGAAGAGTCGGAAGCAAATATCACACTCGATCGGTTTTTTGGTGTCTCCACTCCCGAAAATGCTTGAAGAGGAGTTTAATCAGTACATAAATAGGTGTGGAAAACAGGAGGCCGATAATTCCTAAAACGTATCCTGCCCCAAGAAGAATGATAAGCACAGTCAAGGGGTGAATGTAGAGTTCTTTTCCCATCACCTGAGGAGTGACCAGAAAGCCTTCAATTCCGGCAGCTATTGTCATAGTAATGAGGACCTCTATTCCGATAAAAGTACTCTGAGAAAACCCGATCAGGAGGGCCAGGATGGTTGCGATGATACTTCCAACTGAAGGGATAATATAGAAAAATACAGAAATTGCGATAATAATCGCGACTAATTTGACACCCATGATCAAAAAGACAATTAAGAGCATGCTATTGATAATCAGTGATATAATAACTCTTGCTGTGATGAAGTGCAATAAAATCTGATCGATTTCATGGAGTAAGGTTTTCGTGTTGTTTTGAAACTTCTCGGGAAGGCTTGTGATAAAATTGTTATATAATATATTTTCATCTTTTAAAAAATAAAAAAGCATAAAGGGGGTTATTATTAAGGTTAGAGCAAAATTTGTTATCGTTGAAATGAAATATGGTATTTCATTTATTATGTATGTGTGCAAGTTAGATAACCCATTGATTACGACCTTTTTTAAAGCAACTATCAAATAGTATTTGACGTGAAATTTTGTATCTGTACTGGGAGGTTGTATATTTTCAAAACTCAGATATTTTTGGATATCAATCGAATTGATGAGCTTGATCTCCTCGACAATTTTTGGATAAACGAAAAATGCAAAAATCGTAGAAATTCCCGCTAGAATTAAATAAACAAGCAGTATTCCTCCATAAATGGTGATTTTCCCTTTGACCAATCTTACCAGAGGCCTAAAGAGATAATAGAGGATAAGCGTTAGGATCAGGGGATAGACGACTACGGTGACGAGTTCGGAGAACGAGTCGATAAACGGCAGGAGGATATACCCCAAATAGACTGCCGATAAAATCAAAACAATCACGGTCAGATTTCTAAATAAAGGTTTTTGGTACCACATAATTGATTATCAGTTACTTAATGTCTTACAGGTTTAAAAAAAGCATTTTTCTATAACTTTGTCATTAATTTATAATCTATTTTTGTCAAGGAAGTCTCGGATATGATAGCCTTAGATTGATGAATCAGCCTTCTCTAGAAAGTCTTGTGGAAAATGACGACATAGGTCTGGATATATTCCATCCCGGAGGGAATGAAATCACCCTTGAGCTTGCTAAGCTATGCGGCATAAAGGAAAATCATAAGGTTCTAGAGGTTGCTTCAGGTTCCGGTGAGTCCAGTTGTTTTTTGGCACGCAAATTTGGATGCTGCATTGTTGGCATCGACCTTTCGGATCATTTACTTGAGCAAGCTCGTGAAAAAGCTAAAAAAAGCAATCTTCAAATCGATTTCACCAAAGCCGATGCCCATAGCCTCCCCTATCCCGATGAATCTTTTGATGTTGTGATATCGGAATGCTCACTGTCGCTTATGGATCAAAAAAAAGCATTATCTGAAATGGTACGGGTTTTAAAACCGGGAGGAACACTCGGCATTGCAGATATTTATTGGAAGGAAAATACACCGGAGGACCTTAAGCAAAAGCTCTTTGAATTGGAAGGGGAGCGGACCGAAACCTTGGAAGGCTGGAAGAATTTGCTTGGAAACGCCCACTTATCGGATATCACTATCGTTGAAAAGCCGGCGCTTATGTCCGAGTGGATGAAGCAGACAGCAAAAGAATTGGGAATTTCCGGACAGCTTAAGATATTTTGGAAAGCCTTAAGACGATGGGGAATAACCGGATTGCTCCATCTCAAAAAAACTGAAAAAATTTTTCAAGACGAGCATCTTGGCTATGCTCTCTTTAAAGCTGTTAAGTTCTAATTGCTGCCTGGATGATTTCATCGATTTTATCTTGAAATTTTTCTAAAGAAGCATTTGCAAAACTCATATACTCTTCATTGAATTTCACTTGATTGGCTGCATTTTGCGTAATTTTTGTGATCAGAATCAACTCTCTTTGAACTTTGGGGTCTTTTGTTGATGTGATAAGCCGTGGATTGAGAGTTCTTAAAAAGATCTGCGCGGCTACCTGCTGTTTTGCACGTTTTACTTTTTCTTCGGGACTGTTGTCGATATTGCTGTATTCTTTATCTTTCACTTCATAATAAATGAATTTTAATAGGGATTTTGTTTCGTCATCAAGTTGATTTGCTGCTTGATGCACATCTTCCAAATATTGCGATACGGCTCTTAGCAATTTTTTCTGTCTCTTTTTTAATCCTTTCTTACTAATAGGCTTTTGAAGAAATATTGGATTCACTTCAAGACTTGTTTTTTTACGGTTGATCGCATTTTCCATGGTTGGTTTAAGCGACAGTGATATAAATTCCGCCGCATGGGATTCGACAAATTTGATCATTGCCCCATGTTTGAAATCCGATCTCAAGAGAGTTCCCGGGGTGGTATTCGCATGTATTTCTTCCTTAATGTATTTTTGCATAACCTGTTTAGAAGGGGGTTCTTTCGATTTTGACCAGTCAAATAGAGGCGGCTTGGGAGGCGAAGATTTTGGGGCGGGTTCTTTAAATTTCGACAAGTCAAACGGTGGTATTGGAGGCGGAGGACCTTTACTTTCATGTGGAAGAGCATTGCCATCAGAAGCCTCAGGCTCTTCTTCTACAAGCGGCCTGAAAGAATGTGTGGTTTTATTGGCTGATGATTTGACATGAGAGGTGAGCCCTTTCGAAACTCGACCTGCAAGTTTTCGAGATTTGCCCCATCCGCTTTTTGTGAATTTCGAAACCTTTTTTAAAAATAGGTTTTTTGTTTTTTTGGGTGATTTGACCCTTGTTTTGCCTGCTTGGATATTTTCAGACAATAATTTTTGTTTCATGTTATTTATGTTGTTTATGCTCATAATAATAAACCTAAATTAAAATGTTAACTTAATATAATTATACTATAAAAATAATTTTATTTTTATAAAAAAATACTTATTAAATAAGCTATATTTTTAAAAAAAAGATGCAAGAAATTGATATACAGTTATTTATGCTAATTTGAAGGCGTGCCAATTAATTTTATCAGCGAAAATTATAAAGAAAGCAAGTTGTTTATAATAGAGATATAGCGCTCAATCCATTCAGGGGCTTTATCATGAGCGAGTATTTCCTGCGAAGAAAGCCAAAAATACTCAGGGACTTCCTTTTCGGAAGGGATGATTTCGATCTTGGTTTTTTTGAGTCTGCAGCAGAAGATGATGTCGAGGACATGTTGCTGATAAGTATCAATGAAATAGGAGCTTGTCGCAAATTGAATGGGATCAACCAAATCGAGGCCGATTTCCTCAAAAACTTCTCTTTTGACTGCGTTGATGAGTATATTTTGGTGACCGGAGCCGTCTTCGTAATCCACTTTTCCTCCCGGAAAGGCGAGAAGCCCGCCGGCGTGTATCCCTTCGGGTCTTCTAATCATCAAATACTTCCCTTCATGTTCGATGGCGCATTCGACGACTGCGAGAAAATTTGGCATAAGTCACTCCTTGTGAGGATAATATACATGCAAATTTAACTTTTGTCAATTTTGGCGTTTTCTGCTAAACCTAGGATATCACACAAAAGGGAGGGTATTATGAAATCCATTGGAATTAAGTTGTTTGCGGCTTTTCTTTGTTTTGCAGGCCTGCAAGTTCTTGCGGCAGAAACTGTGGAAAGCAGCGATACAGGGATGAAGTTTCCGAAGGAAGTCTCCTTTTCTTACAACGGAAAGGATTACGATCTGACACTAACCGGAGTAGCCACCCGGAAAAAATTCTTCTTTAAAATCTACAATATCGCCTCTTATTTGCAAAAGGGGGCTGCCGGAGGCAGCAAAATCGAGGCCATCATGCAGCCGGACACGGCGAAACAGCTGACTTTGAAATGGGTAAGAAATATTGAAGGGAAACGGGTTCAGGACGGATACCGCGAGTCGCTAAGCAAGGTTTTTTCACAAGCGGAATCATCGGAACTTCAGAAACAAATCAATGAATTCGTAGGATTTTTTAGCGGGAATGTGAAAAACGGCGATGAACATGAGATCAGATGGATCCCCGGCGGTGTCATTCAAGTGCTAATAAACGGAACTAATGTGGGAACCATTAAGAGCGAGCCGTTTGCCAAGGGCCTCTGGTCCGTTTGGTTTGGCCCGCACAGCGTAGTCGATCGCGATAATTTGACCTCGATAATGAAGTGATTATCCGCCGCTCATGGTTTTTAGCTTTCGGCTGTTTTCTTCGAGAACCTTGTTGCTCTGTTCGATCAGCTCGCCGTTCTCCCGGATGATCTCTGTGCTTCTTTCGACAGCCATTCTGTTCCAGTTGATTGACTCTGTCGATTGGTTGATCAGGCAGTTCATCCTCTCTGCCGTGCCGCAGCCGGCGAGTCCAAGCAGAAGAACCGGCGCTATGAGTAAACGTTTTTTCATCTTTTACCCTCCGCTGACATTTTTAAGAGCTTCATTGATGGCTTCGAGCTGCCGCTTGTTTTCTTCGATTTTGGCATTGGTTTCTTCAATTGCCCTGGCGTTCTCCATAATCACGCAGGTGCTCATGTCAATGGCTTGTTTATTGCACTCCATTGCCCGCATGGTCTCATTCAAAGTAGCGCATCCGGTGACCGACGCCCCTGTTAAAAGAAACAAAATAAGTCTTTGAACCATGATTTTGACCTCCATTTACATTTCCTTATTATTTGATTACGGATTCTTTTCAAGAAAATATTTGACCTAAGACCCTGATTGCTACCTAAACCTTGCTGAGTTCTCCAGATGCGAAGATTATCGAACACTTACCATATAAACGATTTCTTTTTTTTTGAATACCTCAACAATTCGCTTTCAAATAAATTTGATTTTTGGTGTATATAGATTTTTAGATTAACCGGAGGTTGAATAAATGGAAAACTTGTCCCCAGAAAATAAGAAAAAAGTGCTAGAAGCTGTGAGAAAACAGGTTGATGAAAATGAACCTGAGGTCACAGGAATGACTTTTGAGAAGCTTGTAGAAAACGGCATCTCAAAAGATGAGGCCTACGAGATGCTGGGAGAAGCTCTTGTTGGAGAAATGTGCGAAATGATGAATGAAGAAAGGGAATTCGATCTTGATAAATGGCAGACGAGGCTGAATGATCTTTAAGGCTGCCTTTGTATGCGCATGTCTGGCGATGCTGGGCTCTCTTACAGGAGAGGAAGTCAAGCCGGAATATCTCTACAAAATCTTATCGATGGATAACTGGGATCAAAGCCGGGATCAAGGGCAAATTGTCCTCCCGGCTGAAGACAGCAAATTTATTCATTTGGCAAAGAGGGATCAGCTAGACAGCATTGTGAACAAGTATTGGGAAGATGTTGACCGTTTTGTCATCTTAAAGATCAAAACGTCTGACTTGAAGGGGGATCTGGTCTATGAGACCAATCCCGGAGGGGTCAATCGCTACTATCACCTATATAATGGGTCAATCCCTCTAGATGCTCTTGTTGAAGTGAAGTTTATCAATCGGGCTTATATGTCACCACACGTCCCCAAAGACTTTTAGTGCCCCAGGAGCCGGAGCGAATCGATTCCAGATGAACGATTTGGCTGTGGTCGATAAAGACATTGACTTCGGGCCCGTAGTTTTTGACATACCATTCATAAACGAGTGGATCGGCAGCTTCAAACATGACGTTCTTCAGCCCCAGTTCATTGACGAAACGGGGCGGGACGTCAGTTCTCCATGTTTTGACGCTTTCAGTAATCCCTTCTGACTCGACCATGATCATGTAAGCGCCGGCATCAAGGGCTCTTTTAGCCAGATGGATTGCCGCTGCCGGATCTTTTTGGCCTTCTTCTTCAAGTTCTTCTTCTGTAGCGGTCCCTCCTGCCCCGAACTGGATGCCCACTTCGGGTTTTGCTTTTAGCCCGGCCTTTTGCACCTTTTCAACAAGTCTCAAGACATCGTCTTCCGGTATCGTAATGAATCCCACGGATATTTCGACAATATCGAAGCCAAGGACCCGGCATTCCTCAATGTATTTATCCACGAGGTCGGGGCAGCGGGCGAGAACGGTTTCTATGAACCCGCCTGTCGATATGAGAACATCGTGCTTGTGGCATATGTCGTTCAATTGTTTGACTGCGTCTCTTGGCATCATTGTAAATGATCCGCCGGCATATTTCACCGAGTCGACAAAGTGGCCCATCGTTTCGAGAATATCTTGGAGATATCTTTGTCCCATGACCGTGTAGTAGGGACCCCGGATTTCGGTAATACCTCGGTCGCGGGGTTTATTTTGCCTTTTGTTTAAGGGAATAAAGGGGAAGGCGCGATCTTTCATAGCTAACTCCTATTGACCGGATTCTACAGGTTCGCCGGCTTCTTTCCACCCTTTCATGCCTCCGGCGAATCTCATGACTGACAGAAAGCCGGCTTTATCCAGCTCTTTTGCGGCTTTTTCCGACGCGCTGCAGGAAGGGCCGGAGCAGTATACGATTATGTGGAAGCTTTTTGAGGGGAGCACGCTTTCGACTCTTTGGACAAAATCTTCTTCCGATCCTATCGGGATGTTGATAGAACCTGGTATATGCTCATTTAGGAAGGCTTCTTCAGACAAAACGTTGATCAAGGCGGTGGCCTCAGAACTGTTCATGGCTTCCTTAACATGTTCGACTTCAATCTTTTCCATATTTGAATCCTCTTTACTTAATTCCATAACAGATTGGTAAAAAAATGACTATTTCAAACATAGGCAACTGGTTATCAAAGTAATAAAACAATCAAGTGAAAAATAAAATGGGTTTAGGTATGATCATCTAAAAAAAACAACGGATGATTATGCTAGCACGATTTTTGATTTTTTTCGTTTTTATGAGTCAGGTCTTGATCGCGGAAGATCATTATATTCTCGCCTCCTATCCTCGCACTGCCAATACTTGGATGAGGTACTGTATCGAATATCTCCTCAAGTGTCCAACATTTGGCCCCGGGGGAGGATTTTATGAAGGGGCGCTACCTTACGATAACAAAAAGCAGCTGCTTGCCTCGGTCGACAGAGAGTTTAATCTCTCTTTAAATTCTTTCCTTCCTTTAGGTGTTAAGGAAGACAACCCTTATTTTTTGAAGCTTCATAAACTCGAAGATATCGAGAACCTTTCAGGGCCTATGATTCTCATTGTCCGGAACTATAAAGAATGCATTCCGTCCCAGCTGCTTAGAGACCGTATGCAGGCAACCTACCAGGATTTGGTTGCCGGCATTGAAAACCGCGAGCATTATTATTTTACCAATATTGAGATTTTTGATGCTTATAAGGGAAGGAAGCTTTTGATTTATTATGAAGATTTTATGAAAAAGCCCAAGGAAACACTTAAAAAGATTCTTGATTTCAGCGGTCTGGAGGAAGAGAATGTCGACATATTCATTGCAGAACTTTCCCAGCATAAGGAAAAGGTGATCGAGTATTATCGGAAAGTCGGTAATTTCAGTTCGGTAACCAAGGGAGAGGATCAGAATTACTTTCAGAAAAATATGGCTCTAAACGAGAAGAAAAACCTCGATCAATTCATTGCCAAACGCTACCCTTATATCGCAGATAAATATTTGTCGCGATATTTTGAAAACAATGAGTAAGTTGAGGGAATTACAAAACTCCGGAAGACTACTTTGCCTTCTCTTGAGTTTGTCGCTTAGTCTTTGCGGCTGCCAGTCTCGGCTGCAAACGTACAATCATGACATGTATTGCCTTTCAAGTCCTCCGGCAGCTCAGACTAGCGAAGATATTCGTCTAGCCCTCGTTTTAAGTGGAGGCGGGGCTCGAGGGATGGCTCATGTCGGGGTTTTAGAGGTTTTTGAAGAAGAGGGCATACCGATCGATATGATTGTGGGGTGCAGCGCGGGAAGCTTAGTCGGAGCCCTGTATTCCTGTCACCCTTCAGCTTCTTGGATTAAATCGGAACTTTCTGAAATGCGAAGAGGAGATTTCATCACTTTCGACTTTTTCACCAAGTGTCACGGGCTTTCTCGAGGAACGGGGTTGAAAAATTTTTTATTGAAACACCTGGGAGCAATACATTTTGAGGAGCTCAGCATCCCTTTGATTGTTGTCGCTACCGATCTTTGCACTGGGGAACTGGTTTCATTCGGCTTAGGACCTGTCGCTCCCGCAGTTCACGCATCCTGCGCTTTTCCTTTTGTATTTAGTCCTGTGAGAATAGGCGGCAAAATTTTTGTCGATGGAGGAGTCATTGATCCCGTACCGGTAAGAGAAGCAAAAAAGTACTCTCCAGGGGTCGTTGTTGCCGTTGATTTGACCACTCTTTTGCCCGAGTCTCTTCCGACGAATCTCTTTGGTGTGGCGATAAGGTGCCACGAAATACGGACTCTTTCGCAGAGCACTTTCTGCGCGTCCGAAGCCGATGTGATCATTCAGCCCGATCTAGATGATGTCGGATTATTTGACGATGCGAGCCATGAGGCCAGCTATGAGGCGGGAAAGGCTGCCGCGAGAGAAGCTGTTCCTAAAATTTTCAGATTGCTGAGGGCTATCCATGATTGACAAATTTCACGCGCCCTGGTGGCTAAAGGGGCCCCATGCCCAAACGATTTGGCCCTCGATCATGAGGATTCGACCCTGGATGCCCGAAAAGTGGGAGAGGGTCGAGCTTCCCGACGGGGATTTTCTCGATTGCGTTTGGGACAACACGAGCTATGCCGACATTGAAAAACCGATTGTTGTCATTCTCCACGGTTTGGAAGGGGGTATTAATTCTTCTTACTCCAAAGGGCTGATGACCGCTCTGACCAAAAAGGGTTTTAGACCTGTCCTGATGCATTTTAGGACATGCAGCGGCACCATGAACAGGCTGGAGAGGACTTACCATTCAGGGGATACCGGTGATCTCGATTTTGTCGTCAAGCAGTTGAAAGAAAGGCATCCTCAAGCGCCTATACACGCGGTGGGAATTTCTATTGGCGGGAATGTCCTTCTCAAGTGGTTGGGAGAGACGAAAAACACGCTGCTAAAGTCCGCAGCCGCTGTCTCCGTACCTTTTGTCCTCCCAATTGTAGCCGATAGATTTACTCAAGGTTTTGGCCGGGTCTATCAGTGGCATCTCCTCGGCAGCTTGAAAAGGAAATACAAAAGGAAATTCGCCGGAAGGCCCTGTCCCTTTGACCTTGCAAAGATTGACAAATTGAAAAGTTTTTGGGAATTCGACGATTTTGTCACAGCCCCTTTGCACGGGTTTCGCGATGTTCACGATTACTATGAACGCTCAAGCAGCCGGCAATATTTGCCGGGAATCTCCGTCCCGACTTTAATCATTCATTCAAAAGATGATTCCTTTATGACAGAAGAGGTCATTCCCGCCAAAGAGGAGTTGTCGAAGACAACAGAAATGATTCTGACAGACCATGGGGGGCATGTAGGATTCGTTTACGGCTCTATTCCTTTCTTGGGAAAGTATTGGCTGGACAGCATCATCCCGAACTATTTCTCTTCCGCTCGTTTTCGGTGAGCCATTTTTTCCTCAGGCGGATGGCGCCTGGCGTGACTTCAATCAGCTCGTCCTTATTGATATAGCTGATTGCCTGCTCGATGGTAAAGGTGCGGGGAGGGGTTAGAAGAATTTTTTCGTCTGTACCGGAAGCCCGGACGTTTGTCAGCTGCTTTCCCTTGATAATATTGACGATGAGATCGTTGTCCCGGCAGTGCTGTCCGACGATCATTCCTTCATAAACGTCGTCTCCCGGCTCAACAAACAGTGCGCCCCGGTCTTCCAAATTAAAGCAGGCAAAACCGTTGGCCTTTCCGGAAGACATTGCGATGAGGACGCCTGATGTTCGGCCGGGGATGGGTCCCTTATAAGGCTCAAAACAATCAAAGGTCGACGTCAGAATGCCAAGACCGCGGGTCGATGTCAAAAATTCATTCCGGTAACCCATCAATCCTCTTGTCGGGATTAAAAACTCCATATGGGTGATTCCTTGAGGATCGGTGTGCAGATGCTGCATTTCTCCGCGGCTGCGGGACAGCTGCTCGATGACCGGGCCGGAATAGTCCTTGGGAACTTCGATATAAACGCGCTCCATCGGTTCGTTGGCCACGCCGTCGATTTCTTTGATAATGACCTTAGGAGTAGAAACGCAAAATTCGTATCCCTCGCGGCGAAGCGCTTCCAGAAGGACCGCAAGATGCAGTTCTCCCCGGCCGGCAACGGTGACTTTTTGCTCATTGCCAGAGGAGAAGGATATGTGATAAGAGATATTGGCCTTTTTTTCCCTTTCCATGCGGTCGATGATTTTATTCATCGTCACATGCTTGCCGCTTCTGCCGGCAAAAGGGCCGCTGTTGACGGCAATGTCGACAGAGACGGTCGGTTCGTCCAGTTTTATGGGGGCGAGAACGACGGTGTTTTCCGGAGAAGAGAGCGTGTCGCCGATCATAACGTCGGGTATTCCGGAAATATTGACAATATCGCCAAGGCCCGCTTCGGGCAGCTCCACTCTTTCGAGGCCGACATGCCCTTCGATGCAGGTGACGGTGCTTTTTGTTTTTTTTCCATCAGATGAGATATGAAGAATTTGCTGTCCTTTTTTTACTTGCCCTTCTAAAACTCGACCGCAAGCTTTTCTGCCCAGGAAATCGTCATAGGCGATGCTGCAGGCCTGAAATAAAAACGGGGCTGAAAGCGATCCTGGAGGCACCGGAGTGGCATTGATCATCAAATCGATAAGGGGGGTCAAATCCTCTTTGGGATCGGATGTTTCTTTTTGCGCATAACCGCTTAACGCCGAAGCGTAGCAATACTGAAAGTCGAGCTGCTCGTCGTTGGCGCCGAGTTCCACGAACAGGTCGAAAGTTTCATTCAGAACCCTTTCAGGATCGGCGTGAGGCCGGTCGATTTTGTTGATCACGACAAACGGGCGTAGGCCCAATTTTAGTGATTTTGACAGAACAAAGCGCGTCTGGGGCATCGGCCCTTCGGAAGCATCGATAATCAGCAGTACGGAGTTGACCATTCCGAGAACCCTTTCCACTTCTCCGGAGAAGTCGGCGTGTCCCGGTGTGTCGATCAGGTTAATCTTATAGTCCCGATAGAAAATCGAGGTGTGCTTGGCAAAAATGGTGATGCCCCGCTCTTTCTCCTGATCGTAGGAGTCCATGACCCTCTCGGGGATTTCCTGGTTGTCGCGGAAGATTTTCGACTGCTTTAAAAGGGCGTCGAGCAAAGTGGTCTTGCCGTGGTCAATGTGGGCGATAATCGCTACATTTCGGATTTTATCAGGTTCATGCATAATTATATCTCAATTTTTTATAAAAATAATATAACATAAGGCAGCCTATTTGTCGATCATTTAATTTAGAAAAATGTTTTTTTAAATTCGGAAAGCTGTTATTATTTAATTCACGTGTTTGGCTTTTTCTTAGGCTAAACTTAAACCTAAAGGAAAAACCATGAACAATCAGCAAAAACCGGAAACTTTCGAGGCGCTCGGCCTCAACCCTCCAATATTAAAAGCCCTTGAAAAAATGGGATTTGCCCGGCCGACTCCCATACAGAGCATGGTCATTCCATCGCTTTTAGAGGGGAAAGATGTCATTGGCCAGGCTCAAACCGGAACAGGCAAGACAGCCGCCTTTGGCCTGCCTGTACTGGAACTCATGTCCGGCTCTCCCGAGAACTCTGCCCTAGTTCTGACTCCCACAAGGGAGCTGGCGAGGCAGGTTAATGAACAATTGAACCGCTTTGGCGAGTTTCTTGGGATTAAATCGACAGCTGTTTGCGGCGGCGAATCGTTCGGCCGGCAAATCGAGATGATCAAACAGTCGAAAATCATTGTCGCAACACCCGGAAGACTTCTGGATCTCTACCGCTCCAAAAAGCTTAAACACTTTCTCCCGAAATTCCTCATTCTCGACGAGGCTGATGAAATGCTCGACATGGGCTTTTTAGAAGACATCGAAACCATTGTTTCCTATCTTCCCGAAGAGAGGCAGACGTTATTATTTTCTGCGACAATGTCGAAACAAATCAAGAAACTGGCCAAAAAGCTGCTCAATGATCCTTTTTTAGTCAATCTCTCGAAAGAAAATACGTCTCATCAGCAAATCGACCAAAAATTCTATCTCCTCCGCCACCATGAGAGGACCGATGCTTTGATCCGGCTGATCGACTGCGAATCAGAGCAGAAATCCCTGGTCTTTTGCGCAACCAAGAAAGACGTGGATCAAGTGTCGGAAGTTTTGCTCGGCAAGGGGTATTCGGTTGCCGCTTTGCACGGGGATATGGCGCAAAGCCAGCGAAAACGGGCAATCGATTCCTTCCGCTTCGGAAGGTGCCGGCTCCTCATTGCCACGGATGTCGCGGCAAGGGGGCTTGATGTCTCCGACATTACCCATGTCTACAATTTCGAGATCCCTTTTTCCGAGGAAAGCTATACCCACAGGATCGGGCGGACAGGCCGGGCAGGGAAAACCGGAATAGCGGTGACATTTATCACACCGAAGGAAAGAGTCTGGCTCAAAAAAATTGAGAGAATGAATGGACGGCCCCCGAAGTTAGATTCCATACCGACTTTGGAGCAGGTCAAAAAGTTCAAAATGAAGCAAATCTTATCGGGCATCAAGAGTCAAACTATCGACAATGACGCGTCTCGTTACTTAGAAGAGCTCAAACAGACAATGGACGCTCATCAAATCAACGCCTGCTTACTCTCTTTGCTGCTGGAAAATGAGAAAATCTCCGGCCCCGACCGCATAGGCATGACTGCTGCGGAATTAAAAGCGGAACCTAAACCATTTCGCAAGAAGAGGGGAAAATTCGGTAATTTCAGAAAAGAAAAAAGTTCAAGGCCTCGTCGAAAAGCTTATTCGCGGAAAAGTTGATAGCAAACAAAAATCAAAGTAGAATGCTGAAAATCGAATCGGGTTTTTTTACATGTACAATTCCCGGATTTGAGCCGATCTTTCTCTCCGAATCGGACGAAGGCCCTGATGCTTTAGTGAGTATTTGGAAAGATGAGTGCCGAGCTATTGACCAGAGAGAGATGGTTGCACGCTCATTCACCGATTTTTTGGATACATCTTGCCGACTTTTTTATTCCCGAAGACGGATCAGGGTACTGTTGCGTTCGGCCGGGAACCTCTGAGAACCTTGGGCAACCTACCGAAAACAAAAACGAGGCATTATTTTCGATCAAAACCTCATTCATATAAGCCGGGGGACTGTGAAACTGGGCGATAAGGTTGAAATTCTTGTTTGATATAGCTTAAGATCCGGCTATGGTTAAAAAAGAAGCAAAGCCCGATCTTGTGATACGCAATGCCAAATTGACGGACATCCCTGAAATCGTCGCTCTTTCCACCAAAGTCTACACCAAGCCTCTGGCCTACAGCAGAGCTGAAATTCGCGGGCAGATCAAACGCTTTCCCGAAGGGCAGTTTGTTGCGGTTTTAGAGGGCAAGGTCGTCGGGTACTGCGCCTCGATTATGATATCGGAAGAAAAAGCGATGAAGAGGCACACCTGGCGGGAGATTACGGGAAACGGTTATTGTTCGACTCATAATCCCAAAGGGGATTTCCTTTATGGGGTCGATATTTTTGTCGACCCCGACTGCAGGCGGATGCGCATCGGAGAACGTTTTTATAAAGAAAGAAAAAGTTTATGCAAATATTTAAGACTCAAAGGAATTATATTCGCCGGGCGCATGCCTCTCCTTCGCAAACGGTATCGGCATGTTGAATCGCCGGAAGGGTATCTGCAGCAGGTTCTGGATAAAAAAATCCGCGATCCCGTGATCAACTTTCAAATTAAGCAGGGCTTTGAAATCATCGGCATTCTTAAGGACTATCTTCCGACTGACAGGGATTCGATGGGAAACGCCATCCATATGGTGTGGTACAATCACGAAGTCGCGGCTCAGGAGGCTGCTGCCACTAAAAATGGTAAACAGGCAACCGAATCTATTCGTGTAGCGGCAGTACAGTACCAGCAAAGGCCTATCAGCTCCTTTGCCGAATTTAAAAAACTGATCACCTATTTTGTCGACGTTGTTCATGATTACCGATGCGATTTTGTCGTTTTTCCCGAGCTGTTTACCCTGCAGCTTTTGTCAATGGAAACTGAAAAGCTTCCACCGGAGAAGGCGATACTCAAGCTGACCGATTATACCGAAGATCTGAAAGAGTTTTTCAAAGATCTGGCTATCAAGTATAACACGAACATCATTGCCGGATCCCATCCGGTGCAAATCCAGGAAAATCTGGTGCACAACATTAGCTATGTGTTTTTGAGGGACGGCTCTATCTTCGAGCAGCCCAAGATTCATCCGACTCCCGATGAAAAGTATTGGTGGAACATATCCGGCGGCGACAAGCTGGAGGCCATCGATACCGATTGCGGCACAATCGGCGTTCTCATCTGCTACGATTCAGAGTTTCCCGAGCTGTCCAGGCACCTTGTCGATCAGGGAGCCGATATCCTGTTTGTTCCCTTTTGCACCGATCAGCGCCAAAGCTATTTAAGGGTCCGGTACTGCGCCCATGCAAGAGCGGTAGAAAACCAATGCTATGTTGTTTTGGCTGGCAATGTGGGCAATCTTCCCAAAGTCGAAAGCATGGACATCCAATACGGGCAAAGCTGCATTCTGACCCCTTGCGATTTTTCATTTTCCCGCGATGGGATTGCGGCCGACAGCACGCCTAATGTGGAAACCATTATCTTTGCGGATCTTAGGCTAGACAGCCTCTACGAATCACGCCTGTCGGGAAGCGTTATCAATTTAAGCGATCGGCGCCACGACCTCTTCAGCGTCGTCTGGCATAAGAGAAGTTAGGTTCGACTTTATTCACATAGATATTCCAATGAAGACGGTTGATCACTCTGTTGGGATCTATTGATTGAGGAATATTCAGGAACTTTCCCTCCTGCAATTTTTCTAGTTCCGTTAGGACTTGTTGAAGTGAATAGAGACTGCATTTTTTATAGTGTATCCAAGTTTGGTAACCGCGATAATAGCCGGTTTTTTGTTGACTTATTTTATAGGTTTCTTCTAGATCGTTCGGAAATTCTTGCTCAATATCGACATCTTTCAATGGGGGAATTGATTCAAAAGATTCATTGGGATAAATTTTTAAAAGTTTGATGTTGGCTTTTAGGTACACTCCCTTTTCCAATCTCGTATACAGCCCATAAGCACATGATGGATGTATGTAGATTTCTCTTTCTTCTCCAACACGCATTCCTAAAATTCCATGAAGAAACCCTGTAATACAACTGTCTAAATTGAGTTCTTTGGGAATTCCTGAAGCTCGGGTATCATAGAGAATAGTTTCTTCAGGGCCGGATGTTATTGACAAATGAACACAAATTCTTTTTTCATTTTTTAATATCTGGCCTTTTCCTTGCTTAGTGGCTTTGTTGCGTAATTAACCACAGAGCTCACAAGAGCGCACAGAGAGAATATGAGAGATTTGATTTAAGCTGCTATTAATTCACTTTCAGGCATTCCCAGCTTTGTCATTATATTTAGTGCTTCACATTTTGCCCTTGATTCAGCCCTTTGGGTTTCCAGAGTTCTACTTCTTAAATCATTTCCAAAGAATCGTTTAAATCTAAACATGGCTGTTTCTGCAAGTGATCGACGATGATAACCTTTCAACTTTTTCCATAATTTTCTTGCATCATCATCACCTCCTAAACCTGAAATTTCCAGCAAACTGATATTCCGCATCTTCCAAGAAGGAGATATGTTTTCTCGAAAAACAGCATTCCTATTGGGTGGAATAATAGGAATTGAGCCGTGAACTACATTTGCAGCATAGCATCGCTTAGTATCATAAGCCCCATCTCCATATGTGCGCTTAACTGATTTCGGCATTACCTCGAGAAGTTTTGGATACACTTCACAATCTGCAACGTTATTTTCAGTAAGAATTTCGAAAATAATTTCGTGAGAGTCAGGGCAGACTGCCAGATGGAGCTTTCTCCATGTTCGCCTTTTACTGATTCCATGCTGCCTAACTTTCCATTCACCCTCTCCGTACACTTTCAAACCGGTTGAATCGATTACAATATTGGTGACTTTTTTTTTCGAAAGTTTCTTCAACTCTTGCCCCAACAACTTAGCTCTCCGACAAATTTGAGTATAAGAAGGAATCGATAAACCAACAGATAAAATCATAACAAGAGATGTCAAAAATCCTTCGAGTGCTCTCAATGGAAGATGAAAAACCGATCGAATAATGAGCGCGGTGAGAATAGCGTCATCAGAATAGAGTTTTGGACGCCCCTTTTTTCCTATTTCTTTTGGAGCCATCCACTTATTGATAGCATCTTCAGAAAACCAAACAGTTATGCTTCCCCTTTGAATAAGAGATTTGTTATAGTCGTTCCAGTTGCGAATGCGATATTTTGCCTTCATCTTGATCCTCCAATTTGTTGCAACTAAAAATTAGAGTATTAGGTATTTGTCGGCAAGCTCGCATTCGCCCTTTTTGGAGAAAAGATGACTAGTACCCACACAACTGAAGAAGCCAACCAAAAAAGAAATGACCTTTTAACAGGGGAAATCATAGGTGCTGCGATTGAAGTTCATCGAAGATTAGGTCCAGGCTTGCTTGAATCGACATACGAAACTTGTCTTTGCTACGAGTTGAACCTTGCGGGTTTGAAAGTTAACCGGCAGATACCAGTACCTATTATTTATCGTGATAAAAAGCTAGACTCAGGCTACCGGATCGATATGATAGTGGAAGATAAGGTTATTTTGGAGATAAAATCTGTGGCCAATCTCTTGCCTGTTCATGAGGCCCAACTTCTATCCTATCTTAAGCATAATGGCGGTGGCAGAGGTTTGCTCATCAATTTCAATGTAAAACTTCTAAAAAATGGGATTAGGCGTCTAATCATTTAATTCCTCTCTCATAATCTCTCAGTGAGCTCGGTGGTCTCAGTGGTGATTTATGCAACAACGCCTTGCTTAGTTATCATATAGTAGAGTTTTTTGGGAGATACGCAATAAAAATTGCTCTCATTTAATTTCTCGAAATGTTGACTGCATTGCAGTAAATTATCTTGTGCTTTTTTTAAATTTTTTGCGAATTTGTTATCATAAAATAATTTTGCGAGCATTTTTCTATTATAAGAAGGAGGAGGGGTATTATTTTCTGCGTCATGCATTCCTTTTAAAAAAGACTGTCAGTATTCATCATTTTCTTCATTCGTCAAACGGTAGATATTCACAGCAATAATAGAGGGAAGTGCATGGATTTCATCAAAAGTCAATGAAAGAATTGATGGTGAATTCAAATGTTGGAAAGTGATTTTGTCAGAGACAATAGTTTGTAGTGTATTTGGAAAAAAGTTTTGCGAATTTAAAAGTTCTTGAATTGCTTCTTGAGTGGCTTCAAGATCTTTTACCAGTTTAACAGATTCAGGATCATTTTTTAATCGAGTAAAGATAAACCAGGGTTTTTCAGTATCGAGTTTCTCCGATGAATTTGTCACCTTTTGAGATAGTGTTATATACTCTTGAAACACGGAATCATAGCCTAATGAAGGAATTAATTCATTTTGCTCGATGGGCTTTTTTGAATCAACGAATAGAGAATAGCCTCTATTTGATAAATATGGAATTTTTTCCAAGAGTTCATTATCAACCAGACGTTCTGCTAGAGGTTTTAATGGAGGAATTTCGGCAGAAGAGAACTGCTTGAGCAGTTGTTCCATACGGCTGCCAATCAATGAATTTTGTGTTCCAAATCCTAAGATAATGCCCATCAGGGCGTTGTCCTGATTGAGTAATTGGCCTAAGTTTGTTTCTGGACTCAAAAGCTTCGATAAAATTTGATCAGCTGTTACATCAGGTCCTAGAATGTATTTAAACAGAGTTATCTCGTCATTGATTGTTTTAAATAAAAGATCTCGATGAATAAAGTGAATGTCCTTGATATTTTCATCATACTCATTGAAGGAATTGCTAACGATAAGAGAGTATTGTGTCTTAAGCGGAAGGTTTAATTTTTTCCATAGATACGCCCCTTCTTTTAAATAGACATTCCTTTCATGAAATTCTAAACCGGGAAATATAGGATCTTCAATCCAAAATCCGTTGGTGCATAAGGGCTTTTTGTTGAAAAGAACATAACCGCATTCGCTATTTTCAAAAAGTGTTTTAAAGAATTTTTCTAAAACTAATCTGTCTTCATTATTGATTTCTATTGGAAAAATTGGAAATTTAAATAACAAAATTATAAGAAAGAAAATAAACGTTTTCATAATAACTCATTCTTATTCAAATCTAACTTTAAAAAGTTCGGTTTGGAAGGAAAATTACTTCTTTCCAAACCATTAAGCATCTGCATCTGTAGGGACAACTAACAGCCCATCCTTCACAACCCATACAAGCCATGCATGAGATTTCATGGCCTTTAGGACAGATCAATGCATAATCAGGGCTTTTTAGAAAATAAATGCCTTGTGCGTCATGGTGAAGTGAACTAATACGGAAGATTGTTTCATCACTTATGAAAAAGATTCCATTTTCATTGATAAGAACTTCTTCAGGTTGAACATAAAGTTTTTCGAAAGTATCTTCAGAATAACTTGACTTATTTTTCTTAATGCAAATCGATTCATCAATTGCATTTACTGAAGTAAAAACAAAAAGTAGTATGAACATTGATAACAGCAGTCACATTTTCATATAACCTCCTATTGGATTGAAACTGAGGAAAAATATACGGTTGAAGTCTTTAATTGTAAAGACAAAATCAACTTTTGTAGATATCGACTATGATTTTCGCGCCGATCACTTAAACCCCTGATTGTGCCCTAATCCGCAGTGAGACATCTCTAGGAAATAATCATCTTTTCCATCTTCTTCGTCAGCCATGTCTGAAGACATGCCTTCCTCAGAAGCTGAAAAATCTAATCATTTTCTAGAGCGCTCGCTGCGGATTAGGGTGACAATCAGGGGTTAAATGTCGTCTGGCATAAGAGAAGTTAGACGAATTCGAAATCCTCAAAATGGATCTGGTGTTCAGGAATGCCCATTTTGAGGAATTGGCTTTTCAAATCGGCTGTCATTCGAATGGGTCCGCACATATAGATATCCCTTTCGCTTAAATCTCCCAAGTCTTTTTTGATTTGATCGGCGGTTATGTGGCCTTGGGAACGAGTGCAAATATTTCTGATACTAAAGTTTGGAAAGCGTTTCTCCAGATTCTGAAACTCATCCATGAAGGCGCTCTCTTCAGCGAAAGGAACGCAGTAATAGAGGTCTACAGCCTTGGGACACGCCTCCATTTCTCTTGCCCAACATAAAAAAGGGGTGATTCCAATGCCTCCTGCGATCCATACCTGATTTTTGCTTAGCGGCAGGTAGTTGAACACTCCGTAAGGACCTTCTATCAAAGCTGTATCTCCTGTTTGCAGATTTTCTATGAGGCCGGTGGTAAAGTCGCCAAGTGCTTTCACTGAAATGGACTTTGTCGGCGATGCGGGAGGCATGCAGAGTGTAAAGGGGTGTTGTTCAGTGGTCAGTTTGGGGGATTTGAACGAAACAAAGACAAACTGGCCGGATTTGTAAGTCAAAACGTCGGATTCAGAAGAGAGGATGATTTCGACAACTCTGCTGGTGCGGCGAATAATCTTCTGAACTTGGAAGCTAAGGGGCTTGTGAAGCGAGGAAAAAAGAAAGTTTCTATAAATTGCCCCAAAGAGCCCGATGGCAGTGACGAATCCCAGGTAAACAAGCAGAGCAGTTGATGTGTGCCCGGGAACCAGAAATACATGGAAAGCAGCGAGTATAAAAACAGCGGCAAGAAAAGCGTGGAGGATTTTCCACTTGTCATAAGGAAGCAGCTTTAAATAAGTCAAGATGAGGATGATGGTTAACACCCAGAAGGCCCAAACCCCCACATTTACTGCGATTCTACGATGAACGGGAAGAAGAAAAGTCAGAGTTTTATAGGGATTTTGCGACAGCCATTTGAGTGACAGAATTAAAGGGTGGGCGATTAAGCAGATAAATCCTATCGTCCCTAGGCGGTGGTGGAGATGGTAAACCTTGTCAAGGCCTCCAAACAGGGATTCCATCCACCGGATTCTAGTGCTCAAAAGAAGTGAAATAGAGAAAAACGAGTAGCCGATAATTCCCAGCAGCTGGCCAAAGCGTGTGATTCTTCCTGGAATACCGCCTGATAGCCAGAAAGCAGTTGATAATAAGATTATTATATAGGGAAGGGATTTTAAAAACTTTGTCTTGAAAAATCGACTCATAATCTTTATTTAATAAAGAAGTTGAAAAACTACAAGGGGTGAATATGCTTTCGTTTTGGTTATTTATCGTCGCGATCGTTTTGGCGGTTATCCATATTTTTGTCGGGAAGGCACGAGGTCCTCGTATTGCAGAAATTTTTTTGGTGTATATTCTCTTCTTTAACGTCGGAGTGATGGCACTTCTGGCTTTCTATGTCCACCTCTTTAACGCAGAGGCCACGGCAAGGCAGATTGGCTGGGCCGCCGGAAGTCCTTTTCAATCCGAAATCGGCATGGCGAATCTATCCTATGGGGTATTGGGCGTGCTTTCGGTTTGGCTTCGGGGGAAGTTTTGGGTGGCGACTATTCTTGGATTCAGCATTCTGGTGGTAGGGGCATTTTCAGTCCATATGATACAGTGGCAGCATGGAGATGTCGCTCCGCTCAACATTGGTGTGTTCGTCTGGTTTAATGATTTGATCATTCCGATTATTCTCTTGTCACTTCTTGCATATATATGGGCGGCGAAAGCAGATGCTAGAGTCTAATCCTGCAGACCCTTTTGTTGAACGGCTCACAATACCTCCTATCGGTAAAGGACTTTTATCGGGCTATACTTTTGGGGTTAAAGATCTTTTTGAAGTCAAGGGGATGGTAACAGGCGGAGGGAATCCCGATTGGAAAAAATTTCATTCCTTTCCTGCCGCTTCTTCTGCGCCAAGCGTTGAATTATGTTTAAGAAGCGGGGCAGAGTTTGTGGGGAAAACAATAACAGATGAACTCGCGTTCAGTTTAGACGGGGAAAATACTTTTTACGGGACCCCCTTGAATCCCTCCTCTCCTGACCGCGTTCCTGGAGGCTCTTCAAGCGGATCGGCTTCGGCAGTCGCTCAGGGGCTTTGTGATTTTGCCCTAGGCACAGATACCGGCGGCTCGATACGGGTGCCGGCAAGCAATTGTGGTATCTATGGCTATCGCCCCACTCATGGAAGGATATCTGTTTCAGGAGTCATTCCTTTTGCCCCTACATTCGATACTGTCGGAGTCGCGGCCTCATCGGCAAAGTTGATGAAGGATGTTGCCAGTGTTTTACTGCCGGAATCATCGGCCCAGGACACATATGAAAACATCTATTTGTTAAAAGAGGCTTTTGAACTGGCCGATGATGAGATCAAACAATCCTTGAGGCAAAAACTGGGCACTTTGGGTCGCCTTCAGCAGGTTTCATTAAGTGATATATTGGGATACCCCAGTTCTCTTCTCGATGACTGGCTCAAAGTTTTTACCATCATTCAATGGGAAGAGATTTGGGCCTCACTGGGCAGCTGGATTGAATTCGTCCATCCAACGTTTGGACAAAGAACAAAATCCAATTTCGAACATGCTAAAACTTTTGACCGTTCGGATCTTGCGGAAGCTGTCAAAAATAGAGAGAGCTACTTTAAGAAATTGAATGAATTTTTAGGACCGAAGGATTTGCTCTGCCTTCCTACAACTCCGGCATTTGCTCCCATAAAAGGGTCTCTTGGAGTTGACAGGACATTTGGAAATTATTATCCAAGAGCCTTGGCCCTGACATCAATATCGGGAATTTGCCGCCTTCCACAGGTGACGATTCCCTCAGGAACTCACCCATCTGCAGGACTCTCTTTTATCGCAGGGCAGGACCGAGATCATTTTTTATTGGATTTTATTTGCGAGTCATAATCCTGACGGGAGAGATTGATCACTTCCCGGGCCTCTTCTACGCCATAAGTATGGGTGATCCGCACTTTGCTGTGTTTATGTTCCGGAGAATCTTTGTAGGTTAAAAAATAATGGCGCAAACGTTCTATGAGATTCTCGGGGCACTCGTGAATATCCCGGAAGTCTTGATAGAGAAAGTCGCCGATCATGACAGCGATAATTTTATCATCGGACTCTTCGCCATCGAGCAGGCGGAATCCCCCTATAGGCCTTGCTTTTAAAAAGATATCGCCGCGAGGGATGTCGTATTCCGTGAGAACGCAAATGTCTAGGGGGTCACCGTCTCCGACAATATTTTGAATTCCGGTTTTTTGGCTGCAGTAGTCGGCTACTCTCGTCCCGGCATATGTTTGGGGAAGCAAACCGTAAAGTGTGGGGCACATGCTCGAATATTGCTGCGGCCTGTCGATTTTGAGGATGCCCGTCTCTTTATCCAACTCATATTTAACATTGTCCGAAGGGACAATCTCGATATAGCAATTGACAATTTCGGGGGCCTTTTCGCCGATTGACAACCCATGCCATGGATGGGAGCGGTACTGCATGCCTAATGGTTGGGGATCTGACATAGATTTTGGCCCTTTTTTAGTTCATTGTATCACTATTGAGACTTAAAGTATAGAGACTGGTTTTGTCTGCATAGACAAATTTTATTTTCTCATTTCCTTTAAAAGTGATGATGTCCCGGCATTCTCCGGGAGCTACTTTTGTGATTTTCCTTGTATCGGGATTCCATGTATAGCAATTGTTGGCTTCACAATTGAGAATGATATTCTGGTGTTTCATAATAAATTCGCTGGTAGAAGTCTTGTGATAATCAAAGTCAACAAAGCATAGCCGATCATCATCTGTCAAGCAGAGACATTTTCCCGGTTCCATGACTCCTATGAATTTCAGAGGCAGACCCGAAAGTCCAAATTGGTTTAGCGGAGAGCGGAGTTTGAAGTTTGTTGCTTTAGGGGCATCGTATTGATAAATAAAATAGCTGGCACCCTTCTTTTTCACAGCGTATAATTTGCCTTGATGGGTGATGGCATCATAGAAATGTTGGAGTTTAAGCACTTTTCCTTTTTGATTGATCACACGCAAAATGGAATCTTTAAAATCCGGGTAAAGTATAAAATCGCCGATTTGCCTAATATTGAAGTGGGTGAAGGGCTTTTTAAAAGATTTTTTCCACATACTTTTTGTATATGACATACCGTAGAGATACTTATTTCCATAATCATAAAGTGTCATGAAGCAATAATTTTGGCAAATAAATGCTGATTCAATTTGCATATGCTTTGCGATTGGCAAATCGTCGTGGCTGACCGTTTCACCGTTTTTCGGATTCAATAAAAGGAGCTTATAAGAAGACGATTTTAGAATTAGGCCTATCGCATCATCTGATTGAGCGAAATCGATCAATGTTCCCGGAATTTCTATTCCCCATGAAAGGGAATGCGTATGAGTATCATAGGCGATAAACCAATGCCGATTGTCAGGAGACTTGTACGAGCTATAGAGATAAGTGCCGTTGACAAGAACTTTTGCTTTATCATTGAACCCAAGGCGGACAATGGAGGGGCCCAATTCAGTTTGATGTATTGCGCGGAATGCAGGGAAGGGGAGTTTGAATATCTTCATGCAATCGGTTTCTGTGAAACTGGGAAGCAGCGGAGGGATTTTTTGCAGGGAAGGGAGTGCTTCGGTAAATGTTGCCGACTCAAATATTTTGACCAAGTAGCAGCCGATCTCGCATGTCTTGATTTCATGTTCCGATCTTTTCAATGTTTTGGAGACTTCCATTTGATGGGGTTTATCGATCGATGACAAGAAATTGATCAAAACGGCTTCTTTTCTACTCCAATCGGAAAAAGGAATCGAAATCAACGCTTCCGTTGTATAATCAATAAACCGTCGATTATCGATATAGGACAAAAACAGATCCTCTTCGCCATCAAAAGAGTCAAGCAGCAAAAACTCGATAAATCTGATACCTTTTTCCTTAGTATAATTGTTCAGCAGTTTTTCTATTCTCTCTTTCACTTGTTTGATCGAACAGAAATCAATTTTAGGGGGAGAGGAAGTGTCATTTAAAAAAAGACTTAAAAGAACAAGAAGTGAATTTCCTAGAAGTTTATTTTTGCTTTTCAAAAAGGAGTCGTGAAGAGAAATGGCGCATTGTTTGATGATCTTTGTCTCTGTATCTGCAATCAGTGAGGAAAGCTGCTTCCAGTTCTTATCCTGAAATTTCATGTCTTTTACAGTGATATATTTTTCCAACATTCTTTGGAGAACCATATAGGAAGGGAAAAACCCTCCTCCATTGGAAATAACCAGCAAAATGTCAAATCGAAGCGAGTCGCACAATTGGTTTGCGGGTAAACCATCGTTTTGCAGGATTGTTAATGCTTTTTTGATTTTGTCGCGATTTTCTTTTTGATTTTGAGATAAGCCTTTTTTAAAAGGCTCATGTGGATTAAGAGAAACGGAATTCATTATTAATAAACCTCGAAAGTTGTGGGAATTTGTTTGGGATAGAACATTCCGCTGACTTGCAGCATTCGTCCTTCCTTAAAATCCTTTTTCGTTAATCTGGCGGTTTTTAAATTGGCTTTCTCAGGATTAGGAGAGTGAAATTCCCGGTTGATATTGTCAATAAGATGCTTGCTTTGCAAGGATAACACATCGTCAATGGCGAACCTTAAGTGATTGTTAGTTTCAAAGGTGCCCGATTCTGCCACAATCATGCTATGAACATCAAACGGGGTGAATTTTGAGGGAATGATCGCAGTACCAGCCGGCCATTCGGGATTGAAGCCGGCAACCAGGCTAATCGAAATCACAACATCAGCGTGTTCATAGCCGCTCAAATTTTTTGTGCCGGATTGCAGCTCAAGTGTCGTGGATCCGCACTGAAATTTTCTTGGGCCTGCCTTGTGGATATCCATTTCATCTAAGCATTTTATGAGTATTGTTTCGAGATCGTCTAAGTGGCGGGGACCCGAGCTGTTGCGGTGAACATTCAAAATAATGTGTCCGTAGTTTTGCTTTGCGAGATAATATTTCATGATAAGCGCTTGGACGAGCGCTGCGCGGCATTCATTATAGCCTGGGATTGAGGATTCTTTGAGCCGATAGGGATTGCTGGCTGTGATCTCGTCGAGGTCTGTCTTGTCTATAAGCGGTCTGTCAAGGACAAAGCAGACATTGGCCCAAATCTGATGATCCTTAAGGGAGCGGCGGGGAATCAGCCCCCCTTCCATATTGAGGCCGTCTCCATAGACTCCCAGCCTTTCGATAGGTTCGATTTTGGCCTCGATTGAAGAGGCCAAAAAAAGCAAAAAAATAAAACCCGCAATTTTCATCAGGTACGCTTAGGCCCTTTGTGTTTTGACACTTTGTTTTGACCAGGAAATGATCCCCCAGACGCACATGCCTAAATAGACTGCGAACAAAAACGCTTGCGACCAAACTCCGATGCTTAAGTTGAAGACAATCCATCCGAGGTTTGCCGCTGCCCAGATCCACTGTCCCAGCACATTTTTTTTGATTACAAAATAGTTCCCTGTCAGCGACATCGCCACAAAGACCCAAGATAAAATATCCATTGTCATTTGATCCTCCTTTATGGTTATATAGCACTATATAAGGTCAAATTTTAAAATCAAATAGGAAAGATCATGAAGGAAAGAATGGGAAAATTGGAAGTCATTTGCGGTTCAATGTTTTCAGGAAAAACCGAAGAGCTGCTCTATCGTTTGCGCCGTGCAGAATACGCGAAAAAAAATGTGCTGACAATCAAGCACAAAATCGACAACCGTAAATCCTATTCTTGCATTGTCAGTCATAATGGACAGCAAAGAGAGGCTTATCCTGTGACCAGTTGCGATGAGGGGGTTCAAACTCTGGCCAGGCTTTCCGGTGAAGAGATAGATGTGATTGGTATTGATGAAATCCAGTTTTTTCCGGAGGAGGCCGTTCCGGTGATTCACGACTGTATCGAAAGAGGCCTACGGGTCATTGTCGCTGGTCTCGATATGGATTTTCGCGGCGAGCCTTTCGGCATCGTTCCGACTCTGATGGCCCTTGCTGATGAGGTCGTGAAGCTAAGAGCTATTTGCATGACTTGCGGCGCGGAGGCCAACCATACCCAAAGGCTCATTAACGGCCAGCCAGCAAACTACGATGATGAGACGATACTCGTTGGCGGGGAAGAGTGCTACGAAGCCAGATGCCGCAAGTGCTATAAAATTGATAAAAAAGCCTATGCGTTGAATTAGTCACTTTCTAAGGCTTTTATTTTTTTGTCTATGTTTTCGATGTCTTCATAAACTATTAATTGAGCTTCTAAATTATCTCGGCTGTGGTTGCCAAAAGAAGGACTATTGGAAATACCAAAGAAATCGCAAATAAAAATGAAAATTCGATGAATAATATTAGCTTGTTGTACTATCTCTTTTGTACCCTCGTATTTGTCCATCAAATACAATGTTATTTTAATCGAAAGTTTGTCTTCTTCGTCCGCTTGTTGATCATCGGGATTTTGCTTCGGTTTGAGTTCTTCGACCAGTGACAAAAGTCGGCTGATTTTAATCGTCTCATTAATGCCATTAGTATTCAATTTTACCGATCGATGGCCCCAAAATGTAACGGTAGGCTTTCCGGCATCTAATAAATTTTTTATTTCTTCTAAATTTCTATTTTGAAATAAAGAATTTAAATGTAGTTTTATAGACATATTAATCACTCCTTTACATGAAATATTACGCTAAGATTTTACACTAATTCATAAATTTTGACAAATATAGAGAGAAAAAATTTGGTTAGCCCAAATACTTTTTCACTTTAGCAAGAGGCCAGGTGTTGAGGACGTCATCGGGTGTGAGCCAGCCCTTCCTCGCGACATTGACTCCCGCTTCGACGAACGCGAGGTGTTCGGTGCTGTGGGCGTCGGGGTTGATACTGGTGAGGAGTCCTTTTTCCTTGGCTTTGTGCCAAAGACGCCAGTCCATGTCAAGGCGGTAGGGATTGGCGTTGATTTCGATAATCTTTCCATTGGCTATGGCGCAGTCGATGATTTTTTCCGCATTGACGCCGTAGGGTTCTCTTTTTAGGAGAAGCCTTCCTGTCATGTGGCCGAGCATAGTGGTCCGTGGGTGTTCGAGCGCTTTGATGATCCGCTTTGTCATGGACTTTACGTCCATTTTAAAGCGTCTGTGAACGGAAATGATGACAAAGTCAAGTTCCGCTAAAATGTCATCGCTAAAATCGAGCTCCCCTTCATTGAGAATGTCGCATTCGGTGCCGGCAAAAATATGGGCGATCGGTTTTTTCGAGCGGTTCAGTTTGCGTATCTGTTCGATTTGTTCCATGAGCCGCGCTTCATCGAGGCCGTTCGCCTGATAGCTTGACTTGGAGTGATCGGCGATTCCGATATAGTCCCACCCCATATCTTTTGTCGCTTTGGCCATCTCCTCCAGAGTATTTCGGCCGTCGGAGGCGACGGTATGATTGTGAAAGATTCCTTTGATGTCGCCAAGTTCAACGAGTTTCGGCAATTGATTTTTGGCGGCGGCGGCGATTTCGCCTTGATCTTCCCTCAGTTCAGGAGGGATGTAGGCGAGGCCGAGGGATTTGTAGATATCGGCTTCCGAGATCTCTTTTTTATTTTTGGGAAAAAGGGGTTTTTGTTTTTCATCGAGGGGCTTCATGGCGTACTCGCTTAGTGAATAGCCTTTTTCTCTGGCGATTTGACGGAGGTGTATGTTGTGTTCTTTGGAGCCTGTAAAATAGAGTAGGGCAAATCCGAACTGCTCTTTGGGAATGATTCTAAGGTCGGCCTGCAACCCCTCTTGAAGACGGACGCTCGATTTTGTCTTTCCCTTTGCTGTGATTGAGCGGGCCCAGTCCTGGCTCGTGAACCAGTCCATGATGGGATCGGGTTTCGAAGAAGCGACAAGGATATCGATGTCGCCGACGGTTTCAAGTTTGCGCCTCAAGCTTCCGGCGATCTGTACCTTTTCGACACCTTTGACTTTTTTGAGGGCCTCAATGATGGGTTCAATAACCGCTTGAGCTTCCCACCAAAGCTCTCGCCTGCTGTACTCTTCGAGATGCTGGAGTCCTTGAAGTATATTTTGTTCGGTTTTGCTTCCGAATCCCTCCAGCTCGCTCACCTTTCCTTTCTCGCAGGCTTTCTTGAGCTGGTCGATGGTTTTGATTTTGAGTTTGTCATAGAGGACTTTGATTTTCTTGGCTCCAAGTCCGGGGATGGCCAGCATCTCTTCCAGACCGGGAGGGAGTGATTTTTTAAGCTTTTGGTAAAAGGGAAGCTCGCCTGTTTGATGCAGGGCAACGATTTTTTCTTCGAGCCCTTTTCCGATTCCCTGAACCGACGAGAGCTTGTTGTCGTCAATGAGCTTTTTGAACTCGCTATCGCTTAATCCTTCCAATGATCTTACGGCGTTATGATAGGCGCGAATTTTAAAAGGATTTTCTCCTTTCAACTCCAGAAGAGTCGCGATTTCTTCAAGTATGGCAGCAATATCATGTTTATTCATTTAAAAATTTTTGAATGAACTGTTTGACTTCGAGCCGCTTATTGGCATCGATCAATTCACCTTGGGAATTGAATGCCTCTCCGGCATTGGGAACGGTTATTTGCTCGGCAAACACATCAACTTTGAGCCTTGTTAAAAGCTCTCGAAGATGGTTTAAGCTGCCCGCACCCCCTCCGCCTCCGGGAGATGCGGCGAGGAGGGCCGCTTTTTTTCCTTTCAGCGCGATCAGCGTCGGCTCTCCTTCTACGGGGCGGCTCATCCAGTCGATGAGATTCTTCAGTACCGCCGAATAGGAGCCGTTGTATTCCGGAGAAGCGATGAGAAACCCATCGTTTTCAATCATCAACTTTTTAATTTTCCGAGCATTTTCCGGCAGGCCGCTTTTTGCTTCAAGATCGCCGTCATAAAATGGGATTGGGTAGTCGCGAAGGTCGATGACAGTGACTTTTGCTCCGGCAAGCCTCGCGTCTTTGACTGCGACGTTCAGAAGTTTTTTATTGAGCGAATCTTCCCTGGTGCTTCCGGCGAATGCAATAAGCTTCATTTCCGACGCCTCAAGAAAAGGTGCCGCGGAAAGGAAAAATAAGATGAGCGTCAATACAGTTTTCATATAAAAAAGAGTAGCAAGACAGATGTTTATTGTAAATTGGAAAGGGTAATGCCGAGGAGGCGTATTTTTCTATTGCCGGCTTCGGTTTTTTTGAGGAGCTCTTTTGCGCAAGCGATGATGGAATCGGCATCGTCGACAGGATGGGGGAGCGTGAGGCTTCTTGTTATGGTGGAAAAATCCCCGTAGCGCACCTTCAGGGTGACGGTACGGCCCATAATCTTCTTTTTTCTCAGCAAAGTTTGCAGCTGCCTTGCAAGATCCTCAATGTGCTTTTGGGCCTCTTCCAGGGTTTCAAGGTCATAGGCGAATGTGTTTTCTTTGCCTAGAGATTTTCTCTCTCTTGCCGGATTGACCGGACGAGTGTCTTCGCCTCTTGCCATATGGTAGATGAAAGAGCCCATTTTGCCGAATTTGTGTCTGAGCTTTTCTTCCGGAATTTTTTTCAGATCGGCACCGGTGTAAACCCCAATCTGCTTCATCTTTTTTTCCGTGACCTTTCCGACGCCCCAAAATTTTCTGATGGGCAATTTGTCAATAAAAGAGGGGGCATCTTTTGGAGTGATGACAGTGAGGCCGTCGGGTTTGTTCCAATCGGAGGCGATCTTGGCGAGGAATTTGTTAAACGAGACCCCTGCCGAAGCGGTGAGGCGGGTTTTTTCGTAGATTTTTTGCTTAATTTTTTTTGCGATTAATGTGGCAGAAGGGTTGCCTGCCTTATTTTTTGTGACATCGAGAAATGCTTCGTCCAGTGACAGAGGTTCCACAAGATCGGTGTACTCATAAAAAATTTTCCGTATCTGCTCTGAGACGCTTTTATAAACTTCAAAGCGGGGAAAAACGAAAATAGCCTGGGGGCAAAGTTGATAGGCCGTTTTGCTCGGCATAGCGGAGTGTATGCCAAATTTTCTGGCTTCGTATGAGCAGGTGGCGACAACCCCTCTTCCGTTCGGGTCGCCCCCGACGATGACCGGCTTCCCTCTAAGGTTTTCATTATCTCTTTGTTCGATAGCCGCGAAAAAGGCGTCCATGTCAATATGAATGATCTTCCTCATGCTTTAATATTAACCTATGTTAGGTTAGTTGGTTATGTTTTTTATTGATCTAGAGTGCAAATTGTTTTAATTTAAGCCTAAAATAGGAGTGCTTTTATGGCCGAAGCCAAATTGGGAGATACTGTTAGAGTTAGTCTTATTATTAAAGATGAGAAAGGGGAGTTATTCGATCAATCTCCGGAAGATGCTCCCGAAGAAATCGTTATCGGAGAGGGAACGGTTCTGCCGGGAATTGAAGTGTCTCTTGTCGGAATGAGTACGGGAGATAAAAAAAGCGTCGATCTTAACCCTAAAATGCATTTTGGGGAAAAAGATGACCAGCTTGTCTTCGATATGGAGAAAAAAGAGTTTCCGAAGGAAGTGAATTTAACCGAAGGTGAAGTTCTCGAGTATGGTTTTGAAGACGGCTCCACCGCTTATTTCACTATTTCCGAGGTTAAAGACGATAAGGTCACTCTCGACGGAAACCATCCCCTGGCCGGGCAAACGATTGCTGTCGATATTCATATGCTTGAAGTGAAGTGAGTCTCTATTCTTTCAACCTTGTACGGTTTGTTCGAGAATACGAATCTCCGAAAAAGGATTTTTTTGAAAAGATCAGCGGACTGCTCCTTGCGCCGGCGCAATTTGCTTTCGGGTATCAGATCATACGCATTGATAAGGATCATCGATTGTCCGCTGCCTCGCGCAAGGTGGAGGGGGTATTTTTTTGGTTTCTTGCAATCCTTGCCGCTCTTCCCATAAGCTTTCCTTTGATTTATGCGGGAATGAGGCTCAGGCGCCTTTCGTCCTCCTACAAATCTGATGAAACAACGCAATCAGGGTCTCAGGTTCATCTTTTAGAGAATCAGGTTGATGGAAATGGAAAGTTGTGGCAGATTGACGGTAAAAAGGAGTTATTATGAAGAAGTTGACATTTGTGTTTTTGTGTTTCTGTTTTTTGGCAAGCAGCGGTGTGTTTGCGGCAAATGAACAAAATTCGGGTCGAATAATTAAAAACTACGACACTCCTTTGACAGAGCAGGATAAGCAGAATATCAATTATATCATCAACACCCTTTCAAGCAAGTCCATGTTCGGCCTCCTTGGGGTTAAAAAAAAGCTTGAAGCTGTCGGCAAAGAAACCAATACTATCAATCCTTTGACTCATCTCCAGTATATTTTTTCCAATTCAGGATTGAAAGCTAAAACAAAAAATATCGGGAAAGTGCCTTGGAACCGCTTTGTCAAGGATTTCGGTGTTACGTTCAATTTGGCTTTGCAGGAAAACAAAATCAACGACCAAACACTTCGGGAGTTCGCCCAAAAGGTCAATGTAAGCTACGATGTTCTTAAACCTCTGTATGATAAGAGGGATTGGAGCAAATTCATAAATACCCTTCGCGACAGTTAGCTCTTTATGTTATAATGAAGAGGTATAGAGGTGAATTTATGTTTAAATTAGCCTTTTTTGTTGTTTTATTAGCTCTGTTTTTTCCCCTTATTAGCGCTAAGACCCTGATTGCTACCTAAACCTTAGCTAGAGCTTACACGAGTGCGCCAGATACAACTGTAGCGCCTCGGCAAGGGTAATCCCTTGCCGAGGCGCTACAGGCAGTAGATGGTGTGCTCGTGTAAGCTCTAGCTGAGCTCCCCTTTGCATAAAAACGAAACACTATAGGCAAGAATTGCACAGAATACTTTTATCAAAAAGCCTTGTTCAGTGCAGAACTTAAAAGTTCTTTGGAAAAGGTTTGTTATGCAGCTAAATGTCGTCTCGACAATCTGTCGCTTGCTGCTAATTTCCCTCTCTTCAATTGGTGTTCGGACTCTATTCTTTGCTTTACATCCCCGTTTTGCAAGCAATGTAATTTGTTCTTCTTTCAAGATGTCTTCTAAATCAAAGCAATTATACGCACCATCTGCATAAAGTTTAGAATCTGGTGGAATGTCCAGTTTCATTTCCCAGAGCACCTTTACATCGCTTACTGCTCCTGGCTTGAAAAGAACTTCAACCGGCTTGCCTTCGCTCGTCACAATCCTATGAACTTTTATGCCGCAAAAGTAACGCTTTTTAGAAGCTGCGAAACCTAAATACCTTCGTTCTAGAAAAACCTTCCGTTTATCGATTCTATTTTTCTGACAACATGAAACTGGAAAGCTGTCTATAGCAAAACCCTGATCTTTATTTATTTGCTTAAAAAATAGAGCTAAAAAACGGAAAATGGCGTTCCAACACATCCAAGGAATTTTATGAATTCGGCGATTTAGCCGGCTATTGCTTAAAATAGCTCTGAATAATCGTAATCTTTTACATAAATATCTGGACATTTTATAGTTACAAGAAAAATATTTTGCTGATAAAATAGCAAAAGTTATCACTTCTGCGTTGGACATTTGAGATTGAGGATCGTCTTTAATCCCCAAAATTCGAAGGATTTCTTCGCTGATGACATAAACTGTTGTTGCGTAAGTTTCCATGATGCCCCCTTTTTTTGGCTAAGGAAGTATCATAGAGACTATTGTCGTTAAAATCTTTCATTGAATTCATCTGCTAAGCCTCGATTATCGGCAAGGGATTACCCTTGCCTTCAAATCGAGTCTACGCATCTGAATCCAACGAAAGACTTTAACAACAAGTTTAGGTAGCAATCAGGGTCTAAGGAAGTAGTTAAAGATAGTATCCCATATCCTGTGTGCGTCGAATACAAGGGCTGGGCTCCTCTGAACGCGTTTCAATCAACCCTGACTTTTTATAGTCAATGCTATATGCCCATATATATCAGCGCCTGCGTCAAAGAACGGTTTGGAGAGTGGAAGCTTTACAAAAGTTCCGCCCGGGTGGGCACATTGGTTGGTGGAAATTGAATATTGACTCCAGCTTTCAGCCGAAGGCGGTTGAGATTGCCTACGATCATTTTGCTCCCCCAGTCCCAGAATCTTGTCAAAAATGATTGCGAAATAACTCCGAAATCCGGAAAGTAAGGTTTGATAACTAATTTGGGGTTTTGGGGATGAAATCTACAATTTCAATCATTTTCTATTTTCTGATTATTTTTTCTTCTTAGAAGCCGGTTGGCGTCAAAAACGGCCATGCCGGTCGGGGTGTTCGATGCCTGTCGGCTGGTATCAGGGAGGTTGCGATCAGGAGCCTAGGTACTGTTACCAACCTTATGTGAAGTATGTATGCGAGACATGCAAAATTCCCGAATGCACTTACATACCCGAAGAAAAATGGAATAGGGGAGTCAAATATGTTCCCCGCTACTATGAGCAAAAATTTATCAAATACGAACCAAAAGTCTATACGCAAAAAATCCTGGAGTATGAGCCGGTTGATACCTATAGCAGGTATTATACGTATCAGAAATGCGTTAAATACAACCGGCATGTCAATTGGGTTCCCAAACAATGCTACAGAAGGTGCAAGTATTATCCTCCGGACTGCAGTCAATGCAGCGAGTGTCGCCCGCAAGAGTGCATAGCTTGCAACTAACTGAATATCAGTTAAATAAAAAAATATAATAAAAATCATTGCAACAAAATTCCCTATATAAGAAATAGAGATGTAGAGGACAAAAAGATTAGCCTATCATCAGTCCTCTTAGAGGAAGGCACTTCATTTTAAGTAGAACTGCAATCTCAATAAAGCTTGAACGCTCGTTTCTTCGCTGGCAGTTCTAAACTTAGTACAATAATATATTTTTTGGAGGTAACACATGAAGCGTTACTTTTCAGTGCTTTTTGCACTAGGTGTGCTATTATTCCTGCCCGCATTTGCCGGATGGGGCAACCACCAGGTTGCTCGCGA
>CAWAPJ010000003.1:0-40011 GCA_963783885.1 Waddliaceae bacterium | reverse complement strand
CCCAATGGGAGTGCTATTAATATTTTTTTGGTTTATTGAATCTTAACATAATTTTTAAGAAAAATTAATTTTTAATAGTTATTATTGATTTTTAATTAAATTAGATAATTTATGAATAGTTTAAATTCAATTAACAATTTTTGTGATAAATTTGATGCCCATCAAAAGAAACGGCATAGTTGTCTTGGGTTTGGGCGGCTCCGTTTTGTCTTCAGAAAAGATAGAATAGGCTCACAAGCTGTAAGTCTTATAAATCAGATAAGTCGAGAAAACAATTATGACTCTTTTAATTACAATTATGACTATGAGAAAGTTCAAAAGCTGTTCTTTACCATCGTTCCTCAGCTTCCTAAAAAATCGAGAGAAGAAATCCATAAGGCTATCGGTAAAAATAAAGACCTTCAAAACTACCTGGATGACAAACTAAAAACATTAAGAGATGAGAAACTGCAAGACAAAGCGAAAGTTGATGATCCTGCCCATAGACTGAACCGAAAAATCGCCAAAGCCCGATTCGCTCTAAAGCTCGGCGTTAAAATGAAGATGCCTGGAACGGGGATTTCAGGCTCCAAATTTCTCATGTCTGTCAAAGGCAAAAAATTAGGGTTGTTAAAGCCATCAGAACATCACATTCCCTTGTGGAAAAAAGTGTTCAATTTTGTTAAATACATTTTGCGAGGCCAGCGCTACTTTCTCAAGAGTAGGCCCGAATCTTTTATTGAAGCTGAAAAGGCGGCCTATATCGTTTCCTATCAAGGGAACTTCGGAACACTTGTCCCCCCGACGACACTTGAGACTTTCGATGGTATTGAAGGATCTTTTATGCTCATGGCTAAAGCTGCCAAAGGGAATCAAATTGCTGAATTTAAAAAAATCAGAAAAGCGTTTGAAAAAAAAGGAAGTTATGACAGTGATGAGATCGATATCTTTCAATTGTTTGCCATCTACGATTACGTGATCAACAACCTTGATCGGCATGATAGGAACTGGATGGTTGAGTATAAAGACGAAGACGGCGTCATCAAGCTGATTAAAATTCATGCGATCGACCACGATAAAAGCTTTACTAAAGGCAATCCCTCCAGGCTTGATAAGCTGGGTATGCACAATCAGTATAAATGGTGCGAAACTGCCATCGCTCAGGAAAACATGACCGAGAATACAAGACGATTCATCCGGGATAATTTAACTGAAGAAAATATACTGAACATTATCGATGAAATTAACTGCGATGAGCAGTTAACAAGCTTTATGACACCTGAAATGGAAAATCGCATGAAAGAGAAAGCGGCAGTCTTAAGAAAAATCGCAGATGAACCCAATTCCGAATATAATCTGGCGTACATCGGATTCCTTCGAACCGGTTTTGACATCAACAAATTTTTAGCCCCTTCAACCCCTGATTGTGACCCTAATCCGCAGTGAGACGCTCTAGAAAGTGATTAGATTTTTTAGATTCTGTTGTGTCGTCGTCCAGCTCTTAAGAGCTTTGCTTCGCCCCTTTAGTTCATATCTAGACCTTCTAAAAAAACCGGCAGACGAGATTAGTGCACAATCAGGGGTTCAACAAAATATCCCATTGAAATTCATAGTGTTATAATAGTCGTATATTTTTACTACTGTTTCAGGGTTTGTTATGGTATGAAATAGGTAATGGGCAGGATAATTGGCATATTATTTGCATACATCAGAGATAATAGTCAAGGAGATGAATTATGGAGCCTTTGAGAACTATTCCTGATATTTTGCATCGCTTCAGTCAGTGGCCGTCAAATCCCAAAGCCTTTGGGTATTACAAAGATGACAAATGGCACTATCTGTCCTCTGAGGATTTCATCGAATTTGTTCAGTGCGCAGCGCTTGGTTTAAGAGCCATCGGGCTTAGAAAAGGAGACTGCGTCGGCATATTCGCCAAATCGTCTTTTTACTGGCTAATCGCCGATTTTGCCATCGCAATCGCTGGCGGCATTACGGTGCCTTTTTTTTCCAATCTCTCCCGGGAACACTTTGTGTATGAAGTGGGAGCTGCCAAACCACGCTTCATTTTCGTTGGCGATGACGACTGCTTTGAAATGGTAGGACCTCATGCCCACCTTCTCGAAGGTGTAATTAAACTTGAAGACGACGCGGAATTTCAAGCGGAATTCGATCTTTGGACCATTATTCGGAAGGGAAGAGAAATCAAAGACAGGGCGCCCCATTTATATGAAGAGCTTGAAAACGGCATCGATCCCGATGATGTGGCTACGATCATTTTTACAAGCGGAAGCACGGGAAAGCCCAAGGGGGTTGAGCTGACTCACAAAAATCTTGTCAGCATCGTCCATTACGAAGAGTTTGAGTGGGAGCGGGGCGACCGGTTTTTAAGTATCTTGCCCATACCGCACATATTCTCCAAACAGATCAATTATATTATTGTTGCTTGGGGGCTTGAGACGTATTATCTGAACGATCTTAAAAAGGTGGGAGATATCTGCAAGGAGATCCATCCCACATTCATGATTGTTGTTCCCCGTTTGATGGAAAAAATCTATTCGAAAATGCTCACGAAAATCCAAAATGCGGGTCTCATGAAGCGGGCTTTCGGAATCTGGGCATTCGATTTGGCTAATAGGAAGGGCGGGCTTTATAAATGGCTCATGCATCCGATAGCTGACCGCCTTGTCTATTCGCATTTAAGAGATGCGCTCGGGGGGAGGCTGCGTCTGGTGATATCGGGAGGAGCAGCTTTAAATCCCCAGCTTCACCGCTTTTTTCTCGATATCGGAGTCAATATTGTTCAAGGATGGGGACTTACTGAAGCTTCAACGATCGCAGTCAACCGATGGGGCAGGCAAAAAATTGGCACTTGCGGTCCTCCCATGCCCGGAATCCAATTTAAAATCAGCCCTGAAGGTGAAGTCCTGGTTAAAGGCCCGACAGTCATGAAAGGCTATTACCGAAATCCCGAGGCCACCAACCAAGTCATCGATGAGAATGGATGGCTTCACACCGGAGATTTGGGCTCTTTGGATGAAGACGGTTATCTGATTATTGAGGGACGCCTTAACGAGTCATTCAAAACAGCGCAAGGGGAGTTTGTTGTTCCGGTACCGATAGAACAGCAAATTTGCCAGGCGCCGCTTATCGACATGGCTATGGTGATCGGAGAGAATCAGCCATATGCTTCAGTCCTTTTGTTTCCGGATGCAAAAGTGCTTCATAACTTAAAACAGCTTCACAATAAAGAGAATTTAAGCGATGAAGAGTTTTTAAAGTCGCGATTTGTTATTGGAGAAATGGAAAACTTGTTTCAGGAATTGAACTCCAACTTGAATAATTGGGAACAAATTCATGATTATCGCTTCATTTTGGAAACCCCGACGATAGAAAGCGGGGAGCTGACGCCGACAATGAAGCTGAGAAGAAAGAAAATTTTAGAAAAATATCAAAACATCGTGTCGGACATTTATTCTCGGGAGGCAGCATGAAAGAGCGTGTCGCGATTGTAGACGGAATCAGAACTCCGTTCTGCAAGGCAATGGGGGTTTTTCGCGACCTGAAAGCGGATGATTTAGGAGCCTATGTCGTTAGGGAGTTGATACAAAGAGTTCCGGTTTCTCCGGATGATTACGACGAAGTCATTTTGGGTAATGTGATGTGCCCGTCTCATGCTTATAATGTAGCGCGTGTGATTTCCGTTAAAGGGGGAATGCCGATTCATGTGCCCGCGATTTCGGTCAGCCGCAATTGCGCCTCGGGCATGGAATCTCTTGTTATCGCTGCACAAAGAATCGAGCTTGGACTTGGGGACACCTATCTTGCCGGCGGCATCGAATCGATGAGTCATGTCCCTGTGGAATATAATGAAAAAATGCGGAGCTGGCTATTTAAAATGCAGAAGGCAAAATCCATAAGCCACCAGCTAAAACTTCTCTCGAAATTCAGACCTTCCTTCCTTGCCCCTGTAGTTCCCGCTATCGGCGATCCACTTTGCGGGAAAACAATGGGTGAGACAGCCGAGATTTTGGCACGGGATTTTCATATTACCCGCCAGCAGCAGGATGAATATGCGTTGAATAGTCAAAAGCGTTCTGCCCGCGCTACAAAAGAAGGACATATGCAAGAAGAAATACTTCCCATACCCGGTTCAAAATTATCGGAAATGCAAAAAATAGACGACGGCATCAGGGAGGATCAAACTCTTGAGCAGCTAGCGAAGTTAAGGCCCGTTTTTGATAAACTGACTGGAACAGTGACAGCGGGAAATTCCAGCCAGGTCACTGACGGCGCCTGCGCACTTGTACTCATGAAGGAATCCAAGGCAAAAAAACTGAAATTGAAGCCACTGGGATATTTGACAGCCTATGCTTTTGCCGGGCTCGATCCTGCGCGCATGGGCTATGGTCCCGCTTTCGCTACTTCAAAATTGATGAAAGAGACCGGTCTAACGTTGAAGGATTTCGATCTGATTGAGATCAACGAAGCCTTTGCCGCGCAAGTTTTGGCAGCAAGAGCGGCTATGGCATCGGACAAATTTTGCAAAGAAAAATTGGGACGGGATAAGCCTATTGGAGAAATCGATCTGGATAAACTCAACGTCAACGGCGGGGCAATTGCTCTGGGGCACCCTTTAGGGGCGTCAGGAGCCAGACTCACGTTAACTTTGCTAAAAGAACTAAAAAGAAGAGGGCTAAGGCGAGGTCTGGCAACTCTTTGTGTAGGCGGCGGCCAGGGTGAAGCAGTCGCAGTGGAGGTAGATTCATGAAAAGTGCTTGGAATCTGGATATTGAAAATGGAATCGCTATGTTGGTTTTTGATTATCCCGGAGAAAAAATCAATAAATTCACACCTGAAGTCATGGATGAGCTTGAAGACATCATCGGCAAGCTGAAAGATGTCAAAGCTCTTGTCATAAAAAGCGGCAAGCCCGATATGTTTATTGCCGGCGCCGATTTGAAACAGTTTGAAGACATATTGAAACAACCCGAAAAAGTCCAAGAAGTTCTTGAGAAGGGTCATCGCGTGTTTAGAAAGCTGGAAAAACTGCCGTTTCCGACAATCGCTGTCATTGACGGAATCTGCCTCGGAGGGGGAACGGAATTGACTCTGGCCTGTTCGCATCGCATTGTCACAGACAACTCCAAGACTTCGATTGGACTGCCCGAAGTGCTGCTCGGGATCATACCCGGATGGGGCGGGACCCAGCGTTTGCCGCGGCTTATCGGCCTTCAGGAAGGATTGAAAGTGATTCTCGGCGGCAAGCGGCTCAACGGAAAGCGGGCTTTTAAAACAGGTTTTGCCGATATCATTCTCCCTCATGAATTCTTAGACGATCAACTTCCTGCTGCCATCCTGCAGTGCATTCGAGGAAAATCGAAGAAAAAGTCATCAAGCTGGATGAACTGGGCCCTGGAAAATAATCCTCTTGGCCGTTCTGCCGTGTTTTCTCAAGCCAGGAAAAATATCGAAAAGAAAACAAAGGGACACTATCCTTCTCCGCTTGTTGCTTTGAAGCTGATTCAAGAAACCTATACAATGTCTCTTGAAAAGGGGTTGAAAAGAGAAATAGAGGTGTTTTTGGATAATTGCCTCACAAGCTTTGCAAACGCCAGGCACATCATTCGGGTCTTTTTTGGCAAAGAGCGTCTAGATAAACAGGAAACCCCTCAAGCGAAAAAAATCAACTCTGTTGGGATTCTCGGAGCCGGCGTGATGGGAAGCGGCATTGCCTGGCTGGCAAGCTATCGCGGCCTCGATGTCCGCGTCAAGGATATTAACTGGGAAGCTGTCTCATCGGGTCTAAGAGAAATCAAAGGCATCTATAAGCAAATCAAGAAAATCAAGCGTCTTCCTAGCGACGCAATCAATTTGATGGAGCATCGGATCAGCTGGGATATCGATTATTCAGGATTTAACAAGCAAGACCTCGTTATCGAAGCGGCGACAGAAGATCTCAATTTGAAAATACGTCTCTTTCATGATCTTGAGGAGCGCCTTCAACCTGATGCCCTCATTGCGTCGAATACTTCTTCGCTGACGATTGAGGAGATGTCGAAAGAAATGAAATATCCCGAAAGATTTGTCGGCATGCACTTTTTCAATCCGGTTAATCGGATGCCGCTTGTCGAAGTGGTCTCCGGCCCTAAAACATCAAAGGAAGCCTTAGATACCATTGTCAAAGCTTGCCTCGAATGGAAAAAGACTCCAATTGTGATTAAAGATTGCCACGGATTCCTTGTGAACAGGATTTTTGCTGTGCAGGCCAACGAAGTGATGCACATGCTCGAAGAAGGCAGCAGCATGAACCTGCTTGGCCAAGCAGTGGAAAATTTCGGCTGGCCGATGGATCCCTTTATGCTTGCCGATACAGTCGGCATCGATGTGAGTCAAAAAGTCTTTAAGGAGTTTGAAGAGGCCTATGGCAAAAGGATGGAAGTTCCCAAGATTTTAAAATTGATGGCCGAAAGGGGACTCAAAGGAAAAAAATCGGGCAAAGGATTTTATATTCATGGCGGGGATAAGACGACTCCAAATCCGGAAGTTAAAGAAATTCTGCAATCGATAGGACAAAAAAATGCGGAAGATTCTGAGGAAGGGATTATTAACCGTATTATTGCTGCTATGCTCGGTGAGGCCGGCCGCTGTCTTGAGGAAGGAATCGTCCAAAAAGACTCCGATCTCGACATGGCCCTTGTTTTAGGCACAGGCTTTCCTCCCTTTCGCGGAGGACTTTTAGCCTATGTAAACGATTTCGGCGTGTCCAAAATTATCGATATTATGCGGCGGCTTGAAGACAAGCATGGAAGCCGCTTTACCCCGTGCGATCTCCTTGTCTCTATGGCCCGGGATAATAAAAAGTTTGATGTATAACCTTTTCCCGCTATAATTAATCGGTTTAATGGATAGTGCATTTCAAAGAAAGGTTGATGCGCTTGGCGGCGGCGATATTCAGCCCTGGCTGATGAAATCGTATCATGGCCTTGAAAAAGAGTGCTTGAGGGTCGATGCCGACGGGACGCTTGCGCTCACCGCTCATCCCGAAGCTTTCGGATCTCCGCTTCTTCATCCATTTATCAGCACAGACTTTTCCGAGTCGCAGCTCGAGCTGATTTCGCCTGTCTTTCCCAAAGAAGACCTGCTTCTGCAGTTTATGAATCTATTGCATCGCTATCTTTATCGGCATATAGGCGATGAGAGGCTCTGGCCTTTCAGTTCTCCTTGCGCTTTGCCAAGCGAAGAGCATATTCCCATCGCGCAGTACGGCAACAGCTCGCTTGCAAAAGAAAAAGAACTTTACCGCTTAGGACTGGCATATCGCTACGGCAGAAAAATGCAAGCTCTTTCGGGAGTGCATTATAATTTTTCTTTTTCCCGAGAACTTTTAAGCCGCCTATTTCCTGATCATGATCATTCATCCGCTTATCTGCATATCGTTCGTAATTATTTGAGGTATGGCTGGATTGTCACGTATTTATTCGGGTCCACCCCTGTCGTTGACTCCTCTTACTTCGACAAAAAACCGAAAGATCTCCGAACGTTGGCTCCTGAAACAATCGGTGGAGAATTTGCCACATCTCTTAGGATGAGCCACTATGGTTATTACAGCAAATTGCAAAATCAGATCAGAATCGGCTTTAACACCTTTGACAACTATATCTCTGACCTTGAGTCGGCTGTTTCCACGCCGGCTAAGCAATGGAAGTCCATTGGAGAGCGTCAGATCAATGACCACATCATTCAAATCGAGGCCGAACATTATTCGAGGATACGGCCTAAACCTCCCGTGAATAGAAGTTTAAGACCCATTGAAGGGCTGAAGAGGGACGGGATTGTGTACTTGGAAGTGAGGGGAATGGATTTGAATCCTCACGCAATAGAAGGAACCAACACTGCGGAACTTTATTTTTTGCATACTTTTCTGCTCTATTGTTCTTTACTTGCCAGCCCCCCTTTAACCCGAAAAAATGAGAAGCAGCTGACCGACAATCAAGATCTTGTCGCTCTCTTCGGCCGCGCTCCCAACCTAAAGCTATCTTTTGAAGATAAGACAAAAAGCTTGAAAATCTGGTCGGCGCAAATTCTTGAGCAAATGATGCAGATTGCCCAATGTCTTGATAATGCCTCCGGGACTAAGCGTTATAGCGGCAGTATCGAGAAACAGCTGAAGAAAATCGAAAACCCCGACTTGACCCCTTCTTCGCAGCTCCTAAGCTCCCTCGCAGACTCTCGGGCTAGTTTTAACGAGTATGCCCTGGAACTGGCTAACCGTCAAAGAGCCGAAATGCTGGCAAAACCTTATCCCGAGGAGTTCATGGACAAAATGGAAAAAGCATCCTCTCAGTCGAAAATAGATCTTGCAGAATTGGAAGAGTATGAGGATTTTATCCTTAAAGGGTACGAAGATCTAGAACTTTCGACCCAGGCGTTGATTCGCGAAGCTCAAAAAAGAAAAATCACAATTGATGTCCTCGATCGCAAGGCCAATTTTATTCGTCTGACCAAAGACGGAAAAACCGAATATGTCAAAAACGCGACAATGACCTCCAAAGACAACCTCATCTCGTATTGGATGATGGAGAACAAGGAATTGACAAAAACGCTGCTCGCCCAAAGAGGAATATCAGTCCCCCGGGGAAAAATTTTCGAGACCCCTAAAGAGGCTTTGAAAGCCACCCATTTATTCGAAAACAAAAAGATTGTGATTAAACCCAATCGAGCGAACTACGGCATAGGAGTCTATACTGTTGAGTCGGGAGATCTTAAGGGGTATGAGAAAGCAGTCGGCAATTCCTTCCTCCACGGGCAGGAAGTGGTGGTCGAAGAGTTCGTTGAAGGAGAAGAATACCGCTTTCTTGTCATTGATGGAGCTGTTTGCGCAATCTGCGTGCGGATCCCCGCTAATATCATAGGAGACGGCACCCACTCAATCAGCGAGCTGATTCATAGAAAAAATCATGACACCGCAAAGCATAAAATTCCAAAATACTACCTCAAGGAAGGGGATGAAGAAAGAGATGTTTTGAAAAGACAGGGCCTTGATTTTGAATCAGTTCCGGAAAAAGATAAGAGAATTTTTCTAAGGGATAACAGCAACGTATCGACAGGGGGGGATTCCATAGACAAAACCGACGAGGTTCATCCAAATTACTCTAAGATTGCCGCCTATGCCGCAGAGGTTGTCAACGCTAAATTTTGCGGCGTCGATATGATTATCCAAAGGCCAGGTGAAGAGCCGAATCCCCAAAATCATGCCATAATCGAACTCAATTTCAACCCGGCTCTTTGGATTCATCGATATCCGACAGAGGGGCAAAAACGCTATGTAGAAAAAGCCGTTCTTGATACTCTGGGCTTATGAGCGAGCAACATCACGAACTGGAAGTTTATATTTGCCGTCATGGAGAAACGGAATGGACACTTTCCGGCCAGCATACAAGTTACAGCGATATTCCTCTGACTGAAAACGGAAAAAAGCAGGCAGGAAAACTCCGAGAGAGGCTAAGCGGCATCAAATTTGACAAAATTTACACAAGCCCCCTTGTCAGAGCCAAATCAACCTGCGATATTGTCGGCTTTAGCAGCGAAGCGGAAATTTGGGATGATCTTTTCGAATGGAGATATGGCGAAATAGAGGGTAAGACGACTTCTGAGATTCGGAAAACCATTCCGGGATGGACAATTTTTGATAACGGCCCACCGGGCGGGGAATCGATTCAGGAAGTGAGCGACCGCGCTGACCGTGTCATTGAAAAAATCAGACAAAACAGCGGAAGGGTAGCGCTGTTTTCCAGCGGCCATTTTTCGCGCGTATTGGGGGCCAGGTGGATCGGACTGTCGGCGGGAACCGGGCGGAGTTTGGTATTGAATACCGCATCTCTTAGCATCTTAGGCTATGAGCGCGAAGAGCCGGCCATAAAACTTTGGAATGAAGTTGAGTTTGAAAAATGAAAAAATTGAGTGTTCTTTTACTTTTTATCACTTTTTGTTTAAACGCTGCTGATATCAATCAGCAAGTTGATGATGCTTTGGCGCGCGAAAGGCATAAGATTTTCCGGCTAAAGCTCAAACTCAGCGACAAAAGCAAACACACGCCCCCTTCAGTCAAACTTCAATTAACACAGTCGGAAATTGACTATGAAGTCAAATCCAAGCTGGCCAAAAACTATGTCGGCACCGAAATCATTCAAAATCCCGAGGTTCAAAAGAAGCTCCTGCATCTCTTAAATACAGAGAACATCACAAATAACGACCTAACGAAGTTCCAAAATTTCGTCACTAGCGAGAAATCAAAGAAATAATTTTTCAACTGATTCCATACCAGGGAATGACATGAATATTGTTTCGTTTTTGCCATTCATTGCCGCCATAAATCAAGCAGCCGCTTTTCTGAGGATTGTTCTTTATATTTAACCAATATTCAAGATTGTTAAAAAATTTTTGGGAGAGAGTTTGTGCAGCTTTGATTTCAATGGGATAAAGTAACGATTTTCCTTTATCGATAAGAATATCTATTTCTTGTCCAGATCTCTCCTGCCAGAAATAGAGTGGAGGTTCGTGATCATGGTGATGGTAGGATTTAATTAATTCAGTCACAGCAAAAGATTCGAAGATACCTCCAATATGAGGATGATTGGGCAGCTCTTCTTCTGAAGAGACCCTCAATAGATAGCATAATAACCCTGTATCCAAAAAATAAATTTTTGGAGATTTGACTAATCTTTTATTAAAATTATTATAATAAGGCTCAAGAAGAAGAATAATATAGCTTGCTTCTAATACAGAAAGCCATCTTTTGATAGTGGTATGAGAGAGGCCTAAATCATTTCCCAGAGAAGTCAGATTGACTCTCTGACCGCATCGACCTGCTAATGATCTAAGAAAACTTTGAAAAGAACGCAGATCTCCTACATGCAAAAGCTGCTGCAAGTCTCTTGTAATATAGGTTGCTATATAGTCTCTGAAAAATTGTTCAGGTTCTAAATTATATTCATAAAGTCTTGGATATAATCCGGACGCAAGGCATCTATAAAGCGTGATCTCAGGATGAGATGGTTTACTTAGTTTTTCGGTATGCCAAAATTTTTGAGAAGGACGCTGGCATAGTTCAGCGAATGAAAGAGGGAGAAGGGTTAGTCGGGCTATTCTGCCTGCAAGTGTTTGAGAAATTTTTTGATTTAATAGAAATTGCTGAGAGCCGGTTAAAATAAACCGGCCCGGTTTGGAATTTTTGTCGACGTTGCTTTGTAAATAAGAAAATAATTTGGGTGCCTGCTGCACTTCATCAAAAATGACATGTTCCTGATAGGTTTCGAGAAAGGCTCGGGGGTCTTCGGTAGCGAATTCGAGTTTATCCGGTTCTTCAAGGGAGACGTATTTATAATTCGGGCATGTTTTTTGTGTGAGGGTTGTTTTTCCCGACTGTCTGGGACCGGTGACTGAGACAATCGGATATTTTGTTAAGTATTTTTTTAAATATTCAGATAGATTCCGTTTCAAATACATGAAAAATCTCCTCTAATCCTGAAGATAAGGCGAGGGAATTTTTATGTCAAATTGAATATCGGATGTTCAATTTGACATCTCTTTCCAAATGAAGCTATCGACACACTATATTAGACACCGAAAGCATTCAAAATTAGCTACTAAAGCTCTTAAATCCGGGTCATGGCTTTTTGAGTAATTGGTGTGAGTTGGTTCATATCTAACTCAGCGATCTGTATCCATTGCATTTCTTCTTCCGGTATAACCCTAAATTTGATGAAGCAAAAGAGATTCATCAAAAAGTTATTGAATGTATAAAAAAAATACCAAATGACAGCAGAGTTAAAAGTTGTCATCAGTTCAAACCTTTCCTGTATCTTTCCGAACGCAATGTAAAGCATTAGAGAAATCGAGACACTATAGAATTTATATCACTTTCGCTTTCAGACGTATTATTTGCAACTTGTTCTAAAAATAATTATTAAGCCAAAGGCTTAGGCAGTATTCAGGGGCAGGAGGCGGAGTATTTTGCTTGAATCTTAAGCCGAATTCAGGTTAAAATTGTACCAACTATTACGATGCAGCATCTATCGTGGAAATCCTAAGTTTAGCTCTTATGTTTTATATAGTTGCCAATCCCATTGGCAACAGCCCGGCTATATTGGCCCTTATCAAGGATTTTGATTTTTCCCATCAGAAGCGTATGATGCTGCGTGAGGCAGTTTTTGCCTTTCTGATTGCCGTATTTTTTCAGTTTTTCGGAGAGCTTTTTCTCGATGTGATCCATGTAGAATCCTATTCGCTGACTTACTGCGGGGGAATCCTTTTGTTTTTAGTGGCTCTCAGCATGATTTTTCCAAGAGTCGATGAAGCTGTCAAAGAAGCCAAAAAAGAGCCCTTTTTTGTTCCCATTTCCACCCCTCTTATCGCGGGGCCTGGGCTGATGACAGTTATTATGGCTAAAACACAGGAGATCCCCCATTGGTGGATCATTACCTCGGCGCTTGTTATCGCTTGGATCCCCGTCACTCTTTCGCTTGTGGGGGCTCCCTATATGCAGCGGGTATTGAAAAAAAGGGGAATGATCGCCCTCGAGCAGCTCATGGGTATGATCCTTATGCTCATTTCAGTCGATATGGTGGTAAGCGCCACAGCAAAATATATAAACGCAAGGTGAATCCATGTCTTTGATTTCCATTATCCTTATTTTATTTCTGATTATGGACCCTTTGGGCAATGTGGCCTATTTTATCAATATTTTAAGCCATATCCCGCCAAAAGAGCAAAAGTGGGTGATTGCGCGGGAGATGCTCATCGCATTAGGGGTTATGGTCGCTTTTTACTTTATCGGGGATTGGATCCTCGACTTTCTGAGAGTCTCCGATTCCGCAGTGAGTTTGACATCGGGCATTATCCTTTTTCTTGTCTCCATCAAGATCATATTTCCCGCTCCCAAAAGTTTCCGATTCCAGGCTCATATTGAAACAGAACCATTTATCGTTCCTTTGGCCATTCCACTCATTGCCGGTCCCGCTCTTTTGGCGACCATTATGCTTTTTTCCCATATGCAGGGAGGAATTGTTCTATGGGCGATTTTAATCGGATGGATTTTAGCATCGGCTGTTTTGGTGTCGTCGCGAGTTTTGATGAGAACCTTGGGCCGCAATGGGCTTATGGCAATTGAAAGACTCATGGGAATGATTCTAATACTTCTGGCCATCCAAAGGTTTATGGAAGGGATTACATTGTTTTTAGAAAAAAATGCGTAATATCAAGGCAATTCTTTCCTATGATGGAACCGGTTATCTCGGATGGCAAAAGACCCGTATGGGTCCAAGCATCGAAGAACAGCTTCAAACAGCTTTGGAGACTATCACCCGGCAGCCGATTGTTTTGCAGGCGGCCAGCCGCACTGACGCGGGAGTCCATGCCGAAGGGCAGGTGATTAACTTTTTTCTGGAAAATGATGAGATTGACCTCTCCAAACTGTTGATCAGCCTCAATCAGCTGCTTCCCCACGATATTGCTATTGTCGAGTTAGAAGAAGCATCAAGCGATTTTCACCCGACTCTCGATGCTAAAGGGAAAGAGTATCATTATACGGTCTCGTACGGACAGGTGCAATTTCCCAGACACCGTTTCTATTCCTGGCATACACCTTATTGCCTTGACCTCAAATCCATGAAAGAGGCTGCTCGCTTTTTTATCGGCGAGCAAGATTTTTCCTCGTTTTGCAATGTAAAAAAAAATGACAGGGAAACAAATTTTGTTCGGACAATCCACGGTGTCGACATTGTGGAGCTGCCGGAAAAGCAGCTGAGGATCATTATCCGGGGAAATCGCTTCCTCTACAAGATGGCCAGGAATATCGCCGGAACTCTCGTTGCCGTAGGGAGGGGAAAGATCCTCCCACCTTCAGCAATTTCAGGCATTTTCGCTCAAAAAGACCGCACCCTGGCCGGCCCCTCCGCACCTGCTCATGGGCTGTCCCTTTTTCGAGTATTTTATTGAGAGGTGTGCTATACTTAAAGTGGATATTTTTAGAGTAGGAGAATTTTGTGCATAAATTTGTTACATTCATTATTCGCTGGATTGTCAAATTCGCTCTTTGGTTTCGCTATCGAATTAAAGTGAAAGGTTTGGATAAAATCACTAAGGAAAACCTCAGCAAGCCGGGAGGGGTCTTATTTTTGCCGAATCACCCCGCGATGGCTATCGACCCTCTCTCTGTTGTCCAGGCTATCTGGGCAAAGTATCCTGTCAGACCGTTAATTGTTGAATATATGTACTACGCTCCCGGAATTTATCCGGTTATGAAGTATATCAACGCTATCCCCGTACCGAACAATGAAATATCCTCCAACAGCATCAAAAAAATCCGCAGCGACAAAGCCCTCGAGGAAGCCGCAAAAGGCTTGAAAAAGGGAGACAATTTTTTGCTCTATCCTTCAGGACGCTTGAAAGATACAGGGTATGAATTTCTCGGGGGCGCTTCGGGAGCACACCGCATTATCAGCCAAAACCCGGAATGCAACATCGTTTTAGTGCGCACGATCGGTTTGTGGGGAAGCAGTTTCTCCAAAGCCTACACCGGAAAATCGCCACCTATATTTCCGACCATGTGGGAGGGGATCAAACATACCTTCAAAAATCTCTTATTTTTTAATCCGAGGCGTCCTCTGACAATTGAATTTGTGGCCGCTCCGGACGACTTTCCCCGCTATGGCGACCGTCTTGAAATGAACCGCTGGCTCGAAGATTGGTATAACCGCGAGGAGGGTTTGCGGGAGCCCGGATCGGATGTGATCGGCGAGCCTCTGTTAAGAGTCTCCTATAGCATATGGAAAAAAGAGTATCTCGAACCTAAGCCCCCAAAAATCGAAGTTGAGGAAGACCCGGAGGTCAATCTTGATAAAATTCCGGATGAAACAAAAAATAAAGTCATCCAAAAGATCGCCGAAGTTGCCAATGTTCCTCCACGCGACATCAAAACAAATTTTGTGATCACTTCGGATTTAAGCCTTGACTCGCTCGACATGGCCGAATTGGTTTTATTTCTCGACGACGAGTTTGATGTTAAAGGGGTTCCTGTTATTGAGTTGACGACTGTCGGCCGGATGATGGCGATAGCCGATAAACAGATTGTCGTCACTGATGAAGAAGTAGAGATCAAGGATTTGTCACCCTGGCAAAAACCTGTCAGTGAAAAACGAAAGCTTGAAATGCCTCCCGGCAATACAATTCCCGAAGTTTTTCTCAATAATTGTGCTCTCTGGGGCAAAGAAATTTGCTGCGCCGACGACCGCTCCGGCGTGATGGATTATCAGAAGTTTAAACTCGGGATGGTTGTACTTGCCGACTTTATTAGAACTCTTCCCGGAAAAAATATCGGGATTTTACTTCCCGCAAGTGTCGGCGCGACTCTGACTCTTTTAGCTTGCCAGCTGGCCGGCAAGGTTCCCGTTATGATCAACTGGACCTTAGGCCGGCGCCATTTGGGATCTGTTATGGAACAGGCCAATATTCAAAGGGTCCTTTCATCGTGGGCTTTTATTGACCGACTGGGGAACGTCGACCTTGGCGGCATCGATGATGAGCTTCTCTTGCTTGAAGATGTAAAAAGGGAAATTCCTCTCTTTAAAAAAATCAAGGGGGCTCTGACGGCCAAAAAGAGTACTGAATCAATACTGAAACACTTTAAAATCGATTCTCTTTCAGAAGACGAGACGGCAGTGATTCTCTTTACCAGCGGGACGGAAAGCGCTCCGAAAGGAGTGCCTCTTAGCCATAAAAACATCTTAAGCAACATTCGTTCAATTGAAAAGTCGGTGGAAATCTTCTCGACCGATATCTTTTTCTCCGTACTTCCTCCTTTCCACTCCTTTGGACTCACCGCCGGATGTTTCTTAGGCACTCTGACCGGCATGCGTGTCTGCTACTATCCCAATCCGACAAATGGGCAGGGTCTTGCCAAGGGGTGCGAGAAGTGGAGACCGACAGTCATTTGCGGCGCACCTTCATTCCTAAAAGGAATGCTTAAAGCCGGAAAACCCGATCAGTTTAAAACACTTCGCTGGGTCGTATCCGGCGCTGAAAAAGCGCCTCAGGAGCTCTTCGAGCTTATGGAAAAAATGGGAAATAAAGATGTCCTAAAAGAAGGATATGGCGTTACGGAATGTTCTCCTGTTTTAACCGTGAACAGACTTGAAGTCGAACCCCAAGGCGTGGGGCAGCCCTTAGAGGATGTCGAGATCATCATTATCAATCCCGAAACCCACGAGAAACTTCCCACGGGAGAAGAAGGGCTTATTCTCGCCCGCGGTCCCAATGTGTTTTCCGGATATCTCAATAAGGTGGCCAAAGTGCCCTTTTTCGAAGTAGAGGGGAAACAGTGGTACAATACAGGCGACCTTGGTTATCTTGACGAACTTAATCGACTCACGATCTCCGGTCGCTTGAAGAGGTTCTTGAAGTCGGGCGGAGAGATGATCAGTTTGGGGGCCATCGAGACGGCGCTATATCAGCAAGCTGAGAAAAAAGGATGGCAGCTTGCCGAGGAGGGCCCATCGATTGCCGTCATCGGCAAAGAGCAGGAAGAAGGCAAGCCCAAAATCATGGTTTTTGCCATTTTTCCTTCAACAGTCGACGAGATCAACACTGCCCTTCGCGACCAAGGCTTAAGCTACATAATCAAAGTCACCGATTTTGAACAGCTCGAGGAGATTCCCATGATGGGTACCGGCAAGGTGTTTTACCGCGAACTTGAAAAGAAGTATCTATGAATTATGGGTCAAGAAAACATCAAAACAGCTAAAGCTCTCCTTGCATGGAATAAAGCAAATTTGATTCGAGATTCCAACTTAAAAAAAGAAGATATTTCTCAATTTTTTGCCCCTAACTTTTTAATCAAGGCCAATGAACGAACTTATGCTGGCAATTATGACAATTATTTTGAATTCTTAAATCAATTTCGTAAGACAATCGATAGTGGCTTTGTTGCGTAATTAACCACAGAGCTCACAAGAGCGCACAGAGAGAATATGAGAGATTTGATTTAAGCTGCTATTAATTCACTTTCAGGCATTCCCAGCTTTGTCATTATATTTAGTGCTTCACATTTTGCCCTTGATTCAGCCCTTTGGGTTTCCAGAGTTCTACTTCTTAAATCATTTCCAAAGAATCGTTTAAATCTAAACATGGCTGTTTCTGCAAGTGATCGACGATGATAACCTTTCAACTTTTTCCATAATTTTCTTGCATCATCATCACCTCCTAAACCTGAAATTTCCAGCAAACTGATATTCCGCATCTTCCAAGAAGGAGATATGTTTTCTCGAAAAACAGCATTCCTATTGGGTGGAATAATAGGAATTGAGCCGTGAACTACATTTGCAGCATAGCATCGCTTAGTATCATAAGCCCCATCTCCATATGTGCGCTTAACTGATTTCGGCATTACCTCGAGAAGTTTTGGATACACTTCACAATCTGCAACGTTATTTTCAGTAAGAATTTCGAAAATAATTTCGTGAGAGTCAGGGCAGACTGCCAGATGGAGCTTTCTCCATGTTCGCCTTTTACTGATTCCATGCTGCCTAACTTTCCATTCACCCTCTCCGTACACTTTCAAACCGGTTGAATCGATTACAATATTGGTGACTTTTTTTTTCGAAAGTTTCTTCAACTCTTGCCCCAACAACTTAGCTCTCCGACAAATTTGAGTATAAGAAGGAATCGATAAACCAACAGATAAAATCATAACAAGAGATGTCAAAAATCCTTCGAGTGCTCTCAATGGAAGATGAAAAACCGATCGAATAATGAGCGCGGTGAGAATAGCGTCATCAGAATAGAGTTTTGGACGCCCCTTTTTTCCTATTTCTTTTGGAGCCATCCACTTATTGATAGCATCTTCAGAAAACCAAACAGTTATGCTTCCCCTTTGAATAAGAGATTTGTTATAGTCGTTCCAGTTGCGAATGCGATATTTTGCCTTCATCTTGATCCTCCAATTTGTTGCAACTAAAAATTAGAGTATTAGGTATTTGTCGGCAAGCTCGCATTCGCCCTTTTTGGAGAAAAGATGACTAGTACCCACACAACTGAAGAAGCCAACCAAAAAAGAAATGACCTTTTAACAGGGGAAATCATAGGTGCTGCGATTGAAGTTCATCGAAGATTAGGTCCAGGCTTGCTTGAATCGACATACGAAACTTGTCTTTGCTACGAGTTGAACCTTGCGGGTTTGAAAGTTAACCGGCAGATACCAGTACCTATTATTTATCGTGATAAAAAGCTAGACTCAGGCTACCGGATCGATATGATAGTGGAAGATAAGATTATTTTGGAGATAAAATCTGTGGCCAATCTCTTGCCTGTTCATGAGGCCCAACTTCTATCCTATCTTAAGCATAATGGCGGTGGCAGAGGTTTGCTCATCAATTTCAATGTAAAACTTCTAAAAAATGGGATTAGGCGTCTAATCATTTAATTCCTCTCTCATAATCTCTCAGTGAGCTCGGTGGTCTCAGTGGTGATTTATGCAACAACGCCATCGATAGTCTTGATTACAGCGTCCAAGAATACATTTGTTCCGACGATAAAGTTGTGGTTCCTTTAAAGGCGATCATCGTCAGAACAGACGGTAAAACTCAAAAATTGGAAGCGGTCATGATACTCGGATTTAATAGAGAAGGAAAAATTGTTCATTGGCAGGAAGTGTATTGCGAAGTTTAACTCCTAAAATAAGTTAGACTAATAACGTATTCAGCGGTAGAATTGACGAGAATGTCCCAAAATTAAAGGCCTAGTGTCTTGTCGAAAAAAACTTTTACAGCTAGCCCTCGTTTTTTTCAATTTCATTTTCGGAGAATTGATCCAAGGCAATTTCGTTGACTTTTTCAAAAGTTAATTCTTGTGAATCGTCTGTAGGAACAAACGCGACAGGTGTTGGATCCGGAAAAAGTGTACAATCCAAATCTTCGGGGACACCCGGAATGCCATAATTATTTTCTGATGGTAGAAATAACATAACTTAACCAAAATATTTGGTAATGAATTTTAACACAATTTAGGATTAATATCCAGTGGTGATATAGTTTTATAGTAAAAAATTTATTTAAATTTTTTTCTTAGAAGTAATTAAATTATAACTGCTCGAGAGCCATTTGCATGTCTTTGAAATCTGTCAGAGGCTCTTTGCAAACCCCTTTGTGGCAAATGTAGAGGGTGGTTTTTCCGCCGACCGGTTTTTGCTTTTTGAGGAAGGGGAGGATATCCATAAGCAATTGGTCATTCTCTCTTCTCCAAATAACTGAGCGGTGGGCAATGAAGGTTTGATTGATCAGGTTGTATATGTCTTTTCGCCCGTTCTCTTCGTAGTTTAAGGCAACGACAAGAGTCACGGGATTGGGGTCATAATATCTGAGGAGGTTCATGAGGTGGCAGACATAGCCCAAGGGGTAGCTCTCGATCAACTGATTAACCGCTTTTAGGACGTCCTCGGCTGCGTCAATATAATTGATATCAGTTGACAGTTCATAGAGACGGAGGAGATTTTCCGTATGGATGGAGTTGCCGGATGGTTCCGAGCCGTCGGAAAATTGAATATTGCGGATAATTAGGCTGCTGTCTGCCGGAGCCGTCTGATAAAAGGCGCCGTCTTCGCCTTTGAAAAGGTCGGAGACAACATCGGTGAGTTCATAAGCCCATTCCAGCCAGTTAGAGCCTAAATCGGCCTCAAATAAAGTGATGCAGGCTCTTATTGTAAAAGCATAATCGTCAAGGGTTCCGGGGTGAAGAGGCTCGCCGTCCATCCACCTGCGGAGAAGCTCGCCGTTTTTCCAAAGATTCTCTTGAATGAATCGAGCGCAGTCTTGGGCCGCCTGCAGATAGTCATCCCGATTGAAGATCATGCCAGCGAGAGCAAGGGAGTGGGTGATCATTCCGTTCCACGATGTGAGGATTTTAGTATCTTTAAATGGGTGGGGGGAAGTTTCTCGTATTTTCCAGAGCGTTTCTTTCTGTTTTGCCAGCTTGTTTTGCAGCTCTCTGGGGTCGATTCCCTTTTTTGCGGCGAAATCCTCCAGAGGAACGGTCACATTCAGTATATTTCTCCCATGAAAGTTGCCGGATTTGGTGATGTTGTAATATTCGCAGAAATCTTCGGAATCTTTGCCAAGGTATTCGATAATGTTGTTATAGAGCCATGTGTAGAAGAGGCCTTCCTCTCCGCACGACTCGGAATCTTCTGCAGAGTAAAAACCTCCTTTGGTGTGCCTCATATCCCTCAATAAATAATCCAGAGTTTCCGAGGCGACCTCTTTATAAGTGTCTTTTCCAGTAAGCTGCCATGCCGTAGCGTAGGTCTCAGCTAGGAGCGCATTGTCGTAGAGCATCTTCTCAAAATGAGGAATCAGCCACTTTTCATCTACGGAATATCGAGAAAACCCTCCTCCGATATGATCATAGATTCCCCCTTGCTCCATCATTTGCAACGTTTTTTCAGCCAAATAGAAAGCGCGGCTGTCTTTTGATTTTACCGAATAATTCAGGAGGAAAATTTGTTGATAACCCAGAGGAAATTTAGGACTTCCTTTGATTCCGCCGTAAATAGGGTCTGCAATCTTGAATAAGAGCTCTGCAGTTTCGTCGAGGAGTTGCTGATTTGGCAATCGCTTGCCCTTAACAATTTTATTTCGGTTTAATACGTCAACAACGGCTGCTGCCTGCGCTTTTACCCTTTCTTTTTCTTCACTATTCCATAGTTGTCTTATGCGCTCCATCAACTCTTTCATTCCGATCAGGCCATGTTGCGATGAGGGAGGCAAGTAGGTTGCGGCGAATATAGGCTTGAGTTCAGGTGTCAGAATCAGATTGAGCGGCCAGCCGGCAGCTCCGGCCATCAGGGCTTGAGCCAGCTCCATGTATAAGGCGTCTACCTGAGGGAGTTCCTCCCGATCCACTTTGATATTGATAAAAAGGTCGTTCATTTCCCGGGCGATATCCTCGCTCTCGAATGTCTCCCTTTCCATCACATGGCACCAGTGGCAAGTGGCATACCCAATCGAGAGGAAAATCGGCCTGCCGCTTTTCCTTGAAGCGTCAAAAGCCTCCTCTCCCCAGGGAAACCAGTCAACAGGATTATGGGCATGCTGCTGAAGATAAGGGGATTTTTCGCGGATCAATCGATTTGTAAATCTTTCTTTGGCCATTAAATCATTCCTTTATTATCAGACTATGCATAAAAAATATTGGATTTGCAATTGTAAATCTTGTATGTTTCCACTATCTAGGTAAAAGGAGATGCTATGCAGGATAGTCAGAATACTCAATCTCGCAAAAATTTTCGTCGGATTGTCTTTATCTCTTGCCTGGCTATCGTGGCCATTTTAGTCGCGTTGCTTATCCAGGGGACTCAAGGGGAAAAGCCTCAAGAAACTCAGGAAGAGACTTTTCATTCGGATGCTGAGAAACAAAGTGGCGGGGCCTTACAACTTATCCACTTGCTGGATGCCCAGCTTGTCGATGCGGAAATGCGGGCAAGCGATCATACGGCTCTAGAGCTCGAAAGGCAGCTCGAAGATCTCAAGGATATTTTGGCATCCCGCAATGAAGATAAAGTCTCTTATGAAAGCAAAATTCAGGAATTGACCGATGAGCTTGAAAAAAGTAAACGGGGATATGCCGCTCTAAAAAAACTCAATCAACCCGTCATCGAACTTAAAGCCAAACTGGAAGAGGCAAAAAAATCTCTCATCAAGAAAGACGAGATGCTGCAAGCAAATATGGAGATTGAAGAAAAGCGGAAACAGGAATTTCTGGATCAAATTACCTCATTGAAAAAAGAAGTTGATTCCTTGGCTCATTTCAAAGAAGAAAATCATACATTGCTGTCAGCTCTTGAAGAAAATGCCGATACAATAGAATTGCTGGAGAAAAAAGTGGCCCAAAAGACCGAGATGCTGCAATCAAGTATGTCTCTGGAAGAAAAAAACAAACAAGGGCTGCGTGATGAAATCGCGGCTCTTACAAAAAGCGGGGAATTGGCAAAATCTCAAATTAACTCTCTTCAAACGGAAGTTCATGACAAAAATGAAATCATCAAAACACTCGTTGCTTTTGAAGATAAATACAAGGAAGAAAAGAAAAGACGGATCATCAAAGAACAGATTGTCGACCAGCTTCAAGCTGCTTTAAATGAACAGAAAGATTCATTGCAGAAAATGGAAAGTTCTAGGCAGGACCTCACCAAGCAACTGAAGCAGACGCAGCAGACGTATTCCGAACTGATCGGACAGATGGGAAGCCGAAAGCAGACTCCTGATTTTTCAGCAGAAGTTATGGATATCGAACCAAGGGTGCACCTTGTGCAACAAGGAGAAACCCTGATGAAAATTTCCGAAAAGTACTATGGAACCACTCGTAAATGGAAGAGAATTCTGGAAGCCAACCACGCTGCAATCGCGGATGAAAACAAAATCCAGCCGGGAACTGTTCTAACAATTCCTTAAAGTCTAATTGGTTAGACGAGGCATAATAATTCTTGAAATAATTGACTCTACCGTCGACAATAACGTTGACAAGTTTTTATTTTAACACAAGGAGTCATTATGTCTGTTCTTGATATTCAAGGATGTGAAAGAAATCCCTTCGCTTATAAAATGGAAATTTCTGTGGCATTTTCTAATCTGGAAACCATAAAAAACCTTCCTGTAAATACTTTTTTGGCCGTTGACCTCAACACAGGAAAACTGGATCCGGATCGTAACTGGTGGTTTTTTGCAAGCGGCAAAACAGACGTCGTCAATGCTGTCGAGCAAACATTTAAAACGACTATGGGAATGGTGGATGTTCGCACAAATAGATTAGTTGCCGATGCGTATTTGAAATTGGATCGGATTGGCAATACCTACAAATATTTTGGACAAAGGGTAAAGGATGAATTTGAAGAGATCGAAACGATGGTTAGACCTTTTGTTATCGACAATATTAATGGAAATGTTCCTACCGATCATAAGTTGGCTCAAATAGTCTATAAAAATTTAACTCCGCTTATGTGGGAAAAAGTCGAGAAATTTATAGAAAATGAGCAAAAAGGAAAAGAGAAAGGTAAAAAGCTTCATGAACAAAGCCTTATGGAAGCTGAAATTCAGGCGAAAAAAGCTAAATTGAAAAAAACAGAACAGCCCGAACAGCAATCCACAAAAAAAAGCGGGGCCAGCCTGCCAGGAGTAAATAATTTTCCCCAATGCCCGGTGTCGCGGGATGCTATTATGGAGGGAAGAAAGAATCTGAAAAAGGTGACCCCTAAAGAATCTGCTATCGATTTGAATAGGATGAGCGAAAATGAACTTATGCAGATCTTGAAAGGAGCCTTAGGGGGAAATTACAGAAAACAAGTTGAATTACAACATTCGGAATGTTTTACACCTGAGATTACCGAGAGCGATGATGAATGGAGCTATATAAGTTCAGGAGATGAAAGCGATGAAGAGGGCGCCTATGTCAGTTCAGATTCTGAAAGCGAATGCAAGACTTCTAGTTCAGAGTCTGAAACCGATGATGAATGGAGCTCAACAAGTTCAGAGGCTGAAAGCGACGATGAATGGAGTACTGACGAGGAGCTCGACGATCTTTCCGATTTTTAGTGACGAAAAAATTTCGGGCGCCAGAAAAGAAGAATAATTCCGAGCGCTGCCACGGCTCCCCCAGGGTAAGTCAGTCGATATCTGGCGGGGTCGTGATTGACTGAGAGCTGGACTTTCCTGGCTCTCATTTCACCTTCCGAATGTATGGAAGCAAGATAAAATCGATACCCATCCCAAGTTTCATAAACGTGGTTCATGCTCAGAGTTATTTCCTTGCCATCGGATTTGTCCGAACCGTATACGATAATATCGGCCTCGTAGCTGAAAGGCTCATCGGATCCGGGGTAACGATATTCGCGGGCGTTCCTTAATCTGAGGCGGCAGGGGAGTTTCTCGAACTTCGGTTTAAAATGAATGAGGCAGTCGCTGCCAGCAGCAGGCCATTTGAGACCGGTGCCGAAGGGGTCAAATGGCGCTGGAACTATTTTGCCATTTTCAAATTGCACAAAGATGAGAGGGAGATTCTCTTCAAGCTTGTTCGATGGTTTTTCCGGGCTGTATTCTTGGGTTACGGGCAATTCAAGGCGTTCGATGTTTTCACGCTCTTCTTCCGGAGGTATGAGACTTTTTAAGTGGATGCCGTAAGCTCTTAGTAAGACGGTCATCACTCTTGCTTTTTCTAGAGAGGATAAATCTTTAAAGTCAGGGAGTTCTGGAAGGTCCGAGGAGATAAGAAATAGCTGCTCAATGATCGACTGCTCATAGGTATTTTTCGGTTGATCTTTGAGCAAGAGATATTTCCAGGGGGCATCGCTCAATGAATTTTCGTCAAAATTCTGAAGAAGAAGAGAAGCGAAATAAGCGCTTTTAAGCTGATCTTTAGGGATCAAATCCCAGTCAATCCTGTCCATCAGCTTACAATTTTCTTTCGATAATGCGTGCCCAAGAGAGAAAATCCATTGATTGCATGAATCCCATTCGGTTAAAAAGCCGACGGCTGCTTCGGAAAAATTTTCTTGAGTGCAAGCTGATCGAATCGCTTCCAATGGGAAAGTCAGCTCCGAGGCTTCGGAAAGCACTCTTTTTAAAGCTTCTTTGTGGCGGAATTCTTTTTCCCTGCAGGTTTCGGAAGAGGGAATCGAGCTTTGCATATAGATGCCCCCAAAACCCTTGTCATAAACGACAAGACTGGAAAGCTCTTCAGTTCTGATACCTCCCGCTTGATCGATGGTTGTCACCTGATAACCTTCTTCGCTGTTTCGTTTAACGAGGGCGGCTTTAGGATGGCTGAGTTCAATAAGCGTTGATGGGGAGCCCCGCAAATGATCCTTGTAGTTTAAGGTCATCAAACTCAAAGGGCCGCTTAGGGGAATTTCCAGCTGATTGTCCACAATCAATGAGCCGTTTTCATAGCTGAAGGAAAACTCTGAGTCGTGGACGTTCTTTTCTTCAATAACCCTTCCTTGTTTCCGGTCGAGTATTCTCACAGTCAGATTGTTTAAGAGCTCATCTTTTACGGCTTGCTTAAAATCTTCTTCTTCAAGAACTTTCACATTCCAACCGGGCGCTATAGGCCAGATTTTTAGCTGAGACTTATGATGAGGATAGTATCCGACAACTTTGAGTCTTTCGTTCTTCGGTATCTGCCGGGATTTATCGAGAGGAAACGTCTCGACTTTTCCTTGCTCATCTTGAAGCTCGATCACAGTGGAACCTGGAATCATTATCTCATCGCTGCCGCTTCCTTCGACAATAAGCATTTGTCCTTGGGTTCCGAAATAGGCTTTGATCAAACAGCCTCCAAGAATCATAAGTAGACCGAGGTGGGTTAAGAGAAAGGGAATATGCCTTTGCTTAAAGGGCCATCTTCTTAGGGCGGCAAAAAGGATATTGACAAACATCATCCAAAGGAGCGAGGCAAAAAGGGGGTTATGGTAAGTCAAATTAGCGGCAAATAAATGCGATTCGGTATACGACTCAATAAACGTTCCTAGAGTTGTAAACAGAATCAAACACACCAGAATAGAAACTGCAAAGTAGACGCTTCCGAGAAAATGATAGAGAAATTTCAGCAGCTTCATCCGGGCAGCTCGCAAATCAGTTCAAAAGATAGAGCAAAGTCGAGAATTTCCTGCCGATGCTTTGTAAGCGATTGAGCGGGTCCGACAGCCTTAATTGTATAATCGGCCATCATTTGGCGGTGAAGAGGACTTTTGTTGGATAATCTTTGGCGATGCTCAGGATCGAGCTGCATCGCCCAGGCCAGGCACTCCCTGCTTTCAAATTGAATGCCGGCAAATCCCCCGCGAGAGCAGAGATGGGTACGAATGTCTTTTGCATGTCCCATCTGCCGCTTCCACCTCATGACTTGGGCGGCAGGGGGTATTTTGATTCCGGGAAAATTGTGCAGCGTCACAAGGATATCTCGGCCGACACGATATTCGGCAAGAGGTCTTGTCGTATCCTCAATCGGTCCGGCAGCATCGGTTCGTTCCCAGCTATCGGGGACTCGGACGCGATATACCGCTTCATTAACCTCGGGGTCTCTTCCCTTAATTTCCTCCCATCCGCTCTTTGCTTTCGGTGTTTCCGAGGCGCATCCCCATAAGAATAAGAGCGCAATAGACAAAACGAATAAATTCCGGTTCATAACCTGTGCATAATAACAAAAAGAAATTTAAATTTCCTTTAAATTTATCTCTTACTGGGTTAAATAGAAGATGTAAACCCCAATCGGTTGAATCACTTATGGGTCTTGAAGGATTCATACAGTCAGGCTATGCCAACGCTCGGCTTTATGAGCAAATGTATGCCAGGTATTTGGAGGATCCTGCCAGCGTCGATCCATCATGGCGTGTTATTTTTGAAAATCTTGACAAAGAGCCCGAGGCGCCCACGCTTCCGTCGCCGACTCCCATTCCTCAAATTATTGGCGATAAGGAACCCGTTCGGGGGCGGGTTATGTCGGAGGCGATGCCCGAACTGCGCGTTTATAATCTGATTGAAGCCTATCGCGCGCATGGCCATTTAATGGCGAATATCAATCCCATACAAGCTAAAGAAAGAGAGCATCCAAACGAGCTTAGGCTGTCGAATTTGGGCTTTCGCGAATCAGAGCTGCCGGAAGAATTTCCCACTTTGGGTCTGACGGAAGAGGATTTTTTGCCTTTGAGGGATATCATTTCCATTTTAAGGGAAATCTACTGCTCGGATATTGGCATCGAATATATGGATTCTCCCAGCCCGGAGCTTAAAGATTGGCTCCAAAGACAGATTGAGCCGACGAGGTGCCGCGTTCAGCTTTCCATCGATCAAAAGCAAATGATTCTGCAGCATCTGAACAAATCGGGCCTGTTCGAATGGTTTTTGCAAACAAAGTATGTCGGGCAAAAAAGGTTTTCGCTTGAAGGGGGGGAGACTTTGATTCCGATTTTTGCTGCGATCATTGAAAAAGGGTCTCATCTGGGAATGAGGGAATTTGCCCTTGGAATGGCGCACAGGGGAAGGCTGAATGTACTTTGCAATATACTCGACAAATCCTATTCGGACATATTTTCGGAATTCGAAGACTTTTACCTGCCCGAGGCCATGGAAGGAAGCGGTGATGTGAAATATCACAAAGGGTTTTTTTCAGAAATTCTCTCGGCATCGGGCCAAAAGGTGAGCATTACGCTGGCCCCTAATCCGAGCCATCTGGAGTCGATTTGTCCTGTTGTGGAAGGACAAATCAAAGCCAAGCAGGTGAAACACGGCGATGACAGGCTTCAGGAAAAGTATGTGCCCATCCTCGTCCACGGCGACGCTGCCCTTTCAGGACAGGGTGTCGTTTACGAAACCCTGCAGATGAGCAAATTGAGAGGCTATGAAACAGGGGGGACGATCCATATCGTCATTAACAACCAAATCGGTTTTACGACAATTCCATCCGATGGACGCTCCACCAATTATTGCACCGATATCGCGAAAACATTCGGATGTCCTGTTTTTCATGTCAATGCAGAGAATCCCGAAGCGTGCATATTTGCGACAAATCTGGCCGTGGAGCTTAGGCAAAAATTTCATTGCGATGTCTTCATAGACTTGAACTGTTATCGAAAATACGGACATAATGAAGGCGACGAACCGGCTTTTACGCAGCCTCTTGAATATGCTCTGATCAAAAATAAAAAATCCATCAGGGAAATTTATCGGGATCAACTCTTTCAAGAAGGCGTTTTGGAAAAGTATATGGCCGAAGAGCTCGAAGAAGAATTTAAGAAGGGGCTCAAACAGGCATTGAAAAAGGTGAAAGAAATCGAGCATCCCGTTCATCCTCCCAGCAAAAAAGATAAAAAAGGGGAGAATTTATTCGTAAAAGCAAAAACAGGTGTCTCTCGAAAAACTTTGGAGCTTTGCGCCGGGGCTATCTCTAAAATTCCCGAGAATTTTAACCTTCATAAAAAATTGCAGCAATTGCTTGCAAGCCGCCTCGCCATGATTACTGAGAACAAACCCTTTGACTGGGGGATGGCCGAACTCATGGCCTACGCCACTTTGCTCGAAGAGGGGCATCACATCCGCATATCCGGGCAGGACTCTTGCAGAGGGACTTTTAGTCACCGGCATGCCGTTTGGATGGATCAAAAAGAAGAAAGGGAATATTTTCCTCTTCAGCACATATCGGACAAACAGGGCCGTTTTGATATCTACAATTCCCCCCTTTCAGAATTCGGAGTGATGGGATTTGAATATGGCTACAGCGTCGGGTATCAGAATGCTCTTGTCATCTGGGAGGCGCAGTTTGGAGATTTCAGTAATGGCGCCCAGACGATTATCGACCAATATTTGGCCCCCGGGGAGCAAAAATGGGGGCAGCAATCCAATCTTGTCCTCTATCTGCCCCATGGGTATGAGGGGCAGGGCCCTGAGCACTCTTCCGCTCGAATGGAAAGATATTTGACCCTTTGCGGCGAAGAAAATATGATCCTTGTCAATCCCACGACGCCGGCGCAGATGTTTCACCTGATCAGGCGCCACATGATCACTGCCTCCAAAGTTCCTCTTGTTGTCTTCACCCCCAAAGGACTTTTGCGCCATCCCGAATGCGTGAGCTATGTTGAAGATTTGGAGAACGGGACTTTTGAAGAAGTTTTGGATGATCCGAGCCCTCCCGAAAGAGCGACCAGGCTGGCACTTTGCAACGGAAGGATTTACTTTGACCTCATTGAAGAGAGAAAGAAAAGAAAAGCCGATGATATCGTCTTTATTCGCATCGAACAGCTGTACCCTCTGCATACAGACCGCTTAAGGGAAATCTTCGAAAACTACTCCGATGTAGAGGAAGTGATCTGGGTTCAGGAGGAGCCTAGCAACATGGGCGCCTGGAACCTCCTCAGGCCGCATATCAACAGGCTTTTACCTAAAAACTTAAAGCTTCTCTATGTCGGTAGAGACCGTTCGGCATCTCCGGCGACAGGATCCCACAATCGCCATAGCCAGCAGCACGAAGCGATTATGAACGGAGTGTTTTCCGGAGATGAAAAATTAGATGTAAATGTGAATTTGATGCAAAGGGTTTAACATGAAAGTTGAAATAAAAGTGCCAGCCATGGGCGAGTCGATATCGGAAGCGATAATCGGAGATATTATCAAAAAGTCCGGTTCGAAAGTGTCAACAGACGATGAAATACTGGAACTGGAAACAGACAAAGTCAACCAAGTCCTCTATGCTCCGGATTCAGGCGTCTTAACGCTTGATGTTAAAGTTGACGATACTGTTAAAATCGGTCAGGTCATCGGCCATGTCGACACTGAAGGGAAGGCTGAAGAAAAACAAGAAAAACCCGAAAAAAAAGAAGAGCCAAAGAAAAAAGAGGAACCCAAAAAAGAAGAAGAACCGGAGAGTGTCGGCGTTCGAAGCCGGGCTCAAGATTTTATTTCCGAAATTACAGAAGAAAAAGCCTTTCCGCCCCCAATGCCAAGAGGGGAGAGGGAAACGCGGAAGCGAATGTCGAAAATCCGCAAAGTGATTGCCAGCCGCCTTGTCGAGGCGAAGTCCTCGACGGCTATGCTGACCACTTTCAATGAAATCGATATGACTGAAGTAATGGAACTCAGAGAAAGGCATAAAGAGAGTTTTGTAAAAAAATACGGAGTCAAACTGGGCTTTATGTCTTTTTTTGTCAAAGCCTCTGTTTCTGCCCTCCAGCACTTCCCGGAAGTCAATTCTTATATCGACGGCGACGAAATAGTACAGCGCCACTATTACGATATCGGCATTGCAGTCGGGACTGAGCGGGGTCTTGTTGTCCCTGTTGTCAGGGGTTGCGATGCCCTTTCGTTTGCCGATATCGAAGAAAGGATTTATGACTATGCCGTAAAAGCGCGCGACGGGTCTTTGCTGGTCGACGATCTCAAAGGGGGCGGATTTACCATCACCAATGGGGGGATATATGGTTCGCTGCTATCAACCCCTATCCTAAATCCTCCCCAAAGCGGTATTTTGGGGATGCATAAGATTGAGAAAAGGCCGATTGTCGTGGGCGACGACATTGTGATCAAACCGATGATGTATGTCGCTTTAAGCTACGACCACCGCATTGTCGACGGAAAGGAAGCCGTGTCGTTTCTTGTCCACGTGAAAAATTGCCTTGAAGATCCCGCAAGACTTATTCTAGAGGTATAAGATGTATGATGTCGTTGTTATTGGATCGGGGCCTGGAGGATATGTCGCCGCTATCAGAGCAGCCCAGCTCGGCTTAAAAACTGCAATTGTTGAAAAATGGGAGACATTGGGCGGCACTTGCCTGAATGTCGGCTGCATTCCTTCAAAAGCCCTTCTCTACTCTTCCGAACTTTACGCCAAGCTTTCCAAAGAGGGGAAGGAGCACGGCATTTCCCCCTCTAAACTCTCCGTTGACTTCGATCAAATGAACAAGCGTAAAGAGGAAGTCGTCAAAAGCCTTGTCACCGGTGTCTCGGGATTGATGAAAAAAAATAACATCGATGTCTATCAGAAAACAGGATCTTTTATCGACCCGAATACAATTGCAATTGGTGATGAAAAACTGAAAGCTAAAAACATCATTATCGCCACAGGTTCCGAGCCGAGCGCTTTGCCGTTTCTTCCCTTTGATGAAGAGAGGGTCGTTTCATCTACCGGCGCATTGAGCCTCAAGGAAATTCCCAAAAAACTGGTTGTTATCGGCGCAGGAGTGATCGGCGTCGAGCTCGCATCGGTTTATAACCGATTAGGAAGTGAAGTGGTCATAGTCGAGATGCTCGATCATATCTGCCCCGCTATGGACAAAGATGTCAGCAAAGCGCTGCTTCAAATTCTCAAAAAGCAGGGGCTTGCATTCCACCTTTCAACAAAGGTCACGGAAGCCGCAGTGGGCAAAAAAGACATCAAGCTAGCCCTTGATAATGGCGAATCCCTCAAAGCCGATGTCGTCCTCGTCGCAGTCGGCAGAAAACCGTATACCAAAGGTCTGGGTCTGGAAAATATCGGCATTGAGACCGCCAAGCAGGGATTCATTCCTGTCGACGGCAATTTTCGGACGCGGCATCCCCATATCTATGCCATAGGCGATGTAATCGAAGGGATCATGCTCGCCCATAAGGCCTCGGAAGAAGGCGCTTCCGTCGCCGAAATTATCGCCGGAAAAGTTCCCCGCGTCGATTATATGACAGTCCCGAACGTCATCTATACCCATCCCGAAGTCGCCGCAGTCGGCCTGACCGAACAGCAGGCTAAAGAAGCAGGGCTTGACATCATGGTAGGAAAATTTCTCTTTAAGGGAATCGGAAGAGCCCGCTGCATCGGAGAAACCGATGGTTTTGTTAAAATCATCGGTGAAAAGAAGAAAGGGCGCCTTGTCGGCATGCACATTATCGGGGCCGAAGCTTCCGAGCTCATCTCAGAGGGGATGATCGCCATCGCCAAAAGGGCTACCGTTGAAGAGCTGGCCGCAGCCTCTCAAGCCCACCCCACAATGAGCGAAGCCATCAAAGAAGCCTCGCTCAATGCCCTCGGCCGCGCCATTCATGCTTAAGTCAGGAAAAACAGGTGGGCTTTAATTATACTAAATGTTATAATATTATCAATAATTTTTTATTCTACAATGTTTTTATGATAATCAGCACAAATTCGAAATATAGTGATTTATATCAGGCTTGTTTATACGGACGATTTGAAAAAGTTTCCAAATTGCTTGATGAAGGGCTTGATCCCAACACATCATATGGACGCATCGATCGTTGTACACCCCCTCCCTTGTATGCAGCAGTTTCCCGTTCGACTAACTATCTTGAAAAAGAGGATTATAAGAAGATTATCAGCGCTCTCATATGTCGCGGTGCGAACGTGAATGCCCTATACGAAGGAGAGACCGCCCTTTATAATGCCTGGATGAACAAAGCTGTCGACACCATCAAAATATTGATGGAGAAAGGCGCCAATCCGGATATCCCAGTCACAGCTGAGGGGACATCTGTTGTTGAGCGGGTCAATGCTCTTATAGCGAAAGCATCGAGGGAAATGAATAAAGCGTCAAGAGGCGCCGCATTCAAAAAGGCGCTTAAACGTCGAAACGATTATCGCGGCTATAAAGCTTTATTTGATAAGCGAAGCTATTCAGAACCGGCAAAATTACTGATGGGGTCAAAGAAGTTTGTCGATTGGATATTGGAAAACACTGATAAGACTCATATGATTGACGGGAAGGCTTATAACATTGTCAGGCACATATCTTCATCCGGATGCTATGGAGATGTTTTTTTGGCAAAAGAGGTGGGACTTGCGAAAATTGTTGCTATCAAGATTTTAAGAGATTCAAGAGATAAAGAAGACGAAATGCTGGAAATGATCCGCCATAAAGGGGGGCATTCAAACATCGTCGAGTATTATGGCAGTGATCTTTTATATAATCGAAAATGGCTCCTTCTCGAATATGTGCCAGGGGTGACATCGTCACAATACGGCCCCTTATCTACTGAGCAGGAAACGCAGTACAGATCGGCAATTCGATTTCTCCGTAAAATAGGTGTGAACACCACAAGAGAAAATGAACGAGGGAATGTCTTGGTGCAAAAGAATGGGAGAGTCGTACTCATCGATTTCGGTACGTTAACTGATTCGATGTAACACAAGGATTATGTTTAAAATGAAGGTAGTTTATGCAAGTTAATCCGATGGAGAAAGAAAGAATCGCTCTTGAAAATCTTGATGCTATTCCAACAAATCTACTTTCCGAATCTGAAAAAATGAGGATTATAGCTGCAATTCAAAATAATTATGGAACTCGGGAATTGGAAGCAAGAATCCAAAGACCCTGATTGCTACCTAAACTTGTTGTTAAAATCTTTCATTGAATTCATCTGCTAAGCCTCGATTATCGGCAAGGGATTACCCTTGCCTTCAAATCGAGTCTACGCATCTGAATCCAACGAAAGACTTTAACAACAAGTTTAGGTAGCAATCAGGGTCAAAGGGCTATAAATCAATCTATCAGGAGTGGAATTCACCCCAATCAAAGAGTCACAGATTTAAATTCTTAACAGATTAAATATAAAAACTCTTTCGCTTAAGAAATGACTATGATTAGAATCTTGTAGACTTTTATTATGCCTCTTCTTATTGTCTACAATTTATGGTTAAATTAACTATATTTAAGGAGGAGCATAATGGAACCTGTCAAGGAGAAAATCCCTGATCAAATAAATACACAGGAAAAAACAACAGAGCGAAAAGAATGGATCACGACTGCTCTGTCGATCTTTGAAGATTTATCATCAACATTTTCGATGACATATACCGAGTTACTGACAAAGGTGGAGACCTTGCACACGGGCATAAAGCAAAGACTCACCACAAAAAATCCTGAATCTGCAGAGAAGCTCAGCTTGAATCAAGAAAAAGTGAAAGAGTTATATGAACAATTAAAAAAATCAAAAGATAATCTTCTGAATGTTGCGGTAAATTCGGATGTTTTTAAAGCAATGATTCCTGTTCAACAAAAAGCCGAAGAGAAAATGAATGACATGTACCGTTTTTATTACGATCGCATTGTTCCCTACATCGAACAGGGATACGGAAAAGTGAACCTGACAGAACCCGCTAAGGCGTGGCTTACAAAAGGCTTGGTAACGACTTTATCCGAGAAAGAACAAAAGAATATGCAGGCAAAATTTGCAGCTATTCCGGATGAGGTGTGCAAGCCATTGATGACCGAGCGCATGATGATTGGCCAGGAGGTACTCGAAACTCTAAATTTAGAAGAAATGGACCTGCTCATGACAGGGATGAACAATCCCAAAGTTTTCAGAATTCTCGGTAAGTACTATGAGCTTTGCGAGCAGGCTAAAACTCAGCAGGAGGACTACAGCAACGAATTTAGGGAAAGCATCGCCCAAGGGCTTCCCATCTGCAGAGAGAAAATGGAGAAGGCTATCTCTTAACAGCAGCAACGGCGAGGAAAAGGGCAAAAGTTTATATCCTCCATCCTCGCCGCTTTTTCAATTCTTTTCCACTCGGAGCACCATTTCATACTGATGCAAGTCGGCAGCCATACACATAGGTTTTTCTTATAGACATCCAAATTAGAAAAGAGTAATATTACTGCTTTAAAGATTTTATGCGGAGGTATCTATAAATGAACGTGCAGTTGTCAAAAGCTTTCTTAAAGCCAATTTGCTGGACCGATAAAAACAAAGAAACCTATGACAAATATAAAGAAATCATAGATTCAGTTCTGAGACAACCACATCCTCTCAAAGAATGGAAATTTAAATTGGCCATTGCTAGTTCCAGGAAAGTTGAGGTTTGGGATCCATTGGATGGAGATGATTTTGAAATTGTTTGGGATTCACTAAAAGTTCCTGCTTTGGTTATAAATAAGATTATTCAAGATCTTCTTCAAAGTGGTTATTGTGTAGAAAAAGCTCGCTCGCGATTAAAAGTTTCTCTTCCAAAGAAAACAGAAACTGTTCAAGATAATACCCCGTTTGTTTGTGCTGCCAAGAAAAAATCTGAATTTCTTAAATACAAGAAAGAGAAAATCGACGAATTAATTACCAGGTTTGAGAATGATATCAAGAAAGATGATTATAATCGTATTAAATGGATCGATATTGACAATGTTGATAAAGGAATTTTGGATGAAATTGTTAAGTCTATCAATTTAACAAGTCCTATCTTCTCTGCCCAGGTTAAAGACAAATCAAAAAGTTACAAAGAAAGTAGTTATATTCAACCGAAATACTCCATTATTTTAAGCAAAACTGATGCTGGAGTGCTGAAGAAAATTTTTAGAATCAAATCTCAGACTTTTTCGCTTTATTCGGAGTCATAATTTAAAAAGCCGGTAGATTGCAGGTTTCCTGCAATGCCCTAGCAACACTTTCACTCAGCGAGGGAGCTGTCGTAGAATGTGGCTTCGATTTTGTGGCCGTCAAGGTCGCGGACAAACGCTATGTAATGACCCTTGCCGTAGTCGGGCCGGGGGCCGGGATCGTCTCCATCTGAGACCTCGCGCCCGGCCGAAATTCAGCCCTTTAAATTTATGAAAAATTAACTTTATATATTTAAAGTCCAATTCCTAAAAAATCTGTTCCATTTAATGCGATTACAAAAAAGTCATGGTCATCTTGATCCATACTAACTGTTGACTCTCGTCTTAACACAAATTTCCCCTCACTTTTTTGTTCAACCATCATCTGCCAATCAGAGTATGATTTTCTAATTTTTCTTGTTAAATTCATATCATCAACATGATAGTAAACATATTTATGAGCATACTCTGGGTCTTTTTGACGAGAGCTTTTTATGTATTCTTCTGCTTTTTTAAACAATTGAGTGAATTTAGCAATATCTTCTTCTGTTGGTTTGAAGGTACTTGAGGTTTGAGAGTTTTGCTGGCCTACAAAAGTATTTTTTCTATGATTATTAACTGGATTCATTTTAGTTACTCCTTTTTTTAGTAAATTCTCATAAAATTGAGGTTGTTTCTATTTGTATATTTGTTGAACTGTACCTCTAAATTGAGTTGAATTCTATTTTTCTTTTAATTTTATGCCTTTAAGATTTTTTTCGATTCGATGGCATGATAAAGGGCTCTCAGCTTCAAATTATTTCCACGGATTCAGCGTAATACGCAACTATTTAACAGGTGGAAATAATTTGAAGGACAGGGATCTTTCCCTTGCCATCGAATCGAAAAAAAACATAAAGACGATATGACAAGTTCATAAATTACTTTTCTCGTTATTTTCGAATGTAACGTTATATTATTATGTATCATATATATCAATAATTTCCGTGAAGTTATTTTTGTTTTGTCACTCAGCGAGGGAGCTGTCGTAGTATGTAGCTTCGATTTTGTGGCCGTCAAGGTCGCGGACAAACGCTATGTAATGACCCTTGCCGTAGTCGGGCCGGGGGCCGGGTTTGCCTTCGTCTTTTGCGCCCAGTTTTAGGGCAATTTTGTGGAACTCTTTGACTGATTTTTTGTCAGGAGCGATGAAAGCGACATGAGTGCCGTTGCCGCTTGCGGCTTTTTTTCCGTCAATAGGCTCTTGTATCCAAAATTCGGCGCTGCTCTTGCCGAAAGCGACTGCGTCTTCAAACTCCATCACTTTTTTAATCCCGAGAGGAGCTAACACCTTTTCGTAAAATTCGACTGCTCGGTCAAAATGATTTGTCCCAAGTGAAATATGAGAGATGATCTCCGAAACTCTTTTTTTCTTCCCCATCTTAATAACCGTGCGATGTGCCGCAGCCGCATGACGACTTTACGTTCGGATTGCTGATTTTGAATCCCGATCCTTGCAGGCCGTCGATATAGTCGATCTCGGATCCGAGAAGGCGGTCGAGCATCGATTTCTTTACATGAATTTCAATTTCCTGAGAAATGATGATTTCATCGTCTTCCCGGGCCTTTTCTGAATAGTCGAGAACATATTCGAATCCATTGCATCCGGCCATTTTTTCATCAAAACGGATGCCCCAGCCCTGCTTGCCTTCGGATTCAAGGATGGAGAGATATTTTTTCGCCGCGCGGGGAGTCATGGTGATTGTTGAACTGTCGACTTTTTCTTCGAGAAGGGCGTTGAGCTTTTCGACCAGTTGATCGATCTCATCATCGGATTTACCGTGAACGTACATTCCTTGTTCCAAGGTTTCCATGGTCGCAGCATTGCAGCCGATACAGTGCAGGCCGGCATTCGAAATTTCCTGGGAGAGGCGTTGAGCTTTGTAGGGGAACATCCCGAGTATGGCGGATATTGTCATTTGACGATGAATTTTTGGATTGGTTTCTTCGGGCATAGTTCTAAAACCTAATGGTTACGTTTCCTTTTCTCATGTGGCACTGGCAGGCAAGTCTTTCGTCTGTCACTCCCGGCCCTAAAAAATCTTCTTCTTCCTGCGTTTGATCGGTCAGATTTTCCTGGCCGTCGACAATCTCGATCACGCATGTTCCGCAAACGCCTTCCGTGCAGGCGAAGGGAACGCCTTGCTCTTCGCAAACTTCGGCAATGGAGTCGCCTTCCTGAAGTTCGACTTCTTCGCCATTATTTTCAAATATTAACTTACCCATAATTTTTCTCCGAATATGAAATTATCATAAGCGGAATTTCTTTAAAAATCAATGACTTTAGGCCGGATCTTCGATGCCTGCCAAACTAAAATAATGCCCAAGGGGATAAAGGGAATGCTGAGGACCTGGCCCATGTCAAGCCCCGGAATGAGGGTGTAGCTGGCTTGGGACACTTTAAAGAATTCGAGTATGAACCTAGCTGAAAAGGCGTAAATGAAGAATATTCCCGAAATCATTCCAGTCCTAAGTTGTGTCCGTTTTTTATGCCAAAAGACGTAAAGAATGCCAAAGAGGGCAATATAGGCGGCGGCTTCATAGAGCATGACAGGGTGTCTGGGGACAATCGGCAGCCGATCAATAGGGTTTCCGAAGATGATGGCCCATGGGGCCTCTGTAGGGGTGCCGAGGATTTCCTGGTTGATAAAGTTGCCGAATCGGATGCAGGCAAATGCCAGAGGAAGCGGAATGACGAACAGGTCCAGAAAGTCAAAAAACGATCCTCCGGGAAGAGAATCCTTTTTGCGGACATAAAAGAGGTAAAGCGAAAATAATATGCCGATCGCCGCCCCATGGCTGGCAAGGCCCCCATGCCAGACCATAAAAATTTCCAAGGGGTTCTGCCAAAAGAGGGGGAAGTCATAAAATATCACTTCGCCAAGCCTCGCGCCGATAAGTGTACCTAGAATGATATACCACAAGAGGCGGTCGATTAGAAATAAGGCCATATCTTTGGCTTTATAGAGAGCGCCCGGCAGCATGCCTTCCAACTTGAGCATTCCTTCCTCAGGGCTCAGGCAGAACTGGGGGTCCTGGAGCGCCTGATTCAGTCCCTCGACAGTGGGAGGATAAGGGATCTCTTTGAACTCTTCTTGAAGCTTGGCCAAACTTTTGATTCTGGAAGGTTTGATGATTCCTGAAATTAAAAATTGTTTTTTAAAAATTGAAACCAGTAAAAAATAGCAAATGGCAAACCCGAGAGCGAAAAAGGCTCCATACCAGGTCACCGGATGGTCAATGAAAGGGATATGGAAGATTACCCTCGATGGATTCCAATACAGCCAGCAAAATAGAGAATTCATGCCAATATTATAAAATATTTGAGCTTGAGTGTCTACCATTAAAAAAGCTCCGGGCTATATCCCGGAGCTCATTTCGGAGTAGAGGGATTCGAACCCCCGACCTACTGCTCCCAAAGCAGCCGCGCTAGCCAAGCTGCGCTATACTCCGAATTTTTAAAGAATCATCGTATCATGTGTGCTATTTTTATACAAGCGTGCTATCGGAAACTTCCTGCAGCACGTCGGCAAAGTTTCTCATAGTGTGATAGATTTTCCAATTGAGTCCCAAAAGCTCATCGGCTTCAAGCGGGGCTTCCTTGACTTGGCGGGCCAGGTAGGTTTTGGTTGCTTTGCAAAGCTCTTTTCGATTTTCTTCGATAAACTTATCCATATGAGCTTTCATGCAGGCTTTTTGTTTTTTTGTCATCCATTGCGAGTACTCATGAATCAGTGCGGCGGCTCTTAAGGCTTTAAAAATATTCAGATCCAATCGAGATTTTTTACGGATCCTCATAAATTGACGTAAATAATAATTTTCATGTGCAGTTAGATAGTTGTCGATTCTATGGTATCGATAGAATCGTTTTAGGTCTCTTTTGCCGCCCTCTTCAATCAGATCAATAAACTGCTGACGATAACAGGTAGTAATTTTATCGAAATTAGAGTTATCCTTAATCCATTTGATTTGACCCTCGGTTAACGTAGAGCCTGGAACATAGTTGATTGTCAGATGGTTCAGGCAGGTGGCCTGCAGATATCTGGCGAAACCTCGAAACTCGGAATTGTTCATCTTCCTAAGGGTTTTTTCCAGCAGTTTCTCAAGAAACCTATAGATTTTGCATGCAAGAGGGGTAAACCCCTTTTTTTCGCAGCTGTCTTCCTTATAGTAGAGAGGAGAGTTTCCATCGTTTGAATCATGAGATTTTATTGAAGATGTTGAGGCTGATGGAGATATATTTGGATATTCCATAGCGCACCCCTTTTACTTCTTCATACTGACCTTATGGGAATAAGAAAAGGGATATTACTGAAATTTATGGCTAATCGCTGAAAGAGAGCTGGTTACTTCGGTTCGTCCTTCCTTGACTTCTTTTTCTATCCTTTTGAAACTAGACATGACCGTCGAATGATCCCTTTCAAATAGATCGCCAATTTTCATGTAGGGGAGATTGAGCTTAACCCTGCATAAAAACATGGCAATTTGACGGGGAAGAACAGAATCTCTTTGTTGAGACTTGCCAGTGATATCATCAACTGTTATTCCAAAATGTTCAGACACAGTGATTAAGATCTTATCAGGGGTCAATTCGCTTAGTTTCTCATCTTTAACGAGATCTGCAAGGAGCTCGGCGGCAGCGGGGACTGTTATTTTTTGAGGGGAAATATCGTTGTCTGAACGCAAAACAAGGGCTTCTAGAGCTCTGGTGAGTGATTTAGGATTTGTGTGAAATGTTTCCAGCAAAAATTGCGAGGTTTTTTTGTTTAAGGGAAAATTGAGAACATCCATCTTTTTTGCAAGCAGAGTTTTCAGTTCCTCCCTGCCTGGGATTAATAGGGGAAGTACAATACCCCATTCGAACCGGCTAATCAGCCTTGGTTCTATATGCTGCAGTTCCTGCGGAAGACAATTAGCTGTCAGAATGATCTGCTTGCCGCTGAGATGAAGGGCGTTAAAGGTATGAAACAGTTCTTCCTGGGTCGCTCCTTTGCGGGAAAAAACATGAACATCGTCGAGAATTAGAATATCGGCATTTCTGTATGTTTGTCGGAAAGTACTCATCTCTCCGGCTCTAGCAAGACGACTGGTACCAAGTAAGCAGCAGGAAC
>CAWAPJ010000002.1:0-146789 GCA_963783885.1 Waddliaceae bacterium | reverse complement strand
GCTACCTAAACTTGTTGTTAAAGTCTTTCGTTGGATTCAGATGCGTAGACTCGATTTGAAGGCAAGGGTAATCCCTTGCCGATAATCGAGGCTTAGCAGATGAATTCAATGAAAGATTTTAACGACAATAGTCTCTATGATACTTCCTTAGCCAAAAAAAGGGGGCATCATGGAAACTTACGCAACAACAGTTTATGTCATCAGCGAAGAAATCCTTCGAATTTTGGGGATTAAAGACGATCCTCAATCTCAAATGTCCAACGCAGAAGTGATAACTTTTGCTATTTTATCAGCAAAATATTTTTCTTGTAACTATAAAATGTCCAGATATTTATGTAAAAGATTACGATTATTCAGAGCTATTTTAAGCAATAGCCGGCTAAATCGCCGAATTCATAAAATTCCTTGGATTTGTTGGAACGCCATTTTCCGTTTTTTAGCTCTATTTTTTAAGCAAATAAATAAAGATCAGGGTTTTGCTATAGACAGCTTTCCAGTTTCATGTTGTCAGAAAAATAGAATCGATAAACGGAAGGTTTTTCTAGAACGAAGGTATTTAGGTTTCGCAGCTTCTAAAAAGCGTTACTTTTGCGGCATAAAAGTTCATATGATTGTGACGAGCGAAGGCAAGCCGGTTGAAGTTCTTTTCAAGCCAGGAGCAGTAAGCGATGTAAAGGTGCTCTGGGAAATGAAACTGGACATTCCACCAGATTCTAAACTTTATGCAGATGGTGCGTATAATTGCTTTGATTTAGAAGACATCTTGAAAGAAGAACAAATTACATTGCTTGCAAAACGGGGATGTAAAGCAAAGAATAGAGTCCGAACACCAATTGAAGAGAGGGAAATTAGCAGCAAGCGACAGATTGTCGAGACGACATTTAGCTGCATAACAAACCTTTTCTAAAGAACTTTTAAGTTCTGCACTGAACAAGGCTTTTTGATAAAAGTATTCTGTGCAATTCTTGCCTATAGTGTTTCGTTTTTATGCAAAGGGGAGCTCAGCTAGAGCTTACACGAGCACACCATCTACTGCCTGTAGCGCCTCGGCAAGGGATTACCCTTGCCGTCGACGCTACAGTTGTATCTGGCGCACTCGTGTAAGCTCTAGCTAAGGTTTAGGTAGCAATCAGGGTCTTAGAATCAAGTAAGGAATCAAAATATATCACTTGCTTTAAAGACACTTGCAAAAAATGGTCTGCGTGAGTTGTGCAACTCACTCGGAAGGAAAAATGTTGATTCTTCAGTGTGTATTAAGGCTATTCTGGTCAGCATGCTGGAAGAAGAGTTGAGCCGATTAAACCGGATGGGGTTGATTGCCGGGCCCGGCGAGTCTGCCGAGGAGTTTCAAAAGCGAGTCGATTACTGCCTTTCGCTGAAGCAGACCCTGCCCAAAGAGTTTACAAAAGAGGTCCCTTTTGCCGCAGAAGACACTGATCTCTCTCGTTCTGCCCTGGAGGAATCTTTTGAACTCACCAAGAAACTCTACGATATCAACCCCGGCTGGGTTCCCTGCTTTTTCAGCAATTATCAGCTCGCTCCCTGGCATGGGGGTTGCGCCTGGATTTTCCAAAAAGACGACGACACACCGATGGGCGCCTTTCTCCAACTTCGGAAAGCCCTTCATCGCAAAACGTCCTATTTGGGAATCTACAAACGAAAGGAACTTGTGGGACACGAGCTTTGCCATGTGGGAAGGATGATGTTCGACGAGCCCGAGTTTGAAGAAATGCTGGCCTACCGGACAGCCTCTTCGGGGTTCCAAAAAACTTTCAGCTCCCTCGTCCGCTCCTCAATCGAAGCGATGATTTTTCTACTCACTGTGTTTATGATTGCTGCTGTCGATATCATGGCCGCCGCCTCGGGGTTTGGCCATTTCTTAATGCCTCTTTTGTGGCTCATTCCTCTTGGAATGATTGCCTACGCTTTACTCAGGCTTTGGAGAAGCCGAAAGACCTTTGAAAGGTGCTTGCAGAATTTGGGAAAAACCCGCCAGCCAAATGCGGTCATTTACCGATTAACGGATGAGGAGATTGCCAGGTTTTCCAAAATGCCTGCAGAGGAGATCGCCGCTTTCGCAGAAAAAAAGCAAGGCGAAGAACTTAGATGGAAGCAAATTTATCCGTACTTCCGCCTTTGCTGAGCATTGCCTAATTTCAGATCTTTTCGATATTTGGCAACAGTCCTCCTCGCGCATTCAATGCCCAGAACTTTCAGATCCTGAGAGATCCTCTCATCGGTTAGCGGTTTCTTTTTGTCTTCCTGATCAATCAATTTCTGCATTTTTTCCCGTACGGTCTGAGCCGACAGCTCGGAGCCGTCTTGTTTCTGATAAGAAAATGAAAACAATGACCTAAGCGGTACAACTCCCCGCGGCGTATCGATATATTTATTCGCAACGCCCCTGGCCACCGTCGAATCATGCAAGCCAAGCTCTTCGGCAATATCTTTCATTGTCATAGGGACAAGCTCCCCTTTAGGGTCGATAAAAAACTGTTTTTGGCTTTTCATGATAAAACGAAGAATGCGCGATAGAGTTTCGTTTCTTTGATGAATATTTTTCATCAGCCATTTGGCTGAAATCAAATGCTGATGGATAAACTCTTTCGTCGAAAGATCGAGATCTTGTTGGCTTAGCATTCTCAAATACTTTCGATTTACTCTCAAAGGAGGGATGACATCGTCATTAATATCGAGCACAAGCTCTCCTTCCTCCTCGCGTATTCTTGCATCGGGAACTATGACGCTCTCATTAGTCGTAGAAAACCAAGAGCCGGGCTGCAAGTCAAGGCGCACGATGTCTTCTTCCATGATCTGGCAAATTTGTTCATAGGTAATATTTAATTTTTTTTGAATGTATGGAATTTTATTATGGAGGAGTTCGTCATAATACTTCTCAATGATCTTATAAGCAAGGGAGGCTTTTTTCCCTCCATTTCTTAACTGAATGAGAAGGCACTCTTTCGTTGAACGAGCTCCGATACCGAAGGGTTCAAATGTCTGAATCTCTTTGAGGAGATCTTCTACTTCATAAGGCGCCACGTTTCCCATTGCGGCAATTTCTTCTATGTCGGTAACCAAAAATCCTCGGTGGTCAAGGCTTCCTATGATCAACTCAGCCAGTTGCAACTCTTTTTCTGTTTCGAAAGTTTCCCGGGACTGGTTCATGAGATGACCATAAAGGGTTTCAGGGGCGATAATGGAGTGCTCTAAAAACAACTTTTTTTGTTCTTCCTTTCTAGATTTTGACTGATAGCTGCCGCTTTGATCGAAAAAGTCCCGATATTCATCATCGAGTTTTTGCATAATTTCAAAATCATTATGATCGACTTCCACTTCTTTAGGGTCGCCATCCTCTTTGTTCGTTTCTTCGCCATACTCTTCAATCATTTCAAGCATGGGATTTTTTTCCATCTCAGCGTCGATAATTTGGGAAATTTCCAAAACAGGAGCCTGCAAAAGCGAGATTGCCTGCTGCATCTTAGGCATCATCATCAGCAGTTGATTTTGTTTTAAGTTTTGCGTCTGCTTTTGCTTAAATTCAAAGGATAAGGGGTAAGACATAAGTACACCTCCTTGTCAATGTGAGGGGGTGGCGTGAATTTCATGGGAGTCTTGAGAATGCCTTCACATCCCCATTATAACTTAAATGGGAATATTCCTCTTAAACAGGCACATCATATTGATTATAGAGAGCTTATGATTTGTTTTTTTTGATCTGACGCCATTTGTCGATGATTTGAGCGGACAGGGGAATGGCATCCTTTCCTCTTCCCGCAAAGCGAAGGTATGTGACAACGACAAGCTCCGGCTGGTCATTTTCATCCAAGGCAACACAGCCAAACCAACCATGTGTCGTTTTTTTTACTCCGTCTTTTCTGCTCAAGTTGATTTGCTCCATAGATTCGGATGAACTTGTCTTGCCGATCATAAACGGCCTCATCCTTTTATAAGCATCAATGGCTTCCCGGTCGCTTTCATAAAGATAGGCCAATCCACTCGGGGCCGCCCCCTGCACCACGCGACGCATCCCCTGAAAAATCATTTCCCTTAACGGTTCAGGCATATCAATCTGTCTTTCCACCACTACGGGAACTTCGAATACCGCGCTTTCCCGCTTTAGCTCCGATTCCAAAGAGAAAAGAGGAAAATCAACGCCGATATAAGAGAGGCTTTCCTGATACTCGAACTGCTGCTTATCCGCTTGAGCCCTTCCTCCAACACTCAATTTGATGATTTTTGGTTTCAACACATCCCCGCCATTGGCAAATGTGGAGAGCATTATGGAGGTCTGCAGGGGAGTCACAACCAAAGACCCCTGCCCAATAGCTGTTGCGTAAAGATTTGTTCGATCCACATCCAAATCATCGGGAACTTTTCCGGCGATTTCACCTGGAAGATCGATCCCGGTCCTCTTCCCATATCCGAAAAGCCTAGCCGCCGAGCACAAATCTTCCGGAGATTCCAAGCAATCGCCGGCGAGCAAGGCAAAATAGGGATTGGACGAGCGCTCGATAGCTGTGACAAGATCGGCTTTTCCGATATTCCTCGAAAGGCTTTTCGGCATTCTGCCTCCCTTATAGACTCGAGGAATCGGTCTGCCGTCGGCAAAATATCCGATCTTCCAAATGTTTCCGGCCTTTTCAACTTTGTCTACTATTTCAAGGGGATTCATGCGATGAAGACCAACTCCCTTGTAATAGCGCTGCACAAGAGCTTCATAAGCGGTCACCAGCTTGAAAATCGACCCCTGGATCGATGCCTGGCGGTAAGCATGAGACCGGGCGAAGCCATAGCCGTAGCGCGGATAAAAGGCCGAGGCAAGGTGTTTTTCCAGGCAGCGGTAATTTTTACGGCGTAAATTGCGATACTTTCCCAAAAGAGGGCGGTCGAGCTCATCGAAAGACCGCATAGACCTGAGGTAGCGATTCGCAAGCGCCTCTTCCATTTCCGACAATTGCCGCCCAAGTTTGCAGTAATGCCCAAACCAGGGAAGCCCTTGATGAGCTCCTTGAGTAATCTCCTTGTGCCATGACAAAAAGTAATCCCTGTAGGGCTTAAGTTCCAGAGAAGAAGATAGCCCTCTTCCCGTGAGGAAGCAGTGAAGAATGTCAAAGCGGTTTCTTTCCCAAAAAGAGGTGAAATGCTCCCTCTCCACCTGATCGAGATAATCGAGATAGGGTTTGGCATAAACTCCTCTTACTACCTCATCTTCTCTCTTTTGCCTGAGAAACTCCTTTTGATGCTCGGATCTCCACGGTTTGAAATGATGCTCATGATAGAGTATGCTGACCATTTCCTTAACTTCGCGAAAAAGAGCCGAGTATGCCGAAGACAGGCTGCGATATTCGGCAAATGACTGCCTGCCGACAACATCGAGAAGCGAGGGAGAAAAGAACTCGTGCTGAACCAAAATTCTGCAAAGATCGACCACAAAGACTTTATTATAGTTGTCTTTGACAGTATCGAAGTAGGGCTCGAGTTTTCTTTTCAGGGCAAAAAATTCCGCAGGATGGCTATCCACAGCCTCCTTGACTGTGGCGATAAATTCCTCATCCCAATCTTTTTTGTAAGGAGTTGTCTTGACATCCCTGTAGACGACATCAAAAACAGCATAAAGATTTTCCTGTCCGCTCAGACGGAGCATAGACTCGACATTTCTTTGAAGCTCAACCGCTCCGCTAAGATTCCCCACAGCTCTTAAGGAGTCTCGCACTTCATGTTTTTCGGGAAGGATAAAATCAAGATAGCCCTCCCATGTGAGATAGAGAGATTTTTTTCCGATCGACTCTGTCTCGGAATCGTACTCCTCTTTTTCCAAGGGGACAAGCTGATCCCAAATACGCCCGATATAATTGTCTTCTTCAAACCATTTGACGATATTTTTTTGCTTCTTAAGATCCAAAGAGGAATTTCCCGAAGCGATAAAGTCATTGGGATCGAATCTGGGGTACCCGGCAAGCGCCAGAACTTCGCCATTTTTGGGATCCATGGCGATAACCGCTCCGCCCCGAATCCAGGGAAATGATACCTCTTCATCCGACGGACCTCCTCGGATATTTTCATTTCTGATCAAAAGCTCTTCCGCATACTCCTGAAGCTCCACCGAAATGGTCAGCAAAAGCCTGTTGCCCGCCCTTGGAGGCCTCGCTCCTGGAAGCTCGTGCAAAAAATGCCCTTTGGCATCCGAATAGAAGACTTTTTTTCCCCAATAGCCCCTTAAGTTGTCTTCGCACTTCCCTTCAATTCCGCTTTTGCCCACATAATCGTTGATGGAATAGGCATGCTCTTCCAGATTCCTCAGGCGATTCTTCACTTGCTGAACTGTTTCAAAACCTTCCGGCCACTTTGGCTCTCCCCCCTCGTCATATTCTTCGAGAGCTGTCCGCAGGCTGTTGATTTCTCCGATAATCGCCTCATATTCCGACCGGTTGATGGATCCCATATAACCGATGATATCCGAGGCGACAGGACCAAAGGGGTACTCTCTTTTGGGCACCCGCCTCGCGCAAATTCCCGGCCAGTCCTTTTCCAGCATTTTCAGCCGGTAATAAGTGGCCTCCGGAATATCTTCTTTCAAAACAAAAGGGATATTGTGGAAAAAAACCGCCTTGGAATGGATCAGATCCTCGATCCGCTCGGGATCCATTCCCAATTCGGTTCCTAAAAGCTCGGAAAGCTCTTCAATGTATTCTCGCCGTTTAAATTTCTTTACCTTCTTTCCGCCGCCTAGGGTCTCCCACTTAACCGAAGGAATCTCTTTGATCTGCGAATAATAGACAGCAGCCTCGTATTTGACTTTATTCACTGCAAGGGGAATGTTGAACCTGTCGCGGATCGTCGCCCGCTTTGCCGGAACGATGACCACCCTTTTGCGGGGCCTTGCCGCCTCCTCGGCTTTGTCGTCGTATTGGATAACTGCAAGGTGCCAAACACGAACCAGTATCAGGACCATCCCGATCAAAACGATGTTCAAGATCCTATTGGCTTTGCTTGGAATATCCATAACCGGCAGGCGGCGGGGAGAGTGACGGCGCTTTCTTCTACTCATACTTGCCGCCGATTATAGATAAGAGGGATTAATTTAGAAATCCTCCTATATCTATACCAGAGGGAATCACTGTCAACGCCCGAAATAGCGCCCCTTCTCGTCAAGATGGACAGAAACAAAAGACGCTTGCGGATCGTGGGTAAAAAATAGCTGATACCGACCGGCTTCGGCCTCCTCTAAAAACTCTCTCTTTTCGTTGACCGTAAGTTCGGGATAGCGGTCATATCCCATGACGACGGGAAGGTGCATCCATGCAAGGCCGGGGATTAGGTCGGAGACAAAAGCGACGGTTTTGTCAGGCGCATGGATTTTTGCAATGATCAGGCCGATCGTGTGCCCATAGGAGTAGGAGAAGGTCGCAAGTTCGTCAAAATCGGGATGGCTCTTCCCCTCGATCAAATGGAGCCTGCCTGATTGCAGCAGAAGTTCGTGCAAAAGGGGAATAAAAGATGCCCTTTCCCTGATATGGGGATTTTGCGCCCTTTCCCAATGCTCTTTGCCGACATAGATTTTTGCGTTGGGAAAAAGAAGGCGAGGGGCTTCACCGTAGGGGGGAAGCAATCCGCCGGCGTGATCGAAATGGAGATGGGAGAGCATCACGGCGTCAATATCGGCTTCCGAAATGCCCATTTCGGCAAGATTTTCCAGCAGCCGGTGCTCTTTATCAAAAACTCCGTACCTTTCTTTGAGTTTGGGCTCGAAAAATGCCCCGATGCCAACGTCGAACAGGATATTCCGCCCGCTGTCCGTCTGCACAAGAAGCGAGCGGCAAGCGATTTTGATCCGGTTCTTCTCGTCGGTGGGAACCCATTTTTTCCAAAGTTCTTTCGGAACGTTGCCGAACATGGCGCCGCCATCGAGATGCTGATAGTTGCCTTCAACCGCAAAGAGTTTCATAGGTCTTTAGGATACCAGGCTGGATTCCGTTTTTCCATAAACGCCTGAATTCCCTCTTGCGACTCATGATGGGACCTGGCGACTTTATGCAAACTCAAAGCGTGATTGAGATCATCTTCAAGATCGCCAAGATAAAAATACTCGATCAATTTTTTCATATGAGCGATGGCCCCGGGCGCCCCTTTCAAAGCATTTTTCGCAAATGTCATTGTTTCTTCAAAAAGGGAGTCTTTCCCAGTCACATGATTGACAAGGCCCATTTCTTTGGCCCTCTCTGCGGAAACCAGCTCTCCGAAGAGAAACAGCTCCCGCATATCCCGCTCCTTGAGCTGCCTCCCAAGAAGTGTCAGGACAATCGCGGGGACAAGCCCGCGATGCACTTCGGGAAATCCGAACTTCGCTCCCTCTTCGGAAAGAACGTAATCGCAAACCGAAGCGAGGCCGGCGCCTCCGGCAATAGCGTAGCTTTCGACAGAAGAGATAGTCACAAGACGGGAGAGGCTGACTTCCCGAAGGAGAGCGGCGATCATGTTTGCCGACTCTTCAGCAACGCTCAAATCCATCGCCTCTTTCAAATCAAGGCCGGTACAAAAAATATTCCCCTCTCCTCTGAAAATCAGAATCCTCTCTTCCGGCTTCTCCTGAAGATCCCGAATGGCCGAAATCATCGTTTTCATGAGCTCAATGGAAAGAGCGTTTTTGACTTCCGGGCGATTGAGAGTCATCACCGTAATGCCCGGATAGGGGCTTTCGACGTTAAGAATTTCACTCATGCCGGTTTCCTCATCTTTGACAGTTTTTCTTCGGGAACTTCGAGTTTCATCTGCAATAGCGCCTGTCCCAAAGCTTTGCCTTGCGCGTCGACGCGAAGAGAGCGGCTTCCTCCTCCGTTTAAGGCTCCATGCAGTAGGAAATTGAAGGATAAAATATTGGGCAGTATAAATCTTTCCACACTCTTCGGAGAAATTCCGTAAAAGTACTCTTTCACCTGTTCGGCAGTCAATACTTTTTTTATCAACTCAAATCCCTCAGGAGTGTAGGCAACCACACCAATGTTGGCAGTCTCCCCCTTGTCGCCGCTTCTTGCAGAGGCGATCTCGATCAATTTGATTTCACTCATCTGTTCACCTCGATCACATCGACGAGCATTTCCACGCTTTCTTTAGGGACAAGGCAGGGCCAAAAGCCAAAAACCTCTCTGACAGGAGGACGTCCTGCCGTGTACCCCGTTGTCCCCGGGGGGCCGCAGGTCACCAGTGATGCGATTTCTTTCGTAAATCTCTCAACGGCCTCTCGGCTTTGGTCTTTGACAATCACCCTCATCACACATTCAATCGCCTCGCAGTCCCCGCGGACAAGCCCAGGAACAGCGTCTCCCATTCCCAGACACTCAACAAGGGTCTCCTCATAAGAATACCCCTCTCTTTTCAATCTCTCAAGAATCATTTTGCCAGCCCTGCGCGCTTTTTCATCCGCTTTCTCTCCCCAAATGACCAAAGACCCTTCAGCCTTAAACCCGTCTCGATAGGTGGCGCTTACTTTATAGCTCTCAGTCGGCGCGCTTCCCTTCGCGCCGGCAACTCTCACGCGATTCTCCGATTCCTGCTGAACTGAAATTTCCGTGAAGGACACCGCCAAGTCGGGAGAGAGGTAGCGGCCGGGATCTCCCAGTTCGTAGAGAAGCTGTTCCTTGACTGTCATCTCATCTACTTTCCCACCGGTCCCGGCAGGCTTGGATATGATAAACGACCCGTCTTCTTCCATCTCGACAAAAGGGAAGGCAATGTTGACTATGTCCGGAAGAGACAGCCATTCGGTGGATATCCCTCCGGTCGCCTGTGTTCCGCACTCGATCAAATGCCCGGCAACTGTCGCGCCGGCAAGTTTGTCGTAGTCGTCAAAACTCCAATTGTAGTGCGCCGCGCATGCCGCCGCAGCGAGGCTGGGATCGGCCGCCCGTCCTGTGATGACGATGTCGGCACCTTGCTTTAAAGCTTTGACGATCGGCTCGGCCCCTATATAGGCATTCGCCGTGACGATCTTTGCCTCAATTTTGCTGAAAGGCTCGCCGGTGTCGAGATTTTGAAAATGCCTCGAATGATCCATCAAATGCAAGACATCGTCGCCTACAATAACACCGACTGTGACCGGACGCTTGAGCCTCTCTTCCAAAAGTTCGATGCAAGCTTCGGCCAGCCCCTGAGGATTCAAGCCGCCGGCATTGGTAATGATCTTGAATTTGAAACCGTCTTTCCAAAACGGTATCAAGGTTTTAAGAGATTCGATAAAATCGCGAGCGTAGCCGAGCCCCGGATTTTTCTCTTTTTGAATCGCCATGATTGAAAGCGAGACTTCCGCAAGGTAGTCCAAAGTGAGGTAGTCCAGGTCGGGGACGCTTTCAACCAAACGAACCGGAGCTAAAATGCTGTCACCCCAAAACCCCTGGCCGTTTCCTATTTTGACACTCATCAGACCTGAATCACTCCCGTCTGAAACCGCCTCTCGCGATTTGGATTTCTTGAAACGCAAATGAGAAACTCGCTCAAAAGATCCCGCGTCTTATGAGGGGGTATCACCGCATCGACCCACCCTCTTGCGGCCCCATAACGGATGTCGGTTTGTTCAGTATATTTTTTATTGACCGCTTCCCATCTTTGCTCTGCCTGCTTTTTGTCCCATTTCTCTCCCAGCCTTTCCGCTTTTCTCTTCTCAAGTTGGAAGAGGGTATGGGCGGCCTGTTCGGCCCCCATGACCGCGTATTTGGCGTTCGGCCAGGCGACAATAAACGCCGGATCGTAGGCCTTGCCGCAAAGGGCGTAGTTGCCCGCGCCGAAAGAGTTTCCGACAACCACTGTGATTTTGGGAACGATCGAGTTGCTCAAGGCATTCACCAGCTTGGCGCCCGAACGGATGATCCCCGACTCTTCTGCGGCTTGCCCGACCATAAATCCGACGACGTCCTGAAGAAAGATGAGGGGAATGTGCATCTGGTTGCAATCCATAATGAACCTGGCCCCTTTATCCGCGCTGTCGGCGTAAAGAACGCCTCCGATTTCCACTTCCCCTTTGGCGGTCTTGGTCAGCTTTCTCTGATTGGCCAGTATTCCGCACGGCCTGCCGCCGATTTTCGCAAACACAGTCACCAATGGCTTCCCATATTCTCCCTTGTATTCCTCGATCGATTTCTCATCGGCGATACATTTGATGAGATCGCGCATCTCGTATGTTTTTTCATTATCCCCGCCGACCATATCATAGACCTTATGGGGATCGGCTTCGGAAGCCGTGTCGTAGTGAGTCTCATTATCGGGAGGAAGTTTGTCAACCAGCGATTTCAAACGAAGCAGGCATGATGCGTCATCTTTTTCTCGATAATCGACTGTCCCGCTGATTTGAGAGTGCATTTTCGCGCCGCCGAGCGTCTCGGTATCGACATCGTGGCCGATGGCGGCTTTCACCAAAGCAGGACCGGCGAGATAAAGACCGCTCCCCTCCGTCATCAGAAGCTGGTCGCAAAGAACGGGAAGATAGCCTCCTCCGGCGATGCAGTTTCCCATAATTGCTGCAAACTGCGGAATGCCTGTCGATGAAAAAATCGCATTGTTTCGGAAAATGCGTCCGAAGTCATCTTCATCTGGAAAAATCTCATCTTGAAGGGGGAGAAAAACACCTGAAGAGTCGACAAGAAAAAGAGTCGGCAGGCGGCATTGAAAGGCGATTGATTGCGCCCGCAAAACTTTTTTCACCGACTGCGGAAACATTGCCCCCGCTTTGACTGTCGCGTCATTGGCAATGATCATGCAGCGCCTTCCTGAAACCAATCCGATTCCTGTCACAACGCCCGCGGCGGGAAGCCCTCCCCACTGCTCATACATGTCATAGGCGGCAAAGAGTCCCAGCTCGATAAAATTTTGCGGATCATCCAAAAGGATATTGAGTCTTTCGCGAACCGTCAGCCGGCCATGGCGCTCCTGCCTCTGACGCCCGCCCTCGCCGCCTCCTTCCCGAAGCTTCTGTTCTTCTTCAAGCAGCTGTTTTGTCAAATCGAGAAGCGTCATTGTGAAATCCCGCTTAACTGGTCCGAAAGTGACTTGATGTCTTCATCTCTATTGTGATACATCGTGTCGAGTGCCCTGTCGAATTCGTCGAGCGCAAGCGAAATATACAGTTTTGCCGTCTCCAGGTTTTCGCTTTTTCCTTCTTTTAATTCTTCGTCGATTTTGCTCAATACCGCAGAGCATGTGTAGAGCGCCGTCGCGGCATCGGCTACACGCTCGAGTTTCAACTGCCTCTCGATAATTTCTTCTTTATAACGAGCCAGTAGTTCCATAACCGTCAAGCCGAAACGCTTGATGCTTTTTCCCAGCCTGGAAGCTTCTCTTTCAATTTGCCTTGACTCAACAGAAATTCTGGGAGAGTTGAGTCGAAAAAAGCTGGTTTTTAAAAAACGCCACAACTCGCCCAACTCGCCCAAAGGATTTTTGATTGAAGCCAGCGCTCCTTTCATCTGCACCCCTACATCGCGCATCCCGACGATTCCGATAAACGCCTGAAGCACCTCGTTCGATCCCTCGCCGATCATATTGAGCCTGGCGTCCCTCATCAAACGCTCGAAGGGCTGGTCTGTAAAAAACGACCGTCCCCCAAAAATCTGCATCGTGTCGTAGAGGATTTTCCATGAAGCTTCGCTCGCGAAAACCTTCAGTATCGCCGCCTCGAGCATCACATCGTGCTCGTCAGAGTCCAAAAGCCCCGCAGTCAGATACGTCGCCGCTTCCATCGCGTATGTGTAGGCGGCCATATGGGCCAGCTTCTTTTTCACTAAAGGAAACGACGCGAGCGGTCGGCCGAATTGATGCCTCGTTTTGGCATGCTCGAATGCTCTTTTGACACAAAACTTGGATAGTCCCGTGCAGGTCGCCCCGAAGGTGATCCTCCCGTAATCCAAAACCGTCAAAGCCACCCGAAGGCCGCTCCCTTTGGGACCGACGATATTTTCCTCCGGAACCTCCACATTGTCAAATGAGAGAACCGCTGTCCATGTCCCTTTCATCCCCACTTTTTCAAGAGCCTTGTTTTCCACCTTGAATCCCCGCATATCGGGGGTAACCAAAAAAGCGGTGATCTTCTCGCCTGTTTTGGCCATGACGGTCAGCACTTTGGCAATGCCGCCATTTGTGATCCATTGCTTGCGGCCGCTGATGCGGTAGCATTTTTTCTCTTCGTCATAGACAGCCGTTGTTTCTACTCCTCCGGCATCCGATCCTGCATTCGGCTCCGTTAGCGCAAAGGCCGCGGTAAATTCGCCATGCGCCAAAGGCTTAAGCCACCTCTTTTTTTGTTCATCCGTGCCGAATAGAAGCAAAGACTTCAGACCAATGCTCTGATGGACATTCACATAAAGGGCGGTCGAGACGCATTTTTGCACAAGCGTCTCCATCACTTTGCAATAGGCTGTTTGCGACATCCCCAGCCCCCCGAACTCTTCGGGCACCGTCATTCCCAAAATCCCCATCTCGGCAAGACCTTGGATCACCCTCGGAGGAATGGCCGCCTGCCGATCGATCGCGTCGGCATCTATCTCCTTCTCGGCAAACGCGTTAACTTTTTCAAGAAGCTCATCGACTTTTTGCCCCTCTTCCTCCTTCAACCGAGGAAAAGGAAAGACCTTTTCCGAATCGAACACTCCGAAATAGAGCATTTTGGCAAAGCCTGGTTTCTTCTCCTCTCCAAAAAGGAGTTCCTCAGCCAGTTTTTTCTGATTTTCATCCATTCCCGCCCCCTGAATTCAAGATTTTCTTATAGCAGTTTTTAGGAGGTGTTGACAAACATTAACATCGGGTTAAAAACAACGAATTTTCGAAAAATCACCTTAAAATCCGAAAATAAGACTAGTATACTTGTCTTACAACTGTAAAACGATGAGTAACAAACCGAAACACACATCTAATATTCAGTGATAATTTAACAGGATCGCTACCCGCGGCAGGATAAGCAAGAGACTATCATAAATCCTGACCATCCTGCCGCGGGTAGCGATCCTGCGCATCCTGTTAAACTCTTGGAGTGGAATAGGTGAATCTATATGACCTATTAAGGCCTCATTAAGCGGATAACTTTAATTTATTGAAAGTAAAAGACTTAAACATTTTTGAAAAACTAATGAGGAATAGGATGCGCACAGGGGCGGAGCACAAGCACTTATCAAATCTTTTTCATGAAATCATTGTGTGACCACCCCAAATTTGTCACTAGGAGGTATTAATTTTAAAAACCTACTAAATGATATTGATCATTTATTAATATAAACAAATTTTAACAACTTGTTTATTAAATAATTTAATATTATAATGATTATATGTATTAGTTTAGGAGGGGCTTATGGACCCCCGTATTCAACTTGTTATCACGCTAAGATCGATAACGAATCAAAAAGATCCCGAAGGCATTAAGTTCAATAGCCAAGGAGGGAAATTTGATGCGTTAAATGGAGGTCGATCAATCGAAAATGTGGATCAAGCGATATCCCATATACGTAAAAATGCTCAATCTATCATCGGCAGAATCAAAAGTAGAGAATTGGATGATGGGGAGATAGATTATTTGTATAACATCTTTAAAATCGCAGAGAACACCATAAATAAGTGGAATAAGGTAGATAAATCGAGTATTCAAAAACTTAATGACGAATTCCAATCTCTGGAAAAAGACATACAGCAAGCTAGGAAACCGGAAGAAACATCCCAAAAACGAATTACGGAAGAAGATGCACAAAAAATTGCACGGGATGCTAATAAAATTTATCAATATGTCGAGAAAAATAAAACAGACTTATTCGAAAACCTTAAGCGAGACAAATCCGTTTATCGTCGGGAAGAAACAAAGCTTCCCGCAACCATTCAATTGCTTCTTCCGGAAAAAGAACAGGCTGCCCCTGAAGATCTCATTGTCGTGCTACATCCAAAACCAACAGAAAAAAAGACATTTCAAGGGCGAGTAAGAAACGTCATAACAGTCGGTGCAGGGGAATTTAAAGTCATCAAATTATCGGCAGCTTTTCTTTTAAAAGAGCCTTCTACACTTTCTTACTATGCAACAGCTACTCCTAAAGGATATCAAAAAACCGGTGAGTATGATCCGGATAAATACGAAAAAGCTGTCAAAAAATTAAGTCGCGAACATTTTATTTTGAGCAGGCTTTCCGGGAAAAGAGGAATTATCGAAGCCAAAAAACCTCTTTTTATGTATGCAATCAAAGAAGGCAAACCGCAAGCCGGGCTTGAAAAACCGAATATGGTTATGGTTTATGCCGAGTCGGATTTACATACCCTTTTAAATAATAGAACCCTTGATGATGAAACTCGCAAAAAATGGACTTTAGATTTGCTTGAAGGGTTAAAAGCGGTTCATGAAGGGATCATGGATGAAACCGACCAAAAAATTGTTCTCATCCATAATGATTTGAAACCCAAAAACATTTTGATCGTCAATGGTGAAGCGAAAATCGCTGATTTTGGACTGACTGTTGATACAAAAGCGGATCCCAATGAAAAACTTTGGGGAAGTATTCTCTGGTTTTCTCCCGAAAAACACGCAGCTCGAGGAGCTTACCAGAATTTTTCGGGATCAAAAAATCACATATTAAAAGAAAATTATATGAAAAAAGCGGCCCTCGTCGGACCGGCGTCGGATGTTTTTGCCATGGGACTGATACTTTATCAGATGAAACATGGTAAAAAACCCACGTTTTTCCAAAATCTTACAGGAACACATTTTGCCAGTAATTCAACAACCATCAAAGAATGGTATAAAAAATTTGACCCAATTGATAGGGAAGATGAAATTATCAAGAAGATGCTGGATCCGGATCCCAGCTCCCGACTAGAAGCTAAAGAAGCTTATGATCAGTTTGAAAAACTCTAAGTTTGTACCTTGGATGTCTGTTTAAAAAAATTTGAGAGAGCTGCCAAACAATTTTCTGGTCGCATATCCAATTATTCTTACCAAAAGTTCTAAGAGGATAAACCATCCATCGGTCTTTTGTACTGGGATAGATTGTGAGTATTTTGGATTCTTCAGTTACACAGTCACTAGAAAATAGTGTGAAATATATCTTGCGGGTTTGATCCTTAACTCGGAATACAGGAGATTGAAGTTCTTGAAAATTTTCTTGTGTTATTTCTTTAGGAAATTGGGTCACATTGATTGATTGTTTTCTCCAGGGAATTTGACACTTTTCTAAAACGTCAGGAATTAAACAGCCTACACACTGAGAGCTTTCCTTGATTTCGATTTTTGATAGTTTGTGGAAACTTAAAGCAAGCTTTAGCTGCTCCAAAGGGATATTTTTTAACAGATCACGTTTAAGACTTTCAATTTCTTTGCACACAGGACCGAGTTTCACAAGATCATAGAAAGAAAGCTTGGAAAGGACGTATCGTATCATTTCCTGCGGCAGAAAAGTACTCGATAGATAAGTTTTCACATCACATCTCCGGAATCACTGTGATGTCGGCGGAAAGCTTGCTCCGAAGGGTTTGCTGTATGTAGGAGAGGGTGGCGCCGACAGACGACATGCAGGAGGTGCAGGCTCCCTGGTAGGCGATGAACAGCTTTTGATCCTCTTCCAGCCGGACAACTTCCACACCGCCTGCATCCAAAGCGATGTAAGGCCGAATTTCGTGGTCGAGGACTTCGTTGATGATCTTCACTTTCTCTTCTGTCGAAAGGTTTTTCCATCCGGGAAACTCTTCCGAAGCGATTTTCCCGGGCTCTGGAGCAGGGGGAGCTTCGTAGCTTGCCGCAACGGGAATATCGAGGCATTTGCCGGCGGCCTCGTCGATCGCGCCGAGCACAAGATTGATATGAGGGCCGGTCTCCCAGGGAAACGCCGGCTCGTCGGGATTGTCACGAAGGCGGCGGTCGATAAGGCCTTCGCCGACTCTTTTGGCCTGCTCGTAATTTTTTCCGATCAAAACTTCGCAGGCAGCCTCGGCGGCTCCAATAAGAGCCGACTGCCCGAATACCTGAAACTTGGCATCGACGATAACGCCGTCTTCGGGATCCACAAGCCAGTAAAGGCGTGACAGCATTGCCGTCGTCAATCGAACCGTCGAAACCAACCGCAAGGCGCATCCCCCTTTCGCCTGCATCCTCGGAAGTGAAGCGGCCGGCATTTCGGAACCTAAGAATTTTCTCTTTGAGTTTTTGGCTGTACCTGGCCCAGGGAAATGACTGTATCAATGCTTGAAGGCTCATATAAAAGTGGAGGTTTTGCGGAGTTTAACAGCTGCATCGACAATGATTTTTGCCGCCAGGTCAATCTGTTCGTCAGTTGTCTCGCGGGACAAACTGAAGCTAATCGCGGTGTGGGCCAGATGGGAATCGATGCCGCTGGCTTCTAAAATCAGGCCGATCTGTTGAAAGTTTCCCCCTCCTATGCTGGCGAAAACATTCTGCTCCGAAAGGGAAAACAGAAGCGCCTCGTTGGAGATTCCGGGAAAACCGATAGCCGTCACATGGGGCAGCCTCTCCTGATCGGCAAAGAAAACAACAGCTTCGGGATACCCCTCTTTGATTTTATCTTCCAAACGGACCTTAAGCCTTGCCCCTTCCATCGAAAGAAGGTCCCGCGAGTCAAGGAGCTGCTCGGAGGCCGCCGCAAGTGCGGCAAGACCTGCCGGGTTCGGAGGGCCGGCCCGTTTGGAGGCTTGCTCGGTTCCCCCGGCAATGAAAGAACTTAAATCCAGTCCGTCTCTCCACCAAAGCCCGCCGGTGCCTTGAGGAGCGTGAAGGAGGCTTCCTTCGAATGTGATGATATCGGCCCCGACCTCTTCGGGCTCAAAGTAAAGCTTGCCGAGAACATGGGAAGCGTCGAGATGGAACAAAACGCCCCGCTTTTTGCAAACTTCGGCAAGCTCCTGCACAGGATGGATGACACCGGTAAGCCCCGAGGCCCATGAAAGGGAAAAAATAGCCGACCGGGGAGTCAGGGCATCTCCAAGCGCTTCGGCAGTGACAACTCCGTTTTCGCTGACTTTAACAAGAGTCTTGGCAACTCCGAGCTTCTCGAGATTGCTCATTGCCATAATCTGCGGCGCCTCGTCGGTGTTCGACGTCAGAAATTGATTGCGCCCTGTAGGCAAAGTGATGTCGGCGTAGGCGGCATGCAGAACGTGGTTGACCGCTTCCGCTCCCGAAGAGGTGAAAACAAAGTGGTCGTTTTCCCCGGCGCCAAGCATCCTGTATATCGAGCGCAGGCTCTCTTCCATCGGAGCAAGAAGCCTGTTTCCCCAAGCATGAGGAACCGCAGGGGTTCCCCACTTCCGGGTCAGAAACGTCATCATGCGGCCCACCGCTTCGTCAGACGGTTTGGTGGCCGTGCTGTTATCAAAATAAATTGTTTTAGCCATCATTAAAAATCGGTTTTCCGAGTAAACTTGCCTTTTTGATATTCATAAATGATTGGAAGCCCTGTCGGAATCTCTAAAGATACTACCTCGTCGCCCGATAATTGATCAAGGTGCATAATGATTGAGCGTAAGGAATTTCCGTGCGCCGAGATCATCACGTTTTCCCCCCGCTCGAGGTGGGGAATAATCTTTTCTTTAAAATAGGGGATGGCCCTTGCAGTCGTCATTTTTAAACTTTCGCCTTCAGGCGGCTTGGTTTCAAAGCTGCGCCGCCAAATATGGACCTGTTCGGCGCCGAATTTTTTCCTCATTTCATCCTTGTTCATCCCTTGCAGCGACCCGTACATCCGCTCATTGAGCTGCCAGGCAATGTGGACGTAAATGATATTTTTCCGCATTTCTTCACTGTTGATTGCTGCCCACTCTTCCATTTTCCCTTCACCGGGGTGAAGAATCACCGGCGTCTTGCCACTGTGGTGTTTGCTCATGGCCAGCATGGCGGTGCTGGAGGCTCGATGGAGAGGAGTGGTATAGATGACATCGATCGGAATATCCTTGATGCTCTCCCCCGCCTCAAGGGCCTCTTCGATCCCCTTGGATGAGAGGGGCACATCCACCCAGCCGGTAAATACATTTTTTAAATTCCAAAGCGATTGGCCGTGTCTGATTAAAATTAAACGGTTCATTGATTCCCCCGATTGAGTTTTAAATGAATTCAAGCTATAATATTTTTACTTTATATGAATGAAAAAAAAAGATTAAGTAAAGCTTTGTCCGCCGCAGGGGTGGGTTCCCGCCGAGGATGCGAACAGATGATTTTCGACGGAAGGGTTTCGGTCAACGGCGAAACGGTTCTCCTCCCCCAAACACTGGTATCCTGGCAGGATGACACCATCGAGGTCGACGGTGAAAAAATCCGCGGTGAGGAGAAAAAAGTTTATTACCTTCTCAACAAACCCGCAGGGTATATTTGTTCCAATAAACGAATGACCGGCAGATCAAAACTTGTCGTCGATCTGTTCCAGAATAAGGATGGACGCCTTTTCACCGTCGGACGTCTGGACAAGGATACCGAGGGTTTGATTATCATCACCAATGACGGTCTCTTTGCCCAAAAACTCATCCATCCCTCCTATGAAGTGCAGAAAGAGTATCTCGTGAAAACCGACCGGGAAGTGACCCCCGGGCACCTTGAAGCCCTCTCTTCAGGAACGGTTGTAGAAAGAACCTTTGTCAAACCGGTCAAAGTCAAAAAGGTGCGCAAAGGGACGATACGAATCACGGTCATGGAAGGGAAAAAGCATGAAGTGAGGCAGTTGATGGAAAATGCCGGTCTAGGAGTCAGGAACCTGAAGCGGATACGGCTTGGGCATTTTATCTTAGGAGACTTGCCGTTAGGATCTTATAGACCTTTAAGTCCTTCTGAAATCGACGAAGTCCTCTTGTAGAAAACCGCTTGCCCGAGGTATTGTGACCTTAAGAAGAGGAATGACAAGTGAGTAATGCCCCCTCCAATAACAATCACACCAATCTCACGGCGGTATTGAGCGTGGCTGTCGACAACTTAAAAGCTGTCGTCGACGCAGCCAAAGAGACTGCCCCGCATATATTTGACATTTCTGTCGAAACCGGCGGCCTTGTCTTTCGGCCGGCGCCTGCCGCGGAAACGATTTTCTGTCTGACACGGTCTTTTCTCCCCTCGTTTAGACAAGAGGCCATGAAAAGGAAGCGGAGAATCAAGCAAGAACTCATCAACTCGATCGAAACAATCAAAAAACACTATCGCATCATTCAAAAGCTGAAAAGAGGAGGCAAAGATAAGAAACAATGGGCTAAAAATGCACTCGATATTATCAATTGCTATAACGAAATTCTGATCGAAATCAAACATGGCCACCAAGGTTTTAGACAAAGATTCCTTCAGTTGCTCTACGACGCTTCCGGAATTTCCTTGATCGATGATGAAATCTGCGGCAATTTGATCGACATACCTAGTGAAATCTTTCTGCGGTTTGATTCCATTACGGAATCTTCCGACGACATCAAAATCGATAAAATCGCCTCAAGCCTGAAACAGGGAAAAAATGTCGAATATTCCAAAACCGAACGAGACATCTTTTATATGAGGGCAATTACACTTGCGGAAAAATCCAAGCTCCCTCCTGAACTCGGCAAAGACTTGAATGAACTGATGCGGCAGGCTCCCATAACCGCTATGGAAACGGAAGGGGACGCGTCAACATCGGTAATCTCGATGGTGCAGATGCTCACTCCCTTTCCCGGAGAGGTTATTACTGTTCAAGGTCAGTTTAAAAGAAGCGACGAGAGGGCCGTTTCCAGCGTTCCCGACCCGGGCAGTTTCCGCGTGTCGACAATCGTCACGCAAACCGGCTTCCCCCACTCCTCTCAATATACAGGATGGGCCCTTTCTAATTCCCTGATTCCCGACCACCCGCTGCGAATGGATCTTCTTACCCGTTTTCAGGGAATTCAAAATATTAAAAAGCAGATCGCCTCGGATTTGCTTCCCGGGAAAAGACTCAACCTGAAAGCCAAAGAGCTGCTAAAATTAAAAAAACGGGCCTTTGAGCAGCAGGGGGAACAGCTTGTCGATCTCCACTACCAGCTCAGTTCTGAGATCATATCAGCCGCCCCCTATAGCGGTCTTGATAAAAAACAGGTTGCCAAACGGCTGAGCAGCTTTTACAGTCATCTGGAAAACCACCCGTCGCCGTTTGATTTTCTCTCCCAAACCCATCACCTGATCAACAAATTCTTTATCGAATTTCCCTATGAAAAACTGCACCAGGAATGGCAGGACAAACAAAATCCCGACTTGCACCAGGGGGAGCCGAAAAAGCGCTACCAAGCCAGCTCAGACATTTTGCAAAGAGCGCTTTCCCACGCTTTTGACGAGATCACCATGCAGCTTAGCCAGCCCCAAACAAAAGTTGAAAAGGCAACCCTCAAATTCATTTTGCTTCAAGGGCAAGTCCTTGGGGAAGCCGCAGTCGCTCTTTATTTGCAGCATTTTTCCGAAAAAATCGGCTTTGCGCCGCCGCTGCTCAAGAATTTCGAGCAAAATGTCCAAACATGTTGTTTCAGGCAGGTCCTTGCCTTTCAAAAAGAACTCGAGATGGATCTGTCAAAGCCGGAAACAACCACGCTCGAGCTTTTGCAGAATAATTTCCACCGCCTCATCAAAGAAGATATCGCGATTATCAAAAAAGAAGAGAGCTTCGAAGAACCCTCCGCCAAAATTTCCCACGAACTGGAAAGATACTACAATTCCCGCTATGCCTATCAATCTCATCTTTCACGCGGCGATTAATTTCTTTAAGATTTAACTTGATTCATGTATTTTTTAGATCATGATGAGACTGATACAACTTTTCTTATATATGGCAATCCCTCTCATGTGCTGGGGAAATATCGGCCCTCAAGGATTTCACGCCTTCAATCAAAATCGCGTGTTTGTCGAAACTGGAATTTCGGAGGATCCGGAGTCCGTCTTGCGCTAGAAGCCGGTTTTGAGGAGGTTCACTCATGCGATATTGATCCTATTTGCATTCAAGACGCAAAAAAAGATTTTTCCAAAGACAAAAGAGTACATGTTTATTATAAAGATTCCAGTTATCAGCTACGCGACATTATCGAAACGATCCATGAGCCGATCACTTTTTGGTTAGACGCGCATAACGGCTTCCCCGATCCTGAAGCTGTGGATGTAAAAAATTCTCCACTGATGGAAGAGTTGGATCAGATTAAGGAGCATCCGATCAAGTCGCATATCATTCTCATCGACGATTTGCATTGTTGCGGAACATTATTGTTCGATTTCCTAACGCTTGACGATATTATAGAAAAAGTTCTGGAAGTCAATCCCTATTATATCATCACATATGTCGATGGAGGAGATGAAGGGGAATACCCCAATAATGTGCTTGCCGCCCTGCCTCCCGATCACTTTCCATAACGAAAAATCATTCTGGGATTGATGAAGATCTTGTCATGTCCTTTTGCTATCATAGCCGCATGAAAGGGGACATGTTCACAGACTGTCGGGTACTGATAGAAAAAAGTGCTCATTCTCCAAACAACGGCTTCTGGATCATCAAACAAAACAAACCCGTCGTTTGGATTTTCAAAGCGCGGCAATCCGGGAGCCTGAGGAGCAAGCAAAAACGGCTTGTCTGTATCTTGTAAACTGGCCAGATATTCGATCACAAACGGATTCTCATCCTGACTATCTATGATTCTTTTAACAATGACTTCCAATTCTTCATTCACAAGAGCCGAATATCTGCAGCCGAGGACAGATGATTTTTTGTAAATGCCGCATCCCCCGAATGCCGAGTAGACGGGATACCAGTCGTCTTTTTGGGAAAGGAAAAATTTTTTATCCATATACCACCATCTATTGCCCAGAATTTCCGGGCCCAAAGGATAAACACCATCGCGAAAAGCATACCAGTCCCAATAGTATCCCTTAGAATCTACTCCATAAGCGAAAACCGCGTCCCACTCCCTTTCATCGTGAAAAACTTCGACAATTCCCTCATATTTTGGAGGCACGATAAAATCCATATCCATCCAAATGAGGTAGTCAAAACCCTCGTAGTCTTCACTCAAAGCTTTGTCTAAAACGATATTTCTCGCCCGCGCGATCAACTCGGGGCGGAAAAATTTTCCCTTTTCATCGACATTGACAACTATGTCCTGCAATTCCTTTTTTGAAAGCTTTTCCGACTGATAAGAAACTCGGGAATTTCTTTTTGCCCACCGCTTCAGCAGGGCCGGTGTCTTATCGGAAGAGTTGTTCTCATAGACGATCACCCGGTAATCTTCAAACAAAGACCCGATATGTTCCATGATCTTGATGGTTCGGGGAAGCTGGCCTTCTACGTCCTTGCAGACGCCCAAGATAAGCACCTTCTCCGGTATTTCCGCATGAGAGGAAGCAGCAACAATAAACAGGAAGAAAAGCCATTTTCGGATCATCGCTCGTTCTCCAACTCTGTTTTTTTTGCCAGGATTTTCCCGAACCAGTAACGGACCGTTAACTTCTCGCGATAAGAAGGGTTGGCAGAGGCATCGCCAAATTTTTCAAGCCAGATGTTCAAATTGGCTTCGTTGATCTCCGACCAGTCATTTACGATAACCACCGGCAGCCCTTCATAGAGAGGGTCCAGCGGCGATGTCTTCACAATCACAATGCAGCCAAGCGCCAGATCCTCCCACGTGCGGTGGCAGTCGAGTCCGTTCCCGTGGGGGCTGACAGAGAAGGCATACTGCCCCTTTGTCTCCCACAATTGCGTACGCTTCATAAATTCCGAGTGGTCGACAAGGCCGGTCGCCAGCAGCCGGTGAAAAATTGACGTCCGATCCTCTTTGAACTGCAAATATCTCTGAAATTCGCCATGCATCGTATCCGAATGATGAAAATCGACAAAAATTCTTTTTTTCCTCTGGCGGGTAGGAGGCAGCCTCTCTAAAAGAGAGACGAGGGCATCTTCCTGCTGGCGAGGGGTGCCGGTTTCTCCCCAGCCCCCGTTGGCGCTCTTATAACCTATCGTATGGAAGTCAATCCCAATGGGAATGGGGCTCGCTTTTTCTTTGGGACCGTCGGCATTTTGCGCAAAGATATGAAAGACCATGTCATTTTCAATAAAGTCGACGGCATTAAAACTATCCGGAATATCAGTCGGAAACGATTCGTCGCCATCGCTTATAAGAGCGATGAAAGGATACTTGACATAAGGAAGAACCTCCTCATAAAACCGAGGGATATGACGGCATTTGATCCAGACGATATCGCCGCTTTGAATGTTCTGATAAAGAGATGGATCAAAATCCGGATCAGATTCAAAGTATTGAACCGGACTTTCAGGAACTCCTTTATCGCAAAGGGAAATGAGGGCAAAATCCCAAATGAAGTTTGTTTGCTGCCACTCATTCACCCGAAAATCGGCGTGATGAAGAGCCAAAAGGATGGAAATTAGTCCAATCATAGAGAATTTTTCTGTAAGTGTTCGGTGGAATACTTCCCGGAAGAACACTGCGCGGGCAAAGGGCTGCAAGGCGTCCGACGCAGACAACCCCTTCTGGGGTTGTTGAAGCAAGACAACGCCGCAGGCCAAAGCCCCCGCAAGTTATCCCGGGACGTCGATCGCTGCATGCTTACATTCTTAACAAGAATCACTTGATGGCGGTTGGTCAGCTTCACCCACCCCCTCTCCAAAAGCCACTCGATGGCCAGTTTTCCCTTTCCTCCTCCGGGAATGTTGCAATCGTCAATCATCACGACAGATCCATCATGCAACTTGCAGCTTGCGGCCACAATTTCGTTTAAGCAGTGCTGTTGAGGAGGGCCGGGATTATTTTCATCATAGTCATAGCTGTCGAGATAGAGGAAATCGATTGCCCCTTCAAAGTTTGCCAAAAACTCCACCGAGTCCTGAAGGATGAAATGCAAATTTTCCAGATAGGGAGTCGAAGCTTTCTCGGCAATGGCAATGTGCGATTCGGAAATATCGACTGAAAACATTTGGGCCTGATGATCGAAGGCCCAATGGCCAAAAATGATGGTGAATCCGCCGTCACCATCGAAATTGGTATCGCCGCATCTTGCCGTTCCGGTTTCAACGATGGTTTGAACATGCCTCTCTTCGCAGAGCTTCATGGCATACGTCATAGTGGGGTACCGTCCATTATTAACATCCAGCCGCCCCTCGAAGTAACTGGAAATATCCTCTCCGCAAAGAGACGACAAAAACAGAAAAACCGAGATGATGCAAAGTTTCATACCTGCCAAAAGTAAAAAAGTTTTCCTAAAAAATCAATATTTATTTACGTTTGGAAGTTATGAAGTGCTGGATATTATTGTTAATAGCTATTATAGTCGCCCCCACTGCAGCGCCTTGCTCCCGAAAACCCCAAAAAATGCACTACGTCTATTCCACCTACTATGGCGGAAGGCTGGGCAATCAGCTCTTTCAAATAGCCGCAGCGCTGAGCCTGGCAATGGACAACGAGGCCGAAGCTGTTTTCCCCGATTATCTTCTCTGGGATCTTTACGATATTCCCGAAAACAGGGAAAAAGTCTATTACGGGCTCAATTTTACAAAACCCAAGGGAAGAATTTCATCTGTTTACCGTGAAGATCAGGACTTTAATTTTAGACCAATTCCCTATTCGCCCAATATGAAAATATATGGCTACTTCCAATCGGAAAAATTCTTCAAGCATAATTTCGAAAAAATCGCTCCTTATTTTGAACCGGCAGAAGATGTCGCGCGCTATATCGATGAGAAATATCACGAATTGCTAACGCATCCCTGCACAGTTGCCATTCACCCACAAGATGAATAGTCCACATCACAGAATAAATCAACAGATCTTCTCTCATTTGCATGCCCCGAAGAGAAAATAGCTTATCTCATTTGAGCTGCTAAGACGATTTCGATCAGTTTTTTATTTCCTTAAAGAGATGCTGATCGATTTCTTTTATTCAGAAAGAGAAATGCTTGCCGACCTGAATACGATCCACTGCCGGATCGGAGAAAAAAGATCCCAGCGGGTTCTGTTTATGTGGAAGAAGAAAAAATAAAAGTGAAAAAGCCACGTTCGCGGAAGGAATGAGAGGAAGTCCAACTCTCTGTATATCAGGAACTAAATAATAAGATAGATTTTCTGATGATCTCTTAGAAAAAGCTTTAAAGGGGATCTCTTGCAGGGAGTATGAGGGTGCGCTGGACGGTTTGCTTGACCACTTCGGTATTTCTAAATCCTCTGTTTCACGGCATTTGAAAGCGGCGACAAGTAAACAGCTTAAAGAATTAAAAGATAGAGATTTAAGCAGTTTTTCTTCCTTCGCTATCCTCATTGATGGTTATCATCTGGCAGGAAAAGTTTTTATTGTGGCAATGGCAATTGATCTTGAAGGAAATAAGCATTCTCTTGGTTTTTGGGAAGGTGCAACTGAGAATAATGTGATTTGTCAAGAGCTGTTGAACAATCTCGACCGCAGAGGACTAAAGCTTGATGAGAAAATACTTTTTATAACCGATGGAGGAAAAGGGATCATTAAGGCTCTGAAGGATAGGTTTGGGAAATTACTTATACATCAAAGATGTACGATTCATAAAGACAGAAATATCCAAAAGCATCTTCCCAAAAAATATCGAAAAGAAGCGCATCATCGCTTCCGAAATGCAATAAATTGCCTTGAGTATGAAGATGCTAAGAATGAACTCAAGAAATTGGAGAGTTGGCTTGAAACAATCAACCCATCTGCAGCGGAATCTCTCCGTGAGTGTTTTGAAGAACTCCTCACGGTGCATTGTTTAAAAGTGCCTCCTCGTTTGAGGAAGACACTGCATTCCGCAAATCCGATTGAATCAGTGTTCTCAAATACAAGCCGGCGTATGGGCCGTATAACTCGTATTCAAACAAAGGGTAAAATGGCGCAAAGATGGTTGGGGACAACCCTCTTGGATGCAGAAAAAAGATTTCGAAAAGTTAAAGGATATTTTTCAATCGAAGAGGTAAGGGAAAGGATAATCCGAATTCAGAGTGAAATAAAAACAAAGGTTGCGTAAACTCGTACTATGGAGTCACCGAATTTCAACTAAAAACGGGAATTGAGGGGGTATTTGCAAGAAGATGTTTCCCTAAAGAAAATGTTTCCCTTAGTTGACCTGAGCTATGTGGAAGAAGCGTCCACTTTATTTCCCGAAGAGGCGCTCTTTGTGGTTTTCTCCGATCGGATGGATTGGGCAAAAGAAGAGTTAAGAAATTTTTCCCGCCCCCTCATCTTCATTGAAGGAGAAAAACACTATGTGGATTTTTATCTTATGAGCCTGATGAAGCATCAGATCATATCCAATTCTTCATTCAGCTGGTGGGCAGCCTACCTCAACAAAAATCCCGATAAAATCGTTACGGCGCCTTATCCGTGGTTCCATCCCGACCACCATCTTTCAAGCGAGCATATCATTCCGGACGATTGGATCAAAATCCCGGTTACAGCCAATTAGTTTCTTTATAACCTCTTAATATATATTTAATAAATAATTTATTTTATTTTCTTATAATTAAATTAAAAAAAATTAAGAGGCAAAACTATGAACCTTGAAATAACAACTACTTCATTACATATAAATACTTGTAATAAAAAATCTTTCAATCCAGAGGATCTGAATGGCTCTCCCCCAACAAAAAAGAGCGCAGAAAGCAGGTTATATAGCGGTGCAACGCAGACTTTTAAAGAATCAAATTTAAAAAGAAAACGGCCGCAGATTTCAATGATCAATTCCGGGGTTTTTAAGAGAGTCAATGGAAAAATCGTTGGCAGGAGCACTAAACATAATGAGACAGTTTTATTTCACGACAGTGAAATCATAGAGGTTGTCAAACCAGTCAAAAAAACAACACTTAAACAAAGACATTGCGCCGTCGATGCCAAGTTTACAGCCTCGAATAAAGCAGTTATATTGCAGCAAGCTTTAAGATCCTGCGGCCAAACTTGTGTCGCGATGAGAGCCCTGGATCTCGCCGTTAAGCCTAACTTATCCGGGGTCTTGTATGGAGACTTATCCAATAATCAGAGACGAAAAGCCCTTATAGAAGAGTTAGACTTGGAAGCAACTCAGCAAACTTTTAGCGCATCGAAAGACTATTTGGATCAGCTGAAAGACGCAATTAATGAATTCGGTCCCGCTATTATCGCTATCAGCTCGGAAATCTTTGGGCATTGTATTATTGTTGATAAAGTCAAAGAAACAACCGTTGAGATTCGGGATCCTTACCATGGGTGGAAAATCGAAATTACAAAAGAGGCGTTCATGAAACGACATCCTTCCACAGAAATACTCTTTGCTAATAAGAAAGTTAACTGAATTCAATTAAAATAAATAATATTAATTTTAAAAAATTATTCTGGAGAAAAAAATGAATAAAACAGCTGAAGTTGGGGAAAAAGTTTATAAATATAATCAACCTCCACAACAAAAAGGGTTGATAGATAACGCGTTGCCTAGGGAAATTATCTCAATGATTTTTAGTTACTTGAACCCTAAAGATATTCAGTCCGCCTCTGTAGTGAATCGTCATTGGAATGATTTATCAATATACACAGCAAAACACAAACAATCTTGTAGGATAAAAGCATTTGCAAAATTTTTAGGTGAAAATTTACCAGAAGTTCCTAAAAGAGAACAACTTTTTAGTATTGCAAAAGACAATCAAATTCTAGATGCAGAAAACCTAAAACAAATTAAATCGTCAATTTATACAACAAGAAAACGTTTTGTAGAATTATTAAAGGATTTAGATATTGAATATTTAAATAATTTAGAAAAGTCACCAGAGTACATAATTAAACCTATTTTTTTTGAAAATATCTTTGATTTAGCAACATCGGCAAAAATTAATCAGATTGATCAAACATTTGATGATGACCAAAAAGCTTTTACTCTTTGGACTATTTCTGAGAAATTAACAGAGAGCAAACACATGAAGAATGCCATAGCAGCTGCCAATATGATACCTGATACTTTTGTTAAAACGCCTATTCTTATTGAAATTTCTATGGCATTAAAGCAAAGCGGAAACTTTGAGAAGGCCATAGAAGTTGCCAATATGATGCCCGATGATCGATATTAGAGAATCGGCTCTTAAGTTTACTCTTATGAACGATTTCCAAGGAATGACGGCAATCTGACTCCTCTTTGCTGCTTCCTTGCCTTTGACGTTTGTTAGCGGCTAAGATACTTGCGGGGGATCTCATCGAGGAAGCGGCTAGGGTTCATCTGGCGGAGCATGCCCCACATATAGCGGAATTTGGCGCGGGTCAGGTAAAGCTGCTCTTTGGCGCGGGTCATGCCCACGTAGCAGAGGCGGCGCTCTTCTTCAACCTCTTCGAGGCTATCCTTGGAGTTGATATGGGGAAAGAGGTCTTCCTCAAGGCCGACTAGAAAAACCACATCGAATTCAAGACCCTTCCCGTTGTGAAGGGTCATCAGTTTCACCCTCTCCTGAGTGAGGTCCTGCTGGTCGAGCGACGATTTAAGCGTCAGTTCGGCAAGAAAATCTGTCAGCGACGCTTCTTTGGCCTTCTCCTCCCATTCGGCGGCTTTGGAAGCCAGTTCCAGGATGTTCTCGCGGCGGTCGTCGTAAGTTTCGGGATCCTCCCGGATCACGCTTTCATATTTTGTCGCTTCAATGGTGTCGATCACAAGATCGCGGATGGATCCGGCAGCGGCGCAGGATCTGAGCTCTTCAATGATTTTGACGTAGGCCGCAAGACCCTCTTTCTGCTTTTTGTTCAGGCGGACTTTTTCCATCAGCGGCTCATCCCCGATAAGGGCGCGGCAGTAATCGAAAATGGGCATGCTCATTTGGATTGCGGCAAGGCGGAGTTTGTCGATTGTCGCCGCTCCGATGCCGCGCTTCGGAATGTTGATCGTCCGCATAAAGGCCACAAAATCGGCTGACGTCTGCACCATCCGGAGAAACGCTAATATATCTTTTACTTCCCTCCTCTGATAGAAAGAAACGCCTCCAACAATAACATAAGGGATGCGGTAATGCAGAAACTCGTCTTCGAAAGCGCGGGACTGGAAATTGGTCCTGTAGAAAACAACGATTTCATCCAAGGAGACTCCCGCCTGCTGATGCTCCCGAATCATTTTGCAGACAAACTCGGACTCTTCCGACTCGCTTTGAGCCTTGAAAACCCGAATCTTCTCGCCGATGCCTCTTTCACTCCAAAGAGTTTTCTCATAGCGGCCTTCATTTTTTGCGATCAAAGCGTTGGCCGCTTCCAAAATATTTTCGCGGCTTCGGTAGTTCTGCTCAAGGCGGATGACTCTGGCTCCGGAAAAATCTTTTTCGAAGCTGAGGATATTGCGAATCGTCGCCCCGCGCCAGGAATAGATGGACTGGTCGGGGTCGCCGACGACAAAAAGATTCTGCCTTGCGCCCGCGAGAAGTTTGACTAGTTCATACTGGGCGTGGTTGGTATCCTGGTACTCGTCGACGAGCAGATATTTCCACCGGCTTTGATAGACTTTCAGGATTTCGGGATTTTCCCTAAAAAGTTTAACCGGTAGAAAGAGAAGATCGTCGAAATCGACAGCGTTGCACTCTTTAAGCCTTGCCTGATAAAGGGCGTAGACGTCGGGGAATTTTTTGAGAGTTTGTGTTTGAAACTCGGCCGGATCCAGATCAAGGGGACCCTCCATCGCGTTTTTCGAGCGGGAAATGAGCTGGCGAAATGTTTTGTTCGCTTTTTTCCTGTCGGGAAAATCGGACTGCTCGAGGCAGCTTCTGAGCAGTTTTTCCGAATCTTCTTCGTCATAAATGGAAAAGCCTCGGCTGTAGCCAAGATTGTGAATGGATTCTCTCAAAATGCGGGCGCCCAAACTATGGAATGTACTGATGAGCACATGCGCAGAAGTCTCTTTTCGCACCCGTTCGCTCATCTCGCCCGCAGCTTTGTTGGTGAAGGTCAAACCCAGGATTTGGTGGGGGGCGATGCCGTTTTCAAGAAGATGGACGATCCTTTTGGTGACAACCCTGGTCTTCCCCGAACCTGCTCCCGCGAGGACCAAAAGGGGCCCTTCCAGATGATGAACAGCTTCGGCTTGTTCGGGATTAAGGTCGTCTTTTTCCGACATCTTTAAATGCAATGTTTCCATATCGATGATAATCGTAGCTGATGCTCACTTCGCGAAGATAGTTCAGAAGTTCCACGCGGCCGTTTGCCATGACGGGATTCTTAAGCAGTGAACAGGCCGAATCGGCAAAAGCGCGGAATAACATTTCAGAGGGCTCCGATAAAAGCCGAATTCTTTTTTCCGGAAGCTCATCGAGTCTTTTTATCAATTCTTCCTCGGATTCTTTAATGATTTGGATTCCGGGAAGCTGCTTCCACCACTCGAGAGCGGCAGTCTCGTCGAACTTATCAAAGCCATAGCTGAACTGCAGAGGGGTATTGCACGTCAGCGCCGCGGCGACGGCTCTGAAAATATCGATCTCTTCATCCCCTTCTTCCACTCTGAGCAGAACCAGCTTTCTTGGAACATACCGCAAAATATTATCCTGCCCCAAAATGGCGGAGGGATCGTGGTCTTGAGAAAACTCTGTCTTCCAGAAATAGGCATAGCTGCCCACGCTTTTTTGCCAAAGTTTCAGCGTCTCTCCCTGCAGCCGGTCTTCCATAGCGCAGCTTAAAGGGGCCAGGGCCGGTTCAAAGGGTTCGGCCTCTTTGGGAAGCTCTGTTTGCTGCGGCGTCATAAACGCCATCAGATAGTTAGGGCCCCCTGCCTTATACCCCGACCCGAAACAGCTTTCTTTAAACCCGCCGAAGGGCTGCCTCCGCACAATCGCTCCGGTTATGCCGCGATTGATGTAGCAATTGCCCGCTTCAATGCTCTGAACCCAATAGCTTTGCTCTCTTTCATCAAGGGTATGCAAGCCAGAGGTCAAGCCATAGGGGACCCCATTGGCTATTTCGACGGCCTGCTTGAGATTATCGGCGCACATGATGCCAAGGAGTGGACCAAAAAACTCCGTTTGGTGTGTATAAGAGCCGGGTTTAACGCCTAACTTGATTCCCGGAGACCAAAGCCGGGGGTTGTCCGGGTTCTGCTTTGGCTCGAGGAGCCACGATTCGCCTTTTTCAAGCGTCGTGAGGCCTCGCATAAGGGCTTCTCCCGGAATATCAATCAAAGGATTGACGCGGGTGAATAAATCCCAGGCAGAGCCTGCTGTCAAACTATTAGCGGCATCGGCGAGCTGCTCAAGGAAGTGTTTATCCTGATAAACCTCTTTTTCGAGAATCAGGAGGCTGCAGGCGCTGCACTTTTGCCCCGAGTGGCTGAAAGCGGAATGGACAATGTCTTTAACGGCAAGATCGCGGTCGGCCATAGATGTCACGATGATTGCGTTTTTGCCGCCTGTTTCGGCGCAAAGGTCGAGCCCGGAGCGGAGCCGTAAAAGCAATTTCGCGGTTTCGGTACCGCCAGTAAGAATCACTTTTTTTACGATAGGACTTCTAATCAGATGGCTGCCGACCGGCTCGTCTTTGCAGGGAACGAACTGCAAAACCTTTTTACTGATTCCGGCGTCCCAAAAAACCTTCGCGATTTCATAGCCGATCAGAGCCGCTTCCGGAGCCGGCTTGAAAATAACGGGATTTCCCGCGGCCAAGGCGGCGGCTATCCCTCCTGTTGGGATGGCGCAGGGAAAATTCCAAGGGGGAAGAACCGCTGTCGTTCCTTTGGGCTTCCACTTGGCATCGGCCATGGCGTCTATCTCGAGTATGCGGCGCCGGTAGTATTCGATGAAATCGACAGCTTCGGAAACCTCCGAATCGGCTTCAGGAATGATCTTTCCTCCGGACGCAATCATCGCTCCAATGAGATCGCCCCTTTTCCTGCGAAGCCCTTCGGCGGCTTCAAAAAGCAAATCACAACGTTCCGACACAGGAGTAGAGGCCCATTCGGACTCCATAGATTCTGCGGTTTTGAGGGCCCGGTCAATCATGCCCTGCGAGGCCTGCGACATTTCGCAAAGAACTGAGTCCGGACGTGACGGATCTCTAACAGGCCGGGAGGAGACATCGTTTTTGCTTGAGGGAAGTACTTCGCCTCCGTCGATGACAAGAGGAATTGTCTCGTAGTCTTTTCCGCTCCATTTGGAGACGATCTCTTCTGCCCACTTGCCGTTTTGCGTCAATGCCCAATCAGTATCGGGCTCGCTTTGAAATGCGCCTGTTTTCTCGACTTCCGGAGGCTCGGAAAGGCGGTTTTGCGTGCGCCTTGGCTTGAAGCTGACAGAACCTGCCGCATGGCAGGATAATGAAAACAGACTGGCCTGCTGCTGCCAGTCGCGGGTGCCGGGGATCAAATCAAAAGCATGGCGAAGGAAATTTTCGGGTGCGGTATTTTCATCCAGGCGGCGCACCAAATAGGCCACCGCATGCTGAAACTCCTTATCGAAAGCAACGGGGCAATAAAGAAGCATATCGTTGCCAATCGACTGGACAACCCGCCTCATAGGATCGGCCATCCCTTCCAGCATTTCAAACGAAACATCCCTTTCCACTTGATTTTCAGCGCGGATCAAAAGAGCATAGGCAATATCGAAAAGATTGTGTGAGGCAATCCCAATTTTGACTGCCGAACAGTGTTCAGCCTGGCATCCATAAGCGACCATTCTCTTGTAGTTGGCGTCGACATCGACTTTATGCAAATAGGGTGACTGAGGCCAGCACTTGAGACGCGATTCAAGCTGTTCCATCGCCAGGTTGGCTCCCTTGACAATCCTGATCTTGATCGGCGCTCCGCCGCTGGCCACTCTCTGAAGCGCCCAAAGGGTCAATTCCTGCTGGTGGAGATAGGCATCGGGAAGATAGGCCTGAAGAACAATACCTGCAGAGTGATGAAAAAATTCGGGCTCTTCCAAAACTTTTCGAAATACCGCAACCGTTAAGTGAAGGTCGCGGTACTCCTCCATGTCGAGATTGACAAACTTGGGGGCTAAGCTGCCGCCAGCTAGGACATATTGATGTTTGGCGGCCTCGCGATACAGCTTTCTAAGCCTCTCGGAAAGTATCTCGATTGTCTTTTCTCGGGCGAGCAGATTGAGCTGGCTGCATATCGTCGATATTTTGACGGAAATGTATTCCACCTCGGGACGGGCCAAATCGTCCAGATACATTTGAAGGCGCCTTAAAGCTTCCTTTTCGCCCAGGATCGCCTCGCCCAAATGATTGATATTGACCCTTACCCCTTCGGCGCGGCGGTTTTCGATGTGTTTTTTCAGCCGCGGCTTGTCAGCGGGTAAAATCACTCGGGAAGTCTCGCGGCGGATCATTTTTTTTGCGACGGGAACAAACAGCGAGGCCATCGAAGGTCCCAGCAGCTTGAAAGTTTTCAGCTGAATTTTTTTATCCATCGAGAGAAACTGCGGGATGCCGAACTTAGCGAGGATGTATTTCATTTGATCGGCAACGCGGCGGTTAGAGCTGCTTCGAAAACACTCGTCGGTCAGGGTTGTGGTAAAATCCTTTCCTTCTGGATCCTCCATCATTCTTGCCAGCTGATCCTGCTGTGCGCGTTCGGAATACGAACGTATCCTCCTGGATTCATTAATCATAAGCGCAGCAAGCTCGATGGCGATCTCTCGCCTAGTTTCTACTGTCAAAGATTTTCCTTTGACGCCTTCTATTTTCTGCTTAGCTTTTAACATGTAGTGGGATTCATCCATGCCGCACTGCCTCCGAAATCTTAATGAATGATTATAACTAAGAGGGAATTGCAAAACTAGGGCAAAATAGCCCAAAAAGCGGTTTTGCCCTAGTTTTGCAATTCCCTCTTAAGAGACTACTTTTAGAAAACCAAAAGAACAAGTATACTTAAGGTTTATGAGAATCGCCGCCTTCATGCTTTTTTTTCTTGCAGCCTTTTCCCCGCTTCTTTCTTCTCCGAAAGTGATGACGGGAATTGAAGTTCTGATGACCCCTGAATATCAATATCTTATCCGCAATAAGCGGATCGGTCTTGTCACCAACCAAACCGGCGTCACCAGCCGGCTTCAGAGCAGCATCGACTGGATCCGCTCCCACAAAGAGGCGCTGGGCGTTCATCTGGGAGCCCTCTTCGCCCCAGAGCATGGCATCAACGGAGCTTCCCATGCCGGTGATTTGATCGGAGACTCGAAAAAAACCCGCATCCCGGTTTACAGCCTGCACGGCAAAAACAAACGCCCGACAAAAGAAATGCTTAAGAATATCGACGTCCTTGTATTCGACATTCAGGATATCGGCTCAAGATCCTACACATATGGAACCACCCTTTTTTATTTAATGGAAGAGGCCGCCCGGCATAAAATTCCGGTGATCGTCGCCGACCGTCCCAATCCGATCAACGGCGTCGTTGTCGACGGACCAATGCTAGAGCCCAAATGGCGCTCTTTTCTGGGATATGTCAACGTCCCATATGTCCATGGAATGACAAGCGGAGAGCTTGCCAAATTTTTCAATGAGGAATACAAGGTCAATTGCGATCTGACCGTTGTCCCCATGAAAGGATGGAACCGCAGGATGACTTTCGGCGACACAGGACTTCCCTGGATCCCCACAAGTCCCAATATTCCCGAAGCCACAACCTCCTACTATTATCCTATGACAGGCATTTTGGGAGAGCTTAACTTGGTTAGCATAGGCATCGGCCACACCCTCCCGTTCAAAGTTGTCGGAACGCCGTGGATCGACCCTGTCAAATTTGCCGGCAAACTCAATGAACAAAAACTGCCCGGAGTGACTTTCCAGCCATTTCATTTCAAACCCTATCACGGAAAGTTCGCAAAAGAAGAGTGCAAAGGCATTCTTATCGTCGTCAGCGACCCGTTGCGCTTTCAACCGGTTGCGACCCAATATATGATCATTGGTCTGCTGAAAAGCCTCTATCCCAAAGAGTTTAAAGAAGCGCTCAAAAAAAGCGTAAGCAACAAAGAGACCTTCAACAAAGTCAACGGCACCGACCGTCCTTACAAAATGATCGAAACAAATCCCTACCCCGGGTGGTCCCTTCGGGAAATCGATCAGAAAGAGAGAAACTTGTTTCTTAAAAAAAGAGCCAAGTACCTCATTTCTTCTTATTCTTAATACTCCATCTATTTGACAATTAATCTATTAGATTCTAAGATATTGGCCATTTATCAAACTAAAGGAATGCTTGATGAATTCATGGAAATCTCTTTATCAAAACAAATTTGAAAACGATCTAGTCTATGAAACCTTATCCTATGTGAATGACACAGTTAAAAGAAGCTCTGAAATAGAGCCTGTCGAAACCAGCGCCAAGAAATCTCTGCTGGATCTCTTTATGATTGCTGTCATAAAAGGAAATTCTCCTTCTTTATTAAGAGAGATTTCAACCCTCAATATCGCCATTATCCCAAATCCCATTAAAAAAGAAGAATTTCAGGAGATTGGAAAATTTTTCAAATTCGGCTTTGAAAAGTGCTGGCAAATCTCTGCTGTCTATTACGCGATATACCCTCCGAAAAACATCGATGAGAAGACACTATATGTTTTAAAAGATTTTTACAGGCAATTGGAAGAAAAACAGCCGGTATTTTCCAGCCTAAGGCATTATCGAGCCGTACAAATTTGCCACTATGCTAGTAAAGAGATCTTTCAAAAGCTAGATTATGAAAACGCTATCCGAATGGCTTATTTCAAATTCCACCTACGAAATAAAAACCTCTTTTTTTTAAGCAAGATCCTTTTTTCCAAAGACGTTCCACCGCAATTTTCCTCCTTGGAAGAGCTTAAAAACATCCTGACCGATTCCTGCCACCCCAAGTACGATAACCTTTTAGATGCTTTGACGAAAGAAAAGGCTTCCAATCAGGAGGGTTTTTTAAACACGTCGCCTCAATTAGGTCCTCCGCGGATTTTTCCCGACCTAAGCAAAAAATTTCATGCCGACAAAAAACAAGCAAAGAAATATCAATCCCTTAGCCTCTCAGACCTCCGTTTTTTTCAATGTTCCTTAATATTCGATGAAACTTCCCGATCGATCATTGATAAGAAATTAAACAGAATGAAAACGCCTTCAAAACAGATTTATTCACTCAGGAAGTTTATACAGAAGCTCTATAATAATACGCCAGAAGCAGACCTTCTTAGAACAAGAGCCTCCTATGCCAAAGAAAAAATTGCAAGTTTTCAAAAGAAAAATAATAGTCCGAAAATAAAAAAAAGATGGGATATTGAAAATGCTTTAACCTCAAAAAATCTTTCAAAGAAAGAAATTAGGAACATTCTAAACGACCTCGACAAAAGATGTCTGGGGATATTACTCAACATCGGAGCTTCCAAAATCAATGAAGAAAAAATCGGTGAGATCAAATGTCTGATTCATAAAATACAAGTGAACCAACAAGAACTGCTAAAAGTAAAAAAGATTGCTGAGAAAGACCGCATTGGAAAAAGAGACTTGGAGGCCATTAAGAATTTCACCAATTCATTCGATATAGACACCATTAAATTATTCGGAGAGATAAGCAGCATTGACGACCGGCAATATGAGGAATTATTATCCGAATTCAAGTTCTTGCCTATTTCCGGCCTCAATCAATTATTGGACGCCATAAAGCCTCATGTTAAGAAGTTCGAAAGATTTAAGTATTGTGTCGAAACATTTAGCCAAAAGCTAAAAGAAATCGATGATGTTGTCACTCGATTGAATCTTGATGAATCGGAAATTAAAGTAACAGATGTTGTTTGTTTTAAAGGCAAAGATGCCATCTCTAACGGCTGCTTCAAAGATGAGGGTTACAACAATAAGTTATTGCGATTTGTCAAGTCGATAAAACTAGAGGAAGAATACAAAACTGCAAATTTGAGCAATGATAGAGATCCTTCGGTTTGGGATCGTTATTCTGATCTTACCTACCTTAAACAATTAGAACTTTATTTTCGCAATCAAATGAAGAAGGAAAAAAGACTCTCTCAACTTCTTCAAATTTATGAAAATCTCAATGCAAAAATTGATAAAATCAAACAAATGCAAAACGTTGTTCATAAGCTATACTTTAGTCAAGGAAAATTTTCCAGCCTTCAGATTCATTACCAAAAAATAACATTTTATTTAATCAGCTTGATTCTCAAATGCCCTCCTGAGCTTGAATCCATTATTTGGGAAAATCTGATATCTCTTTGCCAAGCATCCATTGAAAGATCGAATTTTCACGTAGCCCAAGCTATTTTCGGTGCGCTGGATAATCATGATGTCAAAAGATTGCCCAATGTGAAGGACAGCTTACATCAAAATGACCGTTATGAAGCGCTCCAAAATCTCCTCACACAAACCAAAGGAGCCAAAAATTACCTGCAAGCGCTAAAAAATAGCAAAATCCCTCCGATTCCCTATTACGGCGAGATAACCCAAGCTCTTGAAAGGAATGAAGCGAACATAGGTGCAAATAAAACTCTAACACTGAAAGAACTTAAAAGGACGTTTCTGAGAAGACAAGAGGCTATTGCGGCGTCCTATCCCGGAATTGATGAACTCGCTGAAAAAACACATATCAATCAAATTCTGACAAAAAACTTAAAAAGTTATTTAGAAAAACCTGAAGGGTGGCAAGAGACGTCCTGGCAAACCCTGGAATTCTACCGCCAGGCCGAAGAATACGCGAATATCAAGATGAAAGCTAGACAAGATAGTTGAAGAGAAGATTTCAAAATGCTATAATTATTCAAAAATATTGTGGAATTTCCACACAAGGCTTTTAACCTTGAAGAGAGTGCATGTCCGTCGATACCTCAGAACAATTTCTATCCCGCGACTCCCGGTATAAATACGGTTTTGTGACCGAAGTGGAGACCGAAAGCCTCCCAAAAGGGCTCAATGAAGAGACGATCCGTAAAATTTCCGAAATCAAGGGAGAGCCCCCCTTTTTACTTGAATTCCGCCTGAAGGCATACCGCAAATGGCTGGAAATGGAGGAGCCCGATTGGGCCAATGTCAAACATCCGCCCATCGACTTTCAAAATATTACTTACTATTCGGCGCCGAAAACCAAGCCCAAACTTGGCAGCCTCGACGAGGTGGACCCGGAAGTGCTGAAGACATTCGAAAAACTGGGCATCCCTCTCGATGAGCAAAAACGTCTGGCCAATGTCGCTGTCGACATGGTTTTCGACTCCGTCTCGATAGGAACGACATTCAAACAAAAGCTCGAAGATGCCGGCGTCGTCCTCTGTTCGATTTCGGAGGCTGTTAAGAAGTATCCCGAAATTGTCGAAAAGTACTTGGGAAGCGTCGTCCCCATCGGCGACAACTTTTTTGCCGCTTTGAACTCGGCAGTCTTTACCGACGGCTCGTTTGTCTTTGTGCCGAAAGGGGTTCGCTGTCCGATGGAGCTGTCGACCTATTTCCGCATCAACGACAAAGAGTCGGGACAGTTCGAAAGGACGCTGATCGTCGCCGAAGATGGCTCCGATGTCAGCTACCTGGAAGGATGCACCGCCCCGGCCTACGACAACAATCAGCTCCACGCGGCCGTCGTCGAACTCGTCGCTTTAGACAATGCGGAAATCCGGTACGCCACGGTCCAAAACTGGTATGCAGGGGATAAGACTACAGGCGAAGGGGGCGTTTACAACTTCGTAACCAAGCGGGGACGCTGCCAGGGAGTCAATTCGAAAATTTCATGGAAGCAAGTAGAAGTGGGAGCTGCTATCACTTGGAAATACCCAAGCTGCATCCTGCAGGGAGACAATTCGGTCGGCGAGTTTTACTCCGTCGCTTTGACAAACGGAAAAATGCAGGCCGACACCGGAACAAAAATGATCCACATCGGCAAAAATACCCGATCGACGATTGTTTCGAAAGGAATCTCCGCCGACAGGTCGCACAACAGCTACAGAGGCCTTGTCAAAGTCGCCCCAAAAGCAAAAGGAGCCAGAAATTACACCCAATGCGATTCGATGCTCGTCGGAAACAACTGCTCGGCCAACACCTTCCCCTATATCGAAGTGGGCAATCAGTGCAGCGAAGTCGAACACGAAGCGTCGACTTCTAAAATCAATGAAGAGCAGCTGTTCTACTTCATGTCGCGAGGCATTCCCCAGGAAGATGCGGTCAGCATGATCGTTAGCGGATTCTGCAAAGATGTTATCGAAGAACTTCCTTTGGAGTTTGCCGCGGAAGCCCGCCAGCTTCTGGCTTTAAAATTAGAAAATTCAGTGGGATAATGATGCTAAAAATTAATAATTTAAGTGTAAAAATAGATGATAAGGAAATTATCAAGGGATTTAATCTCGAGGTGGGTCCGGGAGAAATTCATGCAATTATGGGACCTAACGGAGCGGGCAAGTCAACGCTGGCCAAAATCCTTTCCGGACACCCGGCTTACGAGGTGACTGAAGGAGAGATTTGGTTCAAAGGGCAAAACCTTATTGAAATGGAGCCGGAAGAAAGGGCCCACGCGGGTCTTTTCATGAGTTTTCAGTATCCGGTTGAAATTCCAGGGGTAAGCAACATAGATTTCCTGAGAACAGCCTATAATTTTAAATTGAAATCCGAAGGAAAAGCAGAACTTTCCGAAAGTGAATTCGACAAGCTCATCGATGAAAAAATGACTCTGATGAACATCAAGCCCGAACTTAAAGAGCGAAGCATCAATGAGGGCTTTTCCGGAGGAGAGAAAAAACGGAATGAAATCCTGCAGATGGCTGTTCTGCAGCCGGACCTGGCCATACTCGACGAAACCGATTCCGGACTCGATATCGATGCCCTCCGTATTGTGGCAAATGGCGTGAACGCCATGATGAATAAGGACAGGGGACTCATCCTGATCACCCACTACCAGAGGCTTCTCGACTATATAAAACCGAATATTGTTCATGTCATGGTTGACGGAAAAATTGTTCAATCAGGAGGGCCCGAGCTGGCGCTGCAACTGGAAGAAAGAGGATATGCAACAAACTAGTTTTGAAACTTTTCTTAAAGCCGAGTACGAGCAGTCGGCACCCTGCCCGCTGAAGAGGCTGCGTCAAAAGGCCTGGAGCCGCTATCTGCAGCTGGGGCTGCCGACAAAAAAATCGGAAGTGTTCCGCTATGTCAAACTCCGCTCTCTTTTTACTTTCGAAATGACTCCTTCGGCTCCCTCTTCTCTGACAAAAAATGATCTGAAGCCCTATATTTTACCCGAATGCAGAGAATCGGTTCTGGTCTTTGTAAACGGCTGTTTCTACCCGACGCTCTCCAGCACGGATTCGCTTCCGGGCAATGCCTCCATCCTTTCTCTTGAAGATGCATCCCGCTCATACGGAACGTTTCTCTCAAATCATTGGACAAAAGCAATAAAAGAAGAAACCGATCCCTTCTCCGCTATCAATGCCGCGCTGCATCAAGGGGCCGCATTCATCTACATTCCTCCAAAAACCATAGTCGAAAGCCCCATTCAAATTCTCAGCGTTGTGGACAATGAAAACCAAACTCCCTTAGCCATGCCGAGGCTGCAAGGGTTTATCGGAGCCTGCGGAGAGGTTAACTTTGCCGTCACGCACGCCGTGCTGCATCAAAAGCCTTACGCCATCAATCATGTTAATGACCTCCATATCGAAGAGGGAGCCAAAGTCTCTTTAAACCAGACAACCTCCGGTGAAAATGGCAGCGGCTGGCAATTTGAAGCAACAAGGGCCGACCTCAAAAGAGACAGCATGTTTCATGCAACGTCAATCACAAAGGGAAGCCTCGCCTCCCGCTATGACTACCATGTCGACCTTTTTGGCGAAAATGCCGAAACCCGCCTGCATGGACTCTCAGCGCTCAATGGAAAAAGGGAGGCCCATCAAAACGTCTGCATTGTCCACCATGCGCCCTGCTGCCGCTCAAATCAATTGTTTAAAAACTGCCTTTCAGACCTGGCACACTCAAGCTTTGAAGGCAAAATTTATGTCCGGCAGATCGCGCAACAAACTGAAGCTTATCAATTGAACGCCAATCTTCTTTCCGGAGAAGGATGCCGAGCGGAAAGCAAACCCAATCTCGAAATTTTTGCCGACGACGTCAAAGCATCCCACGGCGCCACATTCGGACAGCTCGACAAGGAGCAAGTTTTCTATCTCCGCACGCGGGGAATGACCGAAGAGGCTGCAAAAAAAGCGCTGGTTTCCGGTTTCTGCCGAGAAGTGATCGAAACCTTGACAATCCCCTCTTTAAAAGAGACATTAAGTTCATGAAACAATACGCCAAAGACTTTCCCATGCTGCAAAAAACCATGCATGGCCGCCCGCTCATTTATTTCGATTCAGCCGCCACAGCGCAAAAACCGCAATCGGTTATCGAAGCTGTCGCCGGATTTTACAAAGATCATTACGGCACAGTCCATCGCGCAGTATATGAACTGGCAAACGACTCCACAGATATGTACCATGAGGCGCGGCTAAAAGCGCAGAAATTCCTCGGAGCCAAACGTCCCGAAGAAATTATTTTCACCAGGGGAACAACCGACGCGATTAATCTTGCCGCCTATTCTTTTGGAAAAGCTTTTATCAAACCGGAAGATGAAATCATCATTTCTGAAATCGAACACCACGCCAACATTGTTCCCTGGCAAATGGTATGCGAAGACCGAGGAGCCAAGCTCAAGGTCATCCCGGTAGACGAAAGAGGCGTCCTCAAACTTGGCGAATATGAAAAGCTTCTGTCTCCAAAAACCAAAATCGTCGCGATCGCCCATATCTCAAACGCGCTCGGAACCATCCATCCTGTCAAACAGATTATCGAGATGGCACATGCGGCCGGAGCCAAAGTGTTGATCGACGGCGCCCAGGCCGCCCCCTCGATGAAAATCGACGTGCAGGACCTCGATGCCGACTTCTACGCCTTTTCCGGACACAAAGCCTATGGTCCCAGCGGAATCGGCGTCCTTTACGGAAAATACGACCTTCTTGACCGGCTCCCTCCAATGCAAGGGGGCGGAGACATGATAGAATCGGTCACATTCGAGAAAACCACTTATCAGAAGCCTCCTCTAAAATTCGAGGCGGGAACGCCGATGATCGCTCAAGCCATTGGCTTGGGAGCGGCTATCGACTACATCAATTCGATCGGAATCGACAAAATTGCCGCCTGGAAACAGAAGCTTCTCGCTTACGCCACAAAACGCCTTGAGCTGATCCAGCATCTATCGATTATGGGAACAGCTCCGGAAAAAGGAGCGATCATTAGTTTCAACGTCTCAAGCGTGCACCCGCTCGACATCGGAACCATGCTGGACTTAAAAGGGATCGCCGTCCGAACAGGCAGCCTCTGCGCACAGCCGGCCATGGCCCGTTTCGGCGCCGCCCAAACAACCCGTGCCTCCTTCGCTCTTTACAACAGCACAGAAGAAATCGACACATTCGCCGATGCCCTTGAAGAGATCATAACTTTAGTGAGAAAATAGCTTTTTTCAGGATGTCCATCCATTGGAAAACGAGGACAATGGTTTGCTGGTTGTACTCTTTCCAGCCAAGATACATGACAAGAAGAGCCAAAAGGGATTTGAGAGGCAGGCCGAGGAATGTGATCTGGACCTGCGGGGCCAGTCTGTTGGCAATTCCCAGGAACATATCGGTCATGAGAATCGCGATCAAAGGAGGAGCCACAAGCTGCGTGCTCAGGACCATAATCTTGTTCAAAATATGAATCTGAATCTGCCAAAAAGTGGAGGCTTCGCTGAAGAAGCGCTGGCTGAGAATGCGGTCCATAGGAAGAATTTCATAAGAAGTGTTAATCGCTTCTAAAAAGTAGAATGGCCCGTCAATGTAGTAAAACACAAAAATCAGCATCAGGTTGAGCATAGTACCGATCGGAGACGATTGCGTTTGAATGGTCGGATCATTGACCTGCAGGCTGGCTCCGCCTCTTTGGTGGTCGATGATCATACCGACATTCTGAACTATGGAAAACGGCGCGCTCATGATCCACCCGATTGAAAACCCGATAAACAACTCTTTAAATCCCATCCACAGAAAGTTCATGTTGAAGTAGACAGGAGCCGAAAGATTGATAATCATAGTCGGGAAAAAAATTGCGATTAATGCGATAGCAAAGCCAATTTTCACCGGTTGAGGTAGAGTTCTGGAACCGAAAAAAGGGGATAATTGGATGATCGGCAGCAGTCTGGCGAGTCCAAGCAAAAGCACTGCAAAAAACGATTCGGGAGTTCCCAAAGCCAAAACTGAACTAAAATAGAGATGAATATAATCATTCATGATCCTAAGTCGCTGCTACGCTCCAACCGGCAAAATTCGTGAATATATTGTTGGCAAAGGTGAGAATTTGCGATCCCAGCCAGCCTCCCATGAAAACGAGAGTCAAGACAACAGCCACTAATTTGATGGTAAATGACAATGTTTGTTCCTGAATCTGCGTCGCGGCCTGAAAAATGGCGACCATAAGGCCGAAAAATAAACTGATTAGAATCGGCGGGGCAGACAAAATGAGAATCATCAGCAGCCCTTGATAGGCTAATTGAACAATCTGCGTTCTAAACATCTATTTTCCTCCTAGTGCTTCGTCAACTTAAAACTTTGGATGTTTGACTCAGCTTTTCCCTTTCAGCTTTGTGCTCGTGCTTGACAACTTACCAGTTCTATGCGCACTCCGCCCTTCTTCGAACAAAAAAATCTAAGCGCAAACAATCCTAAATTTTTAAGTTGACGAAGCACTAGCGGAATGTCGTTACTAATCCTTCAACAAGCAATGTCCATCCATCCAGCATCACAAGCAAAAATAACTTAAGCGGCATAGAGATCGTTACGGGAGACAACATCATCATTCCCATTGCAAGCAGTATGTTGGACGTCGTCAGGTCAATGACAAAAAAGGGTATATAAATCAACACGCCGATCTGAAAGGCATCCTTAAGCTGACTGGTGATGTACGCAGGGACCAAAATGACAAAATCATCCGGACTTAATGTTGCACGATATTCCTTGGGGACAACGCGATAGGCCATTTTATAAAAAAGCGCCTGGTGGGCGACAGTGCTGTTTTTCTTCAAAAAGTCTTTGAGTGGTCCTTTAGCTTCATTGGCAATTTTCAGAAAATAGGTGGATGTCTTTGCAGAAATTAGCTCTTCCTGCTGGCTAGCCTGATTGATCGCCCCCTGTGCAGCATCATACATCTTTAATCCCGTCGGGTACATGACATAGAGGCTAAGCATAAAAGCGACACCATTGATGACCTGATTCGGGGGAGCCTGCTGAACCCCAAGAGCGCTTCTGAGAAGCGACAAAACAATAACGATCTTAAGAAAAGACGTTAAGATCATAATAATAAAAGGCATCAGTGCCAAGGCAGACAGTACAACTGCCTGAGTAGTAATCGAAGGGGTGGAAAAGGTGTCGAGTTGCTCCTCCTGAAGCATTTCAGCAGGTGTTTTCTGTTTTTTTTCTTCAGGCTGGTTGGTGATTGTTATGACAGATGGCTTTGTCTGTTTAACCTCGTCTTGTCCTAAAAGATCCTGAGGAGAAATCCAGAAAACTCCAAAGGCTATTAATAGGCATAGGGCCACTTTCAATATTTTGAGCATACTTACACTTATTTTGAGATTGATTCAAAGGCCTTTTCTAAAGTATTTAGCAAATTGTCAAGCTGCGCATTGATGATGCCCCCTTCCGTTTCTATAACCGCTCCTCCGGGTTTGACATCGTCGCTTTCTATAAGGAGAAGAGATTCCAGTTTCTCAAAGACATCTTTTAACCTCTTCTTATTCTTCTCCATAATCTCAGCATCCTGACGACTCATATAAATCTTGATTTTCTTATGGTGAGCCACAGCTTTCAAGTTATTAATGACAATATCGACAACAGTCTCTTTTGTGAGTTCAAGCTCCCGTCCAATAATTTTTTTAGCTGCTTTCAAAGCCACAGGAATAACGGTTTCGGATACCTGTTGATGCACATTTTCGATTTCTTTTTCCAGCTCGGCCTGCAGGGCGGCCCATTTCTTAAGGCCCTCTTGAAAACCCTCTTCTTCAGCGGCTTCCTTACTCTTTTCCGCTTCCCGGGCGACCTGTATTTTATATTCAGCGGCGTCTTCTTGAACTGTTTTCAAAAGTTCCTTGGCATCGAGAGAACTTGAAAATTCGCTCGCTTTAAGAATTTTTGTCCCGGGAGCAAAATGAATTCTATCGCCTCTGATTAATGTAAAATGTTTTCTACTCATGGTTCTTAATATAACTGATTCCTTCTTTGACATCCATGACAAGACCTCCTATGGCGCTATCGGATTCTTCCTGATCGACATAATTTTGAATTTGTTTCGCCCTTCCGATGTCCAGCTTGAGATAAAAATGTTTGATAAAATCGGGATGCTGCCCTTTTAAAGCTTTTCCGAGCCTCATGATTCCCCTTAGATGAAGGGCTTTTTGCAATTTTTGCTTATTGCCGCCCCATTGATCCAAACCGAGCTTTACAGCCGACCACCTTTGCTGTTTATGGATGACTAATTTCAAATAACCCTGCTGCAAAGGAGTTAACGCGTCAACAATTTTTCCTAGCTGATTGCGATCGACGATTTGTTTCAACTCCTTAGCGACATCATATACCCCCAGACAGTCGATTAAATCGACAATCTTCTCTTTGCTTAGCTTCATAATATCCTGAAGAGGTTGATTAGGCACGAAAGCCAGAGGAGTTTTTGCTTTAATTTCCAAATAGGAATAGAGCCGGTCTAACAGAATATGCTTCACGGGACCGGGCAAATCCTGCGGTAGATTGTCTATTTGATAATGCCCGGCGACTTTGTCTTTTTGCCCTTCGGGAAGAGAAGCCACAATATAAGGGAGCATTGACTCGGGGATCTTTTCCAGGGGGGGGTAAAGCCAAGAATAATGAATCGATTGCAAAAATTCCCAGGGTTGTCTAATCGCGATATTGGCGTCGTCGCTATCGACCGGAGTTTCTGAAATCCCCTTCGCTTCGTCCTCCGGTAGCGCAGATAGAGCCGGATGACTGCCTCCGTGATACCGGTTGATGAGAACCCGCATCATCATCAATTGATTAGACATCTTATGTCACACCCTCATCTTCCTCATCTTCCTCTTCGGGAAGAGATTCCAATTCATCGGTTTCTTCCTCTTCTTCCTCTTCTTCCTCTTCTTCTTCTCCTTCTTCTTCCTTTTCAGCTTTTTTCTTGGACTCTAATTTTTGCTTAGCCTCTTCCAATTCAAAAGGATGAACCGTGAAATACTCCTTGATGTTTGTGGGAAGCAAACGGTGCATCTTGAAAATAAGCCATCCAAGAACAAGAAACAGAACAAGAAGAAAGATAAGAAAGGTAAAAAAGATGACTTGAAACCGAAAAGCGGAATCCTTGGCAATGATAAGAGACCATACGCTGACCCAGTTCTTTTCTTGTTTTTGGCGCGCTTGTTGTTCCCCCAAAGTAGTCTCGGCATAACGAGCGCGATCGGGAATGACAGTGACATTCTCAAACTTGAGCCCTTGGACTGCGCTGGCCACCAGACGCTTGATCTTGGTAATCAATTGCGTATTGGGATTATCAAGCACTCCATTGTGCTTCACATAAACAGAGGCTGTGACCTGGCCTTTGGGCTTCTCCGGGTTCAGGGGATTTTCCTCAGGAAACGAGAGCTGCACTTCGGCATCCAAGACCCCGTCGATTTTGCGGATCGTACTGGCGATCTGTTCCGCCAACCCCGCTCGATACCGGATTTTCTCTTCCATCTCAGAGGGGACAAGTCCGCTCTTACCAAAAATCTTAAGGAGGCTTTCACCAGACCTTTTGGGAAGACCCGCTGCTCTTAAGAGCGCCATTGCGGTTCTTTCATCTTGGGGAGATACGGCGATATCCCAAAGATTTCCCTGCTGCCCGGGGCCTCCCCCTTCAGAGCTTTGCACCTTATAGGTTTTGATTCCTTTATTCTGCAGATAAACGATGATATCGTTGGCGTCCCTCTCGTCAAGGCCGTGATAAATTGTCGTTGTTGACGAACAGCCGGCCAAAAAAACGAGAGTGCATAAAAGAAAAAAATATTTTAGTTTGGAAAATGCCGTTTTCCCGCACTGATGATCCATAGGTCTCCTGCCATATACAAGTCTTTGTAAATAAATAGCATCCTCCTCGCAAGCAGCGCCCGGGAGGTTTAACCTTCAGCATAGCATATTTTATGATAATCAGACCTGTTTTTTTTTTGCAGTTTCTGTTTTTTTCAAAGGGGAAAAAATCTTTTTCTTTAGTTTAGGAACCATACTGATTTATTACATAAAGTTCTTTTAGTCAAACCTTTTTCATGGCAAAATTGCTTTTATGGGTCTGACAAAATTTAAAGAAGGCAGCATCCGGGAGCTTTGGTCTATATCTTTTCCGCTTATGATGTCGGAATTGTCGATCATGCTCATGCTTTTTGTCGACAGGCTTTTGCTTGCCAAATACTCTCAAGAAGCCTTCAACGCCGCAGTCAGCGCCAGCACTTTAGGGTGGGCGTTTGTTTTTGGCTGGCTCATCCTCACAAATATCTCAGAGGTTTTTGTCGCGCAGAATAACGGGGCAAAAAGGTATGACAAAATCGGATCTCCTGTTTGGCAGATGATCTGGCTCTCGCTAGCCTCACTGTTGTTCTTTGTCCCCCTCTGCCTATGGGGCGGTGACCTTTTTTACGGCCTTTCAGATTCCTACTCCCTCCAAAAAAAGTACCTTCACTGGATGCTTATTTTCGGCCCGAGCTTCCCTCTTTACGGCGCTCTGACCGGTTTTTTTGTCGGCAGGGGAAAAGTTCTTGTCATTACCTGGCTCTCAATCATCGCCAATGTCATCAACGCCTCTTTGGATGTCCTGCTGATCTTCGGTGTAGAGGGATGGATACCTCCCCTCGGTGTTACAGGAGCTGCCATTGCCACCAGCGGCAGTCAAATTTTTCAGGCCCTTGTCCTTGCAGCCATATTCCTGGCTCCGGCAAATCGAACTCGCTTCAACACCTGGAATTATAAATTCAACTGGGATCTTTTCAAAAAATGCATTAGAATCGGCGGGCCGATGGCCCTTTTCGGAACATTTGAGATTTTGGGGTGGGCAGTTTACTACCTGATTATGACCTGGGCGGGAACATCTTATATCACCATTGCCGGTATCTGCCAGAGCCTGGTCATTCTCTTCTTCTTTTTTGGGGAAGGCGTCGGCAAGGGAGTCTCGACGATTGCAGGAAATTTTATCGGTGCCAAAAAATCCGACTCGATATACAAAACAGTCCGGTCGGGGTTTAAGCTACATCTGCTCTTTTTTACCCTGCTTCTTATTGGATTCTATTTTTTCGCCGATGATTTGGCCGCTCAATTCGTAAATGTTCCTGAAGAGAGTCTTTCTCCTCAATTTTTACGTTCACTGCAAGTCTGCGTCTACTTCGTCCTCCTCTATCTTCTCTTCGAGTGGCTCCGCCTGCTCTATATGGGGGTTCTTACTGCCGCGGGCGACACATTTTTTCTGCTCATTGCCGGGGCAACCTCGATATGGCTTTTTCTCGTCGTTCCCGTCTACGTAGGGGTGATCCATTTCCACCTCTCCATTGAAATAGCCCAGCTCATCACTGCGGGCTACGGCCTGCTGGCCTGCCTCCTTTACTACTGGCGCCTCCACACAGAAAAGTGGAAAGCAATTAATATTCATGAATGAAGCTGAAAAATAGAAATGCGGGGTAAGTGTTCGGTGATATACGTTCCTGGAGAACGCAGCGCGGGTGAAGGGCTTCAAGGCGCCCAATGCAGGCAACCCCTCCAGGGGTTGTCGAAGCAGGGCAACGAAGCAGACCAAAGCCCCCGCAAGTTATCCGGGAACGTAGATCGCCGAATGCTTACAATGCGAGTTAGGTTGTACTCCTTTCCAAAATTATACGGTTCTTGAACCCGCCTCGTTCAGATTTTTTTTTCTTTCGTGTCTCTTCAAGAGTTTTTCTGTCAAAATTGTGGAAATCCAGAATGTGATAGAGCACTTCAAAAAGATCTGCCATCTCTTCAATCGACTCCTCTTCTCTAAATTCCTTAAATTCCTCCAACAGCTTTTCGTAAAGCCTTTCTTTGTAGTCCTTTTCATCCGCAATGAAGTATTCAGGGAGTCCACCGTTTTTTTTTATGATCTCAGGAATAAGATCTCGCACAAGTTTGGCCATATTTTTTCCGCTTTTTTTAGGTCCAGGAGTTCATAACTGCTTGAATATCTTGCTTGAAGTGGGCGTGAATACCGGTTTTTTCCGCAAAAGCGGCAAACTTTTCCCGTTGCCGAGGGTCTTTTAGCCCTTCGCAGGCAAGGATTAAGTAGGTGGCAAGGGAATCGTGTGTGAAGATGTCTTCATTATCTAAAAGATTCAGGCAAACTTCTGCGACATGGGGATCGTCCTGAAATTCAATGAGGGCAAGCGCGGCCCTTTCGTTGTCCTCCCCATAAGGCTTGTGAGACAGAATTTTTAAAAGAAAGTTTTTTGCGGGATCGCCGACGTTTCTCAAGGCTTTGATCACCATTTTTTCGTTTTCAAAATCCCCCCGGCCGATGTTCTCAAAAAGAGAAACGATCGCTTTTTCCTCGCCGATAAGTCCCAGGCATTTCGCCGCCAAAAAAGGAGCCTGTCCATAGCCGGGGAAAAGGGGATCGTGGAAATCTTCGGACCGGAGAAGATCCAATAGAAAGGGGATGGATTTTTTCCCCTCGGCAATGAGCGCCTCGATCTCACTTTCCGCTTCAGGTTCCTCGGATAAAATCAGGTCGGCTATGAGACGGGGAATTTTTGCATCCTCGTTCCCTTCTTCATATAAGCTGCGAAGTTTTTTATAAACATCCTTGGCACGGGCGACCTCTTCAGCTTCGGCGCCGGATAAAAGAAGAGCTGCTAGATTATCCTGCATGGATTCTTCCAAAGCTTTCAACTCTTCGATCCGCTTGATCTGAAATTCGGGATGGACCCCTTTGCCCCCGGAATAATAATATTCAAGCATAATGTCGAACTTTCCTCCAAAATGCACTTCCCGATGCATGAGAATTTCCGTATCCATCGCGTCGGAAAGGGGAAAGCCTTCTATCAGATCTTCCGATTCTTCAGGAGAACCGAGTTTTCGATTGACATCTTTTAAAATTTCTTCAAACGGTTTTTTTTGCATGATCCAGTACAGTTTTTGCGTTATAGCTTGAGCGGACGAAGGGACCCGAATACATATTTTTGACCCCGATCGATCGTCCATAGGCGGCATACTCTTCAAATTGCTCAGGTGTGATAAATTCCTGAACGCGGAGTTTATGCCGGCTGGCCTGCAGGTATTGCCCTATTGTTATGATGTCGCATCCAACATTCTTTAGGTCGCCAATCGTCTGATGAACCTGCTCAGGGGTCTCTCCCAGTCCGACCATCAGGCCGGATTTGATATAAATACCGGGCTGCCTCTCTTTGGCGTAGGCAAGTACTTTTAACGTACGGTCGTACGTTGCTTTATGGCGGACTGATGGCGATTTTTCCCGAACCGTCTCGATGTTATGGTTAAAAATTTCCGGCTTCTCGTCTAAAACCGTGTCCAGCGCCTCTTCATTGCCCTCGAAGTCCGAAGTGAGCACCTCAATGGTCGCTTCCGGATTTTCCCGTCTGACGACCCTCATCACTTCGGCAAGATGAGAAGCCCCTCCATCTGGAATATCGTCTCTTGCCACCATGGTAATCACCACGTGCTTGAGGTCCAGTTCTTTGACAGATCCGGCGATGCGCTTTGGTTCATCGGCCTCTAAGGGCAAGGGATTTTTAGCAAAATCTATATCGCAAAATCCGCAGCTTCGAGTGCATTCTTTTCCCATAATCAGAAAAGTGGCCGTTTTTTTTGTCCAACACTCCATCAGATTCGGACATTTGGCCTCTTCGCATACAGTATGAAGTTTTTTTCCTTTTACCGAATGACTTGTCGTCCATAGTTCGGCTCCCTTGGGAAGCGGCCGGTGAAGCCATGAGGGGAACCTGCCGCGCGCTCCTTTGTCGGGATTCTCCGGAAGCAAATTCAGTTTTTTCTTCCGGACTTTCGGCCTGTTATCAAATAGCTCGGCTGAGTGCATCACAGTCTCCCTTTTTTCGGGGGAAGATGAATGGGGGTTCCGTTTGCGACAAGCGCCGCCTCCATCCATGCTTCGGGGGTGGTGGGATGGGCATGTATGGTATCAAACACGCAGTCAAGCGTCAGTTCGTTTTCTACCGCCAGGGCCATTTCGGCAATCAGCGTCGCCGCTTCGTGTCCTGCGATCTGCGCCCCCAAAACCTGCCCTGTGTTTTTATCAGCGACAACTTGAGCGAAGCCTTCGGGGTGTCCGATAGCCTGGGATTTTCCAAGAGCCTGAAAAGGATAACGGCCGACCGTCACAGCCAATCCCTGTTTTTTAGCCTTTTCCGGTGTCAGGCCGACCGAGGCGATTTCAGGATCGGTGAAAATCACCGACGGAACGGCATTCTCGTGCATGACAGTCCTTTTCCCCAAAGCATTGTGCACGGCGACAAGGCCCTGATGTGTTGCCACATGAGCCAGCCACCATTTTCCTGTGACATCGCCAATTGCATAAATACTGTCGACTCCGGTTTCCATATATTCATTGGTCTCGATCACACCGCTTTCCTTAACAACCACCCCTGCCGGCTGCAGGCCGATATCGAAGGTGTTGACCTTGCGGCCGACTGAAACAAGAGCCATATCCCCCTTGAAAAAGGCCCCTTCCCGGGTCTTGACTTCAACTTTGTTCTTTGCCTTTTTGATTTCCTGAACACCTACTCCGGTATGAATCTCAACACCCCTTTTTCGCAAAGATTCGGCGAGGACCCCGGACAGCTCCTCGCACTCTGTCGTGAGAATGCGGTCAAGAAGCTCCAAAACGGTCACCTCGACTCCAAGAAGATTGTACATCGAAGCGAACTCGCAGCCGATGACCCCGCCGCCTATGACAATCAGCTTTTTGGGAAGTTTCTTTAATTTCAGCATGGATGTTGAATCATGGATCAGATCGCCGTCGCACTGAAAAGCGGGAATCATCCTTGGCTCGGACCCTGAAGCGATGATCGTTTTATCCGATTCAATGACAATATTCTCTTCGCCTAAAATTTTTATTTCATTTTGGGATGTGAATTTTCCGAAGCCCCGAAAAAGGGTAATGCCGTTGGCTTTGACAAGACCCTCGACCCCTTTGCGAATCTTCTGAACGATCTTATCGGCCCTCTCGACCATTTTGGGATAATCGAAAGAAACATTTTCCGCAGAAACCCCAAACTCTTTAGCCTTAGTGAAGTTATGGAACATCCTCGCCGAAGCGATCAGCGCTTTGGAAGGAATGCACCCCCGGTTGAGGCAGGTACCTCCAAGCTCCCGGGATTCAATCAGAGCCACTTTGGCGCCCAGCTGCGCCGCGCGGATCGCCGCGGGATACCCCCCGGGACCCGATCCGATCACAGTCAAATCAAAATGCGTCTCTTTTCCACTCATTACCGCTAAGGATAACCGATTATAGGAATCTTCTCAAAACAGAATCTCAGCTCGTAAGGAAAACGAAGGCCGACCAGTCCCCCTCGGATTGGGACTTGACCAGGCGCCAGCCCCATTCTTCGGTCTTGGCTTTGTACTTCTCAGTGTCTTCAGTCAAAATACCGGAAGTGATGATCGTGCCGTTCAAACGGTGAAGCTGCGAAAGGGATTCCCACGCCTGTACCTGCTCGGAACGAATCATATTCATAATCATCAAAGGAGAGGGGGGAGGAGTGAGGAGATCATCGGGAAACAAAAGACAAGATTTTCCATCTTATTGAGTTTTTGATTTTCTATGGAATGCCTGATGGCGCCTAGATCGATGTCGATGCCGATCACGTTCTTGGCCCCCATCGCCGAGGCAGCCAGACTGAGTATGCCGCTGCCGCAGCCGATGTCAATAACCTCTTTTTCTTTGACGTACTCGGGCATGAGCTTCAGGGCAAGGCGGGTGGTCGGGTGGGAGAGGTCGCCGAAACCGGGACCGGGCTTTAAATAGATATCTCCGAAACCGGCAATAGGGAGGGTGAGCACACCCTTCTTAAAACCGATAGCATGCATTTCCCACTGCTTTTCCCAGTCGATCTCAGGCATTTTAAGCTTCCCTCCAAAATGCGGGAACCAAGACAACAAGTATGGTAAAAAATTCCAGCCTTCCCATTATCATCCATAAGGAATTGACGATCAAGCCGAAGTTATTTAAAAACGCGAACGAATCGGTCGGCCCCCCCTGGCGGAACCCGAGCCCCGAATTGTTGACCATAATCGTAATCGTGGTCAAAGCGGTCTCGGGATCTAGGCCGTCGAAAGTCAAAAGGAAAGTCCCGAGAACCGATAGCGCGATGATCGTAAGAAAAAAACAAAGAACTGTAATTGCAGCGGAAACGTCGATAGATCTTTCTCCAACTCGAAAGCTCCTGACCGTTTCGGGACGGAACAGCCGTTCAACTTTATTTTGTCCGATGCGAAACAGCATGATGTGGCGAATCATTTTAATTCCGCCCGAGGTGGAGCCCGCCATGCCTCCCATAAAGATTAAAATGAGCATTAAAGTTTGGATAGGATAGGGCCAAAGATCGTAGTTGGCCGAAGAAAAACCGGTCGAAGTTTGAGCCGAAACCGTCTGGAAAAAACCTGTGCGGAGGGCAGCGGAAATGGAATAAATGCCTCCCGTTTTTCCCGATGTCAGATACTCTTCGGTTCCAACCAAAAAAGACGACGCATAGATCCCTGAAATCAAAACAATGATCAGAAAAACCAGAAGTTCGATATCGTAAAAACGGAAAAACTTACCTTTCAAAGCATAATAATACAAAGAAAAGTTGAAGCTTCCCAGCAGCATGAAAGCGATTACGACCCACTCGGTATTGGCATTATTGTACCCGCCGATGCTTCCGTTAATAATCGTAAATCCCCCTGTCGATAGCGTGGAAAAGGTAATTGTGAGGGCATCGAGTAGAGTGAGATCGGTATTTGTCATGATAAGCAGCGCCGTTTCCAACAAAGTCAAACCGGCATAAATTTTCCAAAGGGCAAGCGCTGTTTCTTTAATCCTCGGGGTCAAACCCTCCTTGACGGGACCGGCCATTTCGGATTGAAAAAGCATCTTCCCTCCTGTTCCAAGAGCAGGCAGAATCGCCACGAAAAGAACCACGATTCCAACGCCGCCAAGCCATTGAAGAAAGCTTCTCCAAAACAATACCGCCTTGCTGACGGCTTCTATCCCGGTCTTAATCACTTCACCCTTCGCGTTTTTCACAGGGGCTATGGTCCCATACCATTCGTAAACCGTTTTGAGATCATATTCGATAACGGACCGGTAGGGAACTTCCTTACCTGCGGGATTGTATTTTTTGGCCTGAAAAACCGAAGCTCCCGTCGTTGTAATACCGGAAGCGGCCTCAAAATAAGCTTGAATGGGATTCTCAAGAGTGCCGCTGAAAAGAAACGGCAGGCCGGCGATGGCAGGTGTCAGCATCCAGATAAAAAAAACGGACGCCAGCCCTTCTCTTCGATAAAGACGCCCCTCGGATTTTCTGCCGAAAAACAAAAATATCGCTGCCAGCGCAGCCGAGATCAGAATTGTGTAAAAAAATGCAAGGGAAGAGTGGGGCTGCGGATGATGCGCAGGCTCTGACCAAAATTGATAAAAAAGCGCCAAACATAAAGGGAGAAAGAGCGTCAGGGTCAGGCCGGACAAAAAGTACCCGAGTATTTTGCTTATTTCTCGAAACATCGATCAAAAAATCTTCTTAAGCTCGTGGCGGTGTTTAGGGTCGCTGATCACAATAACGGTATCGCCGGGCGATATGATGCGATTGCCATTGGCGATCATCACCCTCCCTCGGTTTTGGATCACTGCGATCAAAAAATCTTCAGGAAGATGCCCTCCCAATTCTGAGATGGGTATTCCAATGACCGGAGATTCGCTCGAAACGGTGATTTCCAAAATTTCAGCACGATCTTCATAAAGCGACACGAGAGATGTCAGAGTTGTGGATAAGGCAATACTCAAAATTCTGTTTCCTGCCATGATGCGCGGTGAGGTTGTGTGTTCCAGCCCAAGACGGGATACGATGGGAGCGTAGCTGGCGTTCGAGAGTTGAATGATGACCTGGCTGCAACCCGCTTCCTTGGCCAAAAGCCCCCCGAGCGCATTAATTTCATCGCTGCGAGTGCTGACGATAAACGCATCGGCATTTCCGACCTTTTCCGATCTCAAAAAATCGAGATTCGTTCCATCTGCATTAATGATCGTTGCATTGGGAAGGATCTCGGAGAGCTGCCTGCACTTATCCCTGTCGATTTCGATCAGACGGATAGATACATCGAGTTTTTCCAAAAGTTTTGTCAAATTGACCGCAGTGCGGGATCCCCCCATGATCACAACCGATTTGACAGTTTTTTGGGATACTCCGAAATAACTATGAGCCTCTTCGATAACATCCGTCTCCCCGATGAGGGTCAATTCATCTCCGGGAAGGATGCAATCGTTTCCGTGAGGAAAAATAATCTCGCGACTTCCCTGCTGCACATAATCGTGCTGCCGGCTCTTTTTACGGCAGATCAACCCCGCCATCATCCCGCTTGGCAATTCAAGTTTCGCAAGGGGAATGTCGGATTTCCTCCAGGAAGTGGGTATCAGTACTGTCCTCAGCTGCACGGCGCCGTGGGCGAAAGTCTCGACCCGAAGGGATCCGGAACTGACCAAATATTTATCTATTTCATTGGCAACCAATAATTCGGGACAGATGAAGTCGTCGACATCGAAAAGCCTTCCGAAATCCAAACGGGAGCGGTTCAAATAACTGTTATCCCGAACCCGGGCAATCGTCCTGGGATATCCCAGATTTTTGGCTGTCGAACAGCACACAAGATTTGTCGAGTCTTCATTGGTAAGGGCGACCAAAAGCTCAGGAGAATGTTCGAGCAGATCATCGAGCAGCTGCCAGTCGACGCCCGACCCTTCTCTTGTCGCGATGTCGGAGTTCCAGGAAGCCTGTTCAAGCCTTTTGGGATTGATATCGACTAAAAGAATATTATGATCTTCTTTTGAAAGAAGTCCCGAGATATAACGCCCTGTTTGTCCGGCCCCTACAATGACAATATTCATACACTATTTCATAGCACATTCGCCAAATGTTCTCCAAATGGTTCCAAAAACACAAAATAAAATTTATTTTTATAATGAAAAGAGCAAGTGAACTACAAAAAAAAGACAGGATTGTGTATATTATTCCTTTTTACCTGTAATATAAGGGTTTAAATAATGATGATAAATGTAAAAACTAGTTTTCTTATACTCATTTTATCTCTTTTTTATTCGGGAGCAGGCTTATCGGCGCACCCGTCAAACATTACCGACAACTCTGTCGATGTCATCACAGGCTCTTATCTGGAGACGAATACCGATATCGCAATTCCCGGCCCTCTCCCTTTCGCCTTAAAAAGAGAATTCAATCCCGATGAATCGAGCGAAGGGTATCCCCTTGCAGATGGATGGCATTGGAAAATTTTGCACCCGGCCCTGAAAATGCCTAAAGAAACCAATCGGCTGCATTTTTCCGTTCTTGCAGATTCAATTGGCAAATTGAATTCGGTCAAAGTCAATGGATCTGTGAATCTCAGCTGGGTACGTTTTGAACAAAATGGAGACTGGCTGGAGCTTACAAGCCACGATGGGCAAAAGTGGCGCCTTCTTATCGAAAACGAAACCTTAAAAAAAGTCATTGCCCCGGGAGGAGAAGAAATCTCCTATCAATACTCCGAGGGCCGAATCTCTTCGAGAGAAACCTTAAACGGCCACCGCCTTATAAATGAATTCTATCAGGTTGGCAGAAATGAGTTAGAAGGCCAAACTATTGAAATAACCGATCCTGAAGATCCCCGGATCGGAAAAGTCAGGCTTCAAAAATCAATAACAGACATCGGCATGCCGCCGATTGTAATTGCCCGCTACTTCTACTATCCAGAAAAAACGGAAGTTATCAACGCCTTGGGCATGAAAACAATCTATCACTTTTCCCAAGACCTTGGCCGCGTTTTGGAAATAGAGGTCTATGACAAGCAAACCCTGGTGAGGAAAGAGCGTTTTGACTGGAAAAGATCTAAGAGCGGAAGGCCCCTGGTTGTTTCCCACGCCGCGACCTCTCCTGAAGGCTCCATTCTTAAAACCCGAAAGTACGAATATGATGACAACGAGCGCCTTGTGAAAGAAACATTTTCAGGTCGCCTCACCGGAGAAAATGACTCTTTAGAAAGCTATAGCCGTATGAGAACCTATTCCGTGGACGGTCTTTTAACCTCCGAAACCGAAGACAATGGAAGCTATACTTGTTACCGATATGATCCCGAAACTTTTCTTTTGATCGAATCCGAAACCGGTCAAGGGCAAGCCCCCTATTTCCGCACTGAATTCGAATATGATCCAAACGGCATCCTGATCAAAACCGTGCAAACAGACTTAAGATCCGGCAAAAGCGAACAAAAAATCACCCGTATTACTCCAAGCGAAAAACCTCACTCAGCTGGACTTCCGGAGCTTATCGAAGAGAGCCTTTGGGATGAGAGCGGAGAAAAATCGAAACGGACAACACTCAGCAGCTATGCAGCAAGAGGACAGATCGCTTTGCAGGAATTTTTCGATTCCGATTCGCAGGCAAAAAAGATCGTAAGAAAAGAGTTTGACGAGGCCGGCAGAGAAATTTATCAAAGCGACACATCAAAAGGAGATATTCTGACAGTATATCGCCCAAGTGAAAATGTCGTCGTTCAAACCGACATGGAGACGGGAGAAATCACTGAATCTCGATACAACTTCCAAAAGAGAGTTGCCTGGCGAAAAATGTCAAAACCAGACGGAAATACGCTGGTACAATCCAATCAATACGACGCTTTAGGCCATCTTACGCTATCACGGGATGTTCTCGGAAATGAAACTGTTTTCGTCTATGACAGTTTGGGGAGGTTGATTGAAAAGATCGACCCTCCAGTCCTGGGAGAAAATGACAAACCGATCCGCTACAAGTCCTCATATTGCTACAACGCCCTTGATCAAATGATCTCGTTCACCGACCAAAACAACGAAACCACTCATTTTCACTACACTGCCAGAGACGAACCCTATCTTATTGAATATCCCGACGGTTCTATAGATGAATTTATTTATAACCCCGACGGAACGCTTCGCCGCCACAAGACAAGGGACGGAAAAACCACCATCTATGAAAGGGACGGACTCGGGAGGGTGGTCGAAACACGCACCCTGAACGAAGAGGGAGAATTCCTAGAGTGCAAGTCAGCCTCTTATCAAGGCTGGTCGTCTATTGAAACCACAAACGGCGAGGGAAAGTCCCGAAAATACAACTTTGATGAAGAGGGAAAGCTCAAAACAGGCTCTCTGCTGAAAAAAACAGAGAAAAAAGCTGTACGTATGTCTTTGGACCCCAAAGAGCATCTCAACTACGATTTCAAAAATGATAGAGGGCAAAGAGCGCTTCAAAAAATAATCGTTCAGCCAAACGGATCCCAGACAATCAGCACCCTTGACGCTCTCGGCAGGGTTGAAAAAGTGGAGATAAAAGACCCCTTCGGTACCGTGATCGCCCAAAAAGAGTGCCGCTATGACGGCGTCGGAAATATCACCTTGCAAAGGGATATGGCATCTTCAAATACTTTTGTGGAAATTAGGTGGAGTTACTGGCCAGGAGGGCATGTCAAACAAAAAACCGAAAATGGCAGCACCTATTCCTATGAATACAACCAATTCGGAAAACTGACAAAGGTCGTCAAACCCGATGGCGTTTCCCTTTCTTATATCTATTATCCAAGCGGGGATCTTGAAAGGGTCGTCTCTTCCGACGGCACCATTGACTCCGAATATATCTACGACAACCAGCGCCGTGTCGTCCAAGCTGTCGACCATGTCCTCAACTCTTCCACTCTCCGCGAATATGACAGCGAAGGGCGGATGATTCGCGAGACCCTCGGCAATAATTTGGAAATCATCAATGTTTATGACGAAAACGGAAAGCGCGTACAGATGACCCTTCCCGACGCCTCCGGCGTTGCCTACGACTACGACGGCAAAAAACTCAAGGCTGTCCACAGGCTGGACGCAGACGGACGCACATCTTATTCCCACAAATATAAAGCTTACAATTCCAAAGGATATTTGAAAGAGGCCAAGTTTATCAAAAAATGCGGAAAACTCACTATTCAGAGAACTCAGGGAAATCGTCCGGAAAAGTTTTCGACCTCTTATGTCAACCAAAAAATGAGCTATGATGACGGCAAACTGACCCATGTTACCACAAACCACAGCTCTTTCAAAAAGAAAAACAAAGCCGCCTATGCTTACAACGACCTCGGCCAGCTGATTCAAGGCGGAGGAGAAACTCTCCACTATGATTCCATGGGCAATCTTCTGGCTTATGGATCCCGTTCATTTGAACTCAATAAAGCGCATCAGGTCATCAAAACAGAAGATGCCTCCTATGGCTATGATCAAAACGGCAACCTCGTTTTCAAAAATGACAACGGATCCCATACCGCCTACCGCTATGACGCTTTAGACAGGTTGATCGAGGTTCAGACTGAAGACAAAACAATCACCTATACCTACGGCCCTTTCCACAGGAGGCTCAGCAGACAAATCCTAGGCGAGGATCCCGTACACTTTATTTTCGACGGCGACAATGAAATCGGCAAAACAAACGCCTCTCTCGAGATTCAAGAGCTTCGAATTTTGGGCCTTGGCCTCGGCGCAGAAATCGGAGCGGCCGTTGCGGTCGAAATCCAAGGGCACGTTTTCCTCCCCATACACGATCACAGAGGATCGGTGATCTCCTTAGTCGATACCTCCAATAAAAAAGTGCGCGAAATTTATCAATATGACGCGTACGGCAAAGAAACGATCATGACCCGGAAAGGGGAAAAAATCAATCCCGAAGACTCGATCAATCCCTGGCGCTTTTCCGCCAAGAGAATCGATCCCGATACCGGCCTCATCCATTTTGGCAAAAGGGAGTACGACCCCTCCCTTTGCCGTTGGATTTCTAAGGACCCTCTCGGTTTTTTCGACGGAGTCAACCGCTATGCCTTTGCCCGCTGCAATCCCATGCAGAATCTCGACCTGTACGGCCTCTTTTCACTCAAAGGAATTTGGGAGACAATCACTTCCGCCGCCAAGCACATCAACAATTATGTCACCGACTGCTTTAACGCCTGTTTTGAATCATTCCACCCCCTTGAAACCCTTTATCGCTATCTGCATGAAATCGGCAACTTCCTAGTTGGGGAGAGGTATTTGATTCTTTCTGGCCTCATCACTTCGGAATCCCATACAGGGGTTTACGGGGGAGGATTCGAACCGCATGAAAAGTATCGCATTACGTTTATCAACGGAATTTTAACTTCCGCAAAGGATCTGGAAAACAACCTAGCCCTCATTTCCCAATCCCATGGCGGCTGCAACGTCCACTACTGCCATGTAGGCACAAAAGGATGGACACGCGACCTGATCCGCTCGGTCTTTTCAAAATTCGGAGACGTCTCCAAAGAAGCTAAAGCTCTCGCTCAAATCTGGCGGGACCTCATCGAAGACATGGGAGGCGTCGACAACGGCGGCATCATATTCCACTACGCCCACAGTTTAGGCGGAACAGAGACTCTGCATGCCAAATATCTGCTCACTCCCGAAGAGCAGAGGATGATCCGTGTGATCACTATGGGATCGCCCACGCTCATTCCGGACGACGGCTTCCACAGCGTAGTCAACATTATCAGCTGCCGGGACATCATCTCGATTTTCGACCCCATCAACTTTATCTATTCCCTTCTTTTCGGCGCCTCCCACGTCTTTTTTGTCGGCTCCCACTGGGACGGCTGGCCCATCATCGACCACACATTCTTCGGCTATTGGGAGCACTGGGTAGATAACTTTTGGCAAGAATATGAAGATATGCTCAATGAGCTGTTTCAATAAAAAACGATTTCATATCGTCTCTACCTCTTTTGGCTGCATCGAGGATTTTCTTCTCTGTATGAGTCATTAAAACAACCCACAAAGCCTGCATACCGGAATGAAAGTAGGCTTGCAATTCATCCATCGCATAAAGAGTGTTGGCAAAAGTTCTGCTTTCTTTAGGAATTGCAAAAATAGAATTTAATCCCTGTATCGCAAGCTCCTTGGACCCTGATTGCTACCTAAACCTTAGCTAGAGCTCCCCTTTGCATAAAAACGAAACACTATAGGCAAGAATTGCACAGAATACTTTTATCAAAAAGCCTTGTTCAGTGCAGAACTTAAAAGTTCTTTGGAAAAGGTTTGTTATGCAGCTAAATGTCGTCTCGACAATCTGTCGCTTGCTGCTAATTTCCCTCTCTTCAATTGGTGTTCGGACTCTATTCTTTGCTTTACATCCCCGTTTTGCAAGCAATGTAATTTGTTCTTCTTTCAAGATGTCTTCTAAATCAAAGCAATTATACGCACCATCTGCATAAAGTTTAGAATCTGGTGGAATGTCCAGTTTCATTTCCCAGAGCACCTTTACATCGCTTACTGCTCCTGGCTTGAAAAGAACTTCAACCGGCTTGCCTTCGCTCGTCACAATCATATGAACTTTTATGCCGCAAAAGTAACGCTTTTTAGAAGCTGCGAAACCTAAATACCTTCGTTCTAGAAAAACCTTCCGTTTATCGATTCTATTTTTCTGACAACATGAAACTGGAAAGCTGTCTATAGCAAAACCCTGATCTTTATTTATTTGCTTAAAAAATAGAGCTAAAAAACGGAAAATGGCGTTCCAACAAATCCAAGGAATTTTATGAATTCGGCGATTTAGCCGGCTATTGCTTAAAATAGCTCTGAATAATCGTAATCTTTTACATAAATATCTGGACATTTTATAGTTACAAGAAAAATATTTTGCTGATAAAATAACAAAAGTTATCACTTCTGCGTTGGACATTTGAGATTGAGGATCGTCTTTAATCCCCAAAATTCGAAGGATTTCTTCGCTGATGACATAAACTGTTGTTGCGTAAGTTTCCATGATGCCCCCTTTTTTTGGCTAAGGAAGTATCATAGAGACTATTGTCGTTAAAATCTTTCGTTGGATTCAGATGCGTAGACTCGATTATCGGCAAGGGATTACCCTTGCCTTCAAATCGAGTCTACGCATCTGAATCCAACGAAAGACTTTAACAACAAGTTTAGGTAGCAATCAGGGTCTTGGCACTCCTAACAGACTCTTGTATCGCCACCTCGTTTTGAGGAAAATAATCAACCACCTTTCGCGGCGAAATAGCATTGATTCCTTCAAGGGGATGAATCATTTCAGACAATTGACGAACAGGATTGGCTGCCGGCGCAGAGTTTGTCTGTCCGGCAATAGTTGTCTTAGATAGTAGTTCTAAATGATTCATATTTCTAGCTCAAAATATTTGCGAAAATACTCGCAGTATTAAGTAAAGTCAAGTTCCAATTGGTATAAATAGAGAAGATACAGTATATTCTTGATTATGCTGACACTATCAAAATTATTTGGAAAGTCTCCTTTTGCTCCTCTTTTAGGGCATATGGAACTGGTCGCGGCCTGCGTCCATAAGACAAACGATTTGTTCGATGCCCTGGAAAAAGAACACTACGACAAAGTTGATGAAATCGCCAAAGAGATCTCGAAACTCGAACATAAGGCCGACCTTGCCAAAAATGATATTCGCAACCACCTTCCCAAAACTCTTTTCCTCCCTATCGACCGCTCCCACCTGCTCGAGATCCTCTCTATTCAAGACGGCATAGCCGATACGGCCGAAGATGTCGCTAAGCTGCTGACGTTGAAAAAACTAAAAATGCTCGAATCGTTCAAAGAACACTTCGATCCCTTTCTAAAAAAAAATATTGAGGCTTTCGAAGGGTGCCGGGCCATTATCCAGGAACTGCACGATTTGCTAGAATCCTCCTTCGGCGGGACTGAAGCGGAAAAAGTTCGGGGAATGATCCACGATATCGCCACAAAGGAACACGAAGCCGACATTCTCCAGCACGAACTGCTCAAATCCCTCATCGACTCGGAGAGCGAGCTCACCTGCGGGACATTTTTCATCTGGCAGAGCACATTCGTCTCCATTGCCACTATTTCAAATCTCTCTGAAAAGCTGGCCAATAGGCTCAGGATGACTCTGGATTTGAAATAAAGGAAATTTCCTGATAGTATGAAATTCCATTTTAATCGGAGATCTCAATGACAACGATAACGATTCTTTTCGTTATCACCTTAATAGCCGGTCTATACATGACCTGGAGCATTGGGGCGAACGATGTGGCCAATGCTATTGGCACTTCTGTCGGCTCTAAAGCCCTAACCCTCAAGCAAGCAGTGTGTCTTGCAGCAGTCCTCGAATTCTGCGGCGCCTTCTTTTTCGGCTCCCACGTGACAGAAACCATAGAAGAGAAATTGGTCAATCCCTATTTCTTCGTGAACGATCAATATCTCCTTGTTTATGGAATGCTGGCGGTGCTGCTCGCGGCAGGCTCATGGTTAATGGCCGCCTCCTATTGGGGTCTTCCCGTCTCCACAACCCACTCGATCGTCGGCTCTATGGTCGGCTTCGGAGTGGCGGTAGGAGGCCTCCAGGCCGTTTATTGGGGTAATGTCGGATTCATTGCCTCAAGCTGGATTGCCTCGCCTCTGATCGGCGGACTTTTAGCCTATGGTTTTTTTTACTTTATCCGCAAAAGGATCTTTTTTGCGGAAAACCCGATAATGGCGACAAAGAAGTTTACCCCTTTTATTGTCTTCCTCTTTGTTTTTATCTTTTCCCTTGTCTTCCTCTATCAAGACATTGAACAACTCAACTTCAATCCGACATTTCTGGAAAGCGCGGCCATCGCCCTTGCTATTTCCCTTGCCGCCTTCCTCCTGGCCCTCTATTGGCTTAAAGGTTTGACAAAACATGCCACAGAAGCCGTAGAGTCGGTTCACCATCCCGATATGGTGCACGAGGTCTCCAAAGCCAAACGATACCTGCAGCGGCTGCAAAGCTACTCACGGGGCCCGGTGCAAAAGAAATTGTCCAAAATCGTCGATGAGTTCGATACCGTCTCGGGTGACATCGCCCTCCAATCGACCGAGGAGCTTCATGTTCCCGACTTTATGATCATCGAAAAAGTCTTTTCGCGCCTGCAAATCATGAGCGCGTGCATGATGGCTTTTTCCCACGGCGCCAACGATGTGGCCAATGCTATCGGCCCTCTTTCAGTCGCAATGAACGTCCTGATAAACGGCTCATTTGTCCCCGGGACAAAGGTCTCCGTGTGGCTCCTTGCCCTTGGGGGCCTTGGAATCGTTTTGGGCCTTGCGACATGGGGGTGGAGGGTCATCGAAACCATCGGGCGGAAAATTACCGAGCTGACGCCCACCCGCGGTTTTGCCGCCGAATTCGGCGCCGCAACAACGATTCTGATCGCTTCTAGAATGGGATTTCCCATTTCGGCCACCCATACCCTTGTCGGCGCGGTCCTCGGCGTCGGCTTCGCAAGAGGGCTCGAAGCGCTCAACCTCGCCACCATAAGGGACATCATCATTTCCTGGGTCGTTACTATCCCCATCGGCGCCATCGCCGCCGTGATTTTCTTCTACATCATCAATTGGATTTTTTAGTCCAGTTCCCTGTGAAGCTTGGGATCGATCGCGTCACGAAGGGCATCGCCCATCAAGGCGATTGCGACAAGTAGAAGTGTCAGGAGCACCGCCGGCGGCCACAGAAGGTAGCTTTCTCCGGGAAAAGCGGTTCTTCCCTCATCCATCAAAACTCCCCAGGAACAGGACCCTTCTTCTCCTAGCCCGAGAAAGGAAAGCCCCGCCTCGCTTGTAATCGCCCCCATGACTGCAAATGGAAGAAGGGTGAGAAGGGGGGGAATCGCGTTGGGGAGAACATGCTTAAACATAATATAGCGATTGGAAAAGCCCTGGGCACGGCAAGCTTCGACATAAAGGAGGTTGCGCTGCTTGAAAAACTCGCCCCGAATATACCTGCTGAAACCGGTCCAGCCGAAAAGGCCGATCACCGTCATGACAAGGAAAATGGATTTGCTCTGAACAATTCCCACAACAAGGAGAAGCATAAAAAAAATCGGCATTGATTCCCAGATTTCCAGCATCCGGCTCAAGACGATGTCGAGCCTGCCGCCGAAATATCCGGCAACAGCCCCCAAAGGGACGCCGATAATCAGCGCTAAGGAAACCGATAAAATCCCCACGACAAGAGAAATACGGATCCCGAAAATTAACCCTGCCGTTAAATCTTTCCGATTGATGCGGGTGACCTCCCACCAAGGAATAAGCTGATTTAAAGCCTGGCTGCCGCCCGCGTCCTCCTGCCAATGAAAGGGGCGGAGGAGCGGCATGACCATCCAATGAAGCTTTTGGCTTTGAGTTTCAAGCCAAATCTGTTTGTCTCTGTAGTATTGAAGCTGCGCCTTTTTCAGCGGCTGATCGGGATCGGCCTTCAGAGAGCCTTCCAATTCCTTTGTGATTATCAGAATGCTTTTCTCACGAATTTGAAACAGTGTGGGCAGCTCCTTTTTGCCGGTCTGTTTCATAAGTCTTAAGTTTTGTTCCTTCAATACGTTGTACTCAACAAGGAGATTGAGTATTTGATAATCATTCATATATTTAAGCTGAAAAGGCCAGGAGAGTATTTTTTCTTTGTCTTTGATATCACCCGAAGACGCTGCCTTTTGTATCATTTTTTGTTTTTCGTGGCTGAGTTTTGGATCCGACGCGGGATCGCCCAGAGGAACCAGGATGACATACAGAAACAGACCCGCCTGAAAAAGACAAAGCGCTATCAGGGCTGCTTTTTTCAACCTCTTGAAAAAAACAAAAGCGATGACAAAAAGAGGCAGAGTCACTATGAGAAGATTGAAGAAAAGATCCAGCCATTTCGTGTAAAAACCCGAATAGAATAGATAGCGGAATAACGGAAAATAAAAGACTCCTCTATATTCGACAAACAAAGGTTTTCCCGAGGCTAAAAAAGGGGCATACACCCCAAATAGAATAAAAAGACACACAACGACAAGACCGGCAACCCCTACAGGGTGGGATGCGAACTGCCGCCAATTTTTTTTTCCGTATCTACTCAAGCGTCACCCTAGGATCCAGTATTGTATAAGCAATGTCGGCGACAAGGTAGCCGACAAGAGATAAAAACGATCCGGCAATCGCCGAAAACATGATCACGTTATAATCGCGGTTTACAACCGAATCGTAAAAAAACTTTCCGAAACCGTCAATTTCAAACAGGGTTTCGACAATGAGCGATCCTCCAAGAATCACACCAAGCGATGCCGCAAGGGAGGTGACTATAGTGATCGCAGCGTTTCTTCCGATATACTTTCTAACAACTGTTAAAAAAGGAAGCCCCTTCGCTTTTGCCGTCCTGACATAATCCTGCCGGTGCACCTCTAAAGCGGCCGTCCTCGCCAAACGGGTCTGGGCTGCCAGTGTGCCGTACATGATCGCCACTATGGGCAAAAAGATGTGGCTGACCACATCGAAAAGGCGTTCGGATGTAGTTTGCATACCATAAATTTTTTCAGGACTTGTGAATCCGCTTATCGGGAATCCGTATTTCAGAGCAACTTCTTCAATTAAAAAAGGGGCCACCACAAAAATAGGAACGGCATAAAGAATCAGAAACACAACATTGAGGGTGTAATCGGGAAAACGGTTTTGTTTCAGAGCCATGATTAAACCGAATAAAAGACAAAGAAAAAATGTGATGATCATCGGTGTTACCGACAGAGTCAGCGAATACTTGAATCTCCTGGTCACTTCAGAGACAACCGTTTTGCTCGAATCGTCGCGAAGCGTCCCGAAATCAAGCGTCAGCACCCGCCCGAAATAGCGGCTGAACCTTGTCTGGAAAAAAAAGATCGAAACCTTTTCCCAAAAATCGGGTTCATAGCCTCTGCTCGCTTCATTTTTGTTATACCATTCCTTCAGATTGTCTATTTTTCCCAAAATTTGCTTTTCGGAATCGGATGTTTGGGGAAGCTGGTTCCTCAAAAACTCGTTTTGCGCGGAAATGTCTTCATTTTCCTTCTGCTGCATCGGAGTCAGATTTCCCCCTAAAAAAGCCTGCCTCGTCCCACCCCGGACAAAAAACCGCATGGCCGATTTTCTGATGGCAAGAGATTTTTCGGAATTTGTCATCACCTTGAGGAGTTTGGGCATGATGAAACGGGATTGATCTCCGAAACGGATTCTCAAATCCTGCTGTTTCTTAAAAGACCCCCCTTTTTTGCCGAGCTCCTCAAGAGTACTTTGAACATAGTCCTGAGAAAGAGAAGGCCATAGGTTGTACAAGATCGGAAGCGTCAACCCATACCGCTCCCGAAATTGCAGATAACGGTCTTCAAGAGACGCTCCCGCTCCCTTTTCCTGCCTTTCAGCCTGCCCCCTTTCTGAAATTTCCGTCACGGAAGTCGGCTCTCCCGGAGCAAAATTGACGATGACAAAATTGACTAAGATAATGAAGAAAAGCGTCACAGGCAAAAGAAACAATCTGCGGATGATGTAATTAAACATGGGGCTTCAACCAAAAAACTGAGGACTGGGGTTCTTCGACATTCGCACCGGGGATTAAATCTTGGCGATCGGCAGGAATAAACACATTTTCTACATAATCCCGGTAAAGGAAAGCGGCTTTGGGGGTGTATAAAAATGTGTAAGGCTGCTCTTTGTGAATGATTTGATGAAATCGATGATAGAGTTCAATTCTTTTCTCTTTGTTATATTCAAAATCAAGTGCGTTGATAATTTTATCTGCCTCCAAATTGGAAAATCCCACCGCATTGGAAGATCCCTTTTCTTTCGCCCCTTGAGATGACCACAATTGCCTTGGATCTTCCGGCGGGGTGCCAAGAGCCCATCCAAGCGCGAGAGCGTCGAAGCTTTTGTCGTCGAACATCGCCGAGATGTCGGCAAGATCGACCCCGTTGAGGTGGCAGTCAATGCCCACCTCCCCCAGAGCCGTTGCCACATACTCGCACACCGCCTTTGTCGTAGAATTTTTCACATAGTATGTCAGTGCGAAGGAAAAAGGAATCCTTCTGCCATCGATTTCCTTATCGCGTATGCCGTCATCATTGCTGTCGAACCAGCCCTCCTCTTCCAAAAGCAGCCTTGCCCCTACAGGGTCGTACGGATAAGGCTCAACCGTTTTGTCATACGAAGGGGAACCGATAAAAAAGGGACCAGTGATCTCAACGCCCATACCATTCAATATACTGCTGATGATCCTTTTTCGATTGATGGCCATTGTCAGAGCCCGACGCACTTTTTTACTTTGGAAATAAGGCCTGGCTTCGTTCCACCCGATATAGCTGTAGCTTCTGACCAGATAATCGAGTCTCCTGGCTGCCATATTGTTTTCTTTTTGCCGAGCATAAAGGTCGGATTCTAAAAACTCTTTCCACTCGATAAGCTGATCGGGACTCAAAGTCACCGTATCGACCTGGCCGATCTTAAAATCCTGCCATGCAGAATCGGGATTGTCCCGAAACATCGTCGTTCTCTCGGTCATTAAAGCCAGGTAGGGATTAAAGTAACCAGAACGCCTTTTCAGCTTGATCCGCTTATCGTTCCATCCCTCAAAGCTCCAGGCCCCGCAGCTTACAATGACATTCTTGGCCCAATGCTCTCCGAAGTTTTGCGCCCAGAGGGAATTCTTTCGATAAGTGTCGGGATCTTGATCATTCGCGATGATTTTTTTTCCGCTTGGAAAATACTGATAAACGAAGGAAGCCAAAGGCATCATCCCTGATGTCAACTGCTTGGCCGCATAGCGGACCTTTTCTATTCCCCCGATGTTCTTCGTTTTCCACCTCACAACAAGAGTGCGGCTGTCTATCGCTTCGACTGATACGACATCCCCATAGTATGTTCTAAGAGCAACAGCGCCCGCCTCTTGATTGAAAGGATTCATCATCGCGTCGTACCAGAATTTATAATCATGGGCCGTCACTGGATGTTTCCTAAAAAATTCCGGGGCCAGAGGCAAAGTTCCTGTGAATAAAGACTGCTGGAGGGGCTCCCAGCTCAAATCGCTCCTAAGAAAAAGCCAAAACTCGGGTTTGCCTGTCTTTTTGTTTGTCCTCTCTTCCATTCTATAAGCGGCCGCCGGAGCAAGAGTCTCATAAACGCCGAAATGACCCGTCCCCAAAGAGACAGTGCAAAGCCCTCTCCACTCACTCACCTGACTCCAATTACTGAAAGGCTTGAGGTTTTTGGGTCTGCCGATCACAGCCTGCCGATAATTTCCGGAAGGAGTGAAATTCTGGCCGATCATTTTAGGGAGGGTTGACGAGTAAAATGGATCTACGGTAAAAAGATTTTCGCCCTTAAATTCTGGGCCCTTTTTTTTTCTCCAGAAAGCTGTTTATCCCCCGCTGGCGCATGCATCCTATCAACAATGTCGTCTCTTGCCCGGTCAATTTCCACCCTGACATCGTAAAGATCGTTCCTCAATGAGTGAATACTTTGCTTTAATTCATTAACATTCTGTTCTATAAGATCTGAAGACCAATAGAGCATCGCCATAAATGCCAAAAGCGCAAGCCCCATGATATAGCGAAAAATATACAAACCGATAGGTTCTTTATTCATACTCCGAAAAATAGTCATCCCGAGAATAAAAATCACTCAGATTGACTTAAATGAAACCCTTATTGGAACATTCAATTAGTTAATCAACCCATACAGATTATGGATCCCATTGACAATAAAATACTTGGAAATTTAAACCAACATCCTGAATGGCTGAAAAGTGTTCTCATTGTTGAAGATGACAATATATCGCTCGAAGCTCTCCAATTAACACTTGAAGGGATAGGTCTAGACATCCATACAGCCACTGACGGAAAAAGCGCTCTGCAACTACTCAGAGAAACCGATTTTGCCGCCATCATCTGCGATAGAAAATTGCCAGGAATGAACGGTCTGGAAGTTTTGCAAAATGCCATGAAAATGCAGCCCGATATGGTCCGTCTTGTCGTTACAGGAGCGACTAATCTTCTCGAAGCTGCCGATCTTATCAATATCACGCATATTTCCCATTTTATTCTCAAGCCTTGGGATTATCACGGACTCTTGACAGCTGTTGTCTCATCTGTTGAAAGGCACAACCTGATCAAGGAAAATAAGGTTCTGAACTCACTCAACGAAAAGAATGCGGAAATACTCAAACAAAACAATGAAACCCTTCAAAAAGAGCTTGCCATCGGCGGCAGAGTGCAAAACCTGCTTCTGGAAGGAAATTTTCCCGATGACGTCGCGGGAATAGATATTAAAGGACTCACTATCCCCTCGCAGTATATCGACGCTGATTTTTACGATTTTTTCAGGCCCGCGTCCCATCTGTTTGATATCGTTTTTGGCGATGTCATGGGCAAAGGGCTGCCGGCAGCTCTTGTGGGGCTGGCGGCAAAAACGCAGCTCACCCGTTTTGCCCGCCCTATGGATGCCAACATAGCATTCAAAAAAGCCAAAGGGTGGCATATCGATGTTTTGCAGCCGGATGAAATATTGAGCCAAGTGAAAAATGAACTCTATAAACCGCTCAAACTTTTGGAGCAATTTGTCTCTTTGTTCTATTGCCGATTCAATTTCAAAGAACAAACGCTTGCATATGTTGATTTGGGCTCGACAAAACCGATACACTATCAGGCACAAAAAAAACATGCGGTATTTTTCAAAGGAGAAAATTTTCCTCTGGGAATTGGCAAAAAAGACGAACAATATGTCCTAAAAGAAATTCCCTTCCGAAAGGGGGATATATTTGTATTTTACTCGGACGGCCTTACTGAAGCCCGCTCGCCGGATGGGGAGCTTTTTGGAGCCAACCGTTTAAAGGAGCTTGTCGAAATGCACTCGGAAAATACTGGGACCGAACTCATTGAAACCCTTAAAGATGAAGTATCGAATTTCACCTGCCAAACGCAATTTGAAGACGATTTTACCTTGATTATTATCAAAATACTGACATCAACTCCTCTCGAATACAAACCTCCGGAAAACGTCGCCAAATTCAACAGCCACATTTCTCAACTGAATGCAGTGAGAAAATTTGTCGAAAATTTTTGTACACAGGTTTCGGAAAAAACAAAGTCAATCCAACATCTTTTGCAGGTTGCCGTCGATGAAATTTTCTGCAATATTGTCAATCATAGCTATCATGAAGAAACCGGACGCGAAATTATTATTCAGGCAAATTTTGACGAGAAGGGTTTGATCTTTGAAATTCTCGACCAGGGAGACCCTTTTGATCCATCTGAAATCGACCATCCCAGCTTAGCAGGAGACAAAGAAGGGGGTTTTGGCTTTTATCTCGTCAAGGAGATCGCCGATGAAATTGTTTATCAAAGAAAAAAAACTCCAAATGGTTGGAATAGTTTAAGAATTATCAAAAAAATCAATATCGAAGAGGAGATTATGGACATCTCACATTTTAAAAAGAACAATATTATTGTCATCGCATTTGAAGGGGAAAATTTAGATGCAAAAGAAACTCCCGATTTCAAGAGGCATGTAGCCGAATTGATCGAAAAAGAAGGCACGCACCGTGTGGTCCTGGATTTGTCGAACCTCAACTTTATCGACAGTACAGGCCTCGGCAGCTTTCTGTCGCTGCTAAAGCTCCTAAACGGAGAAAGCGGAGACTTAAAGCTGGCAAACATGTCTAAACAGATCAAAACAATTTTTGAGTTGGTATGCATGCATAAAATTTTTGAGATTTATCATACTGTAGACGATGCGATTGCGGCTTTTTCCATTCCATCGGGACAGCCTGAAAAGAGCCATTAACGCTTGTCACATAAAATTTTATTATGATAAAAAAGAGACATTTCATCGTCTAACAAGCATTCTCCATTTTTATAAGGAGTCAGTTATGAAAAAATGTTTTTTTTCTCTCGTATTTGGAGCCTTAGTCACCACACTTATAACCGCCTCTCTTTCAGCGAACCAAATGATGCCCCCGCAAGGGCAAAACGGGCAGTCCCAGGGACATCCTATTCAAGGGGAAAACAGGCGCTACATGCCCCCGCCCCCGCAAGGGCAAAACGGGCAGTCCCAGGGACATCCTATTCAAGGGGAAAACAGGCGCTACATGCCCCCGCCCCCGCAAGGGCAAAACGGGCAGTCCCAAGGACATCCTATTCAAGGGGAAAACAGGCGCTACATGCCCCCGCCCCCGCAAGGGCAAAACGGGCAGTCCCAAGGACATCCTATTCAAGGGGAAAACAGGCGCTACATGCCCCCGCCCCCGCAAGGGCAAAACGGGCAGTTTCAGGGACATCCCCAGCAAGGGCGGAATAGGCGATTCAGAGGACCTCCGCCGCGCCGCGGCCCACCCCTTGAGCAAATGGATGAGCCATCCGGCAACAGCAATATCCCGTATACCGCAAGAGAACCTTAAAAAAAACTTTGAGCATAAGCAGCATTAACATTTGAAAAACAAAAAAGGATCAACGTGAAAGCCATTCTGAGCATATTTATCGCCATCGCTGCCGCTGCGGCTGTCGCCATAGGAATCGGAGCCTACTTTTGGACCCCTCTCGACAAAACATTCGAGAAGATTTACGATCAGCCCGAAGAAAAAGTGTATGAAGAAGAAGTGGAGCCCGAAGAAACTCCTCCAGAGGAAGACTCCAAGGAAGTAGAAGAGGAAAACACACAAAATCTCATCACACTCGCCATTAATTGCGTGAATGAAGATCCGCAGCAGTGCTGGAAATATCTGGAAAAGGCTGTAGAAAAAGAGCCCCATAACGCCCAAGCCAGAATTTTTCGCGCTCAAATTCTTGAAGAAGTCGGAAAACCCAGCATGGCCCGGGAAGAATATCTTCTGGCCGAAGCGGAAAATCCCCGCGACTATACTCTTGCAAAAGAATATGCCGGTTTTTTGATGCGCACGGGACGCTACGATGAAGCTTATCGGCTGATGTCTTCTGATATCGCACCTCCGAGTCATTCGGATATCTGGTTGAATGCCTTATTTTTCCATAAAATTTATAAGCCCGTTGTTTTCGAATGGAAAAAGAACCGCATTCCTCAAGGAAGAACAAAGCCCCTTGTCCGTTATCTCATCAAACTTCCCGAAGAACAGTACTGGAACGGGATTGTCTATCAATCCGTTCCCTATAATCAAGATTTTTCCGAAAGCCAGCAGTCCACATACTGGCTGAAACTCTTCGAGGCCCTCGACAATCAGAAAGAATCCCTCGCTCTTGATCTGATGAATCAAAACAAATTTCAGCATCAGTCGTGGAATCCTCAGCTTGAAATCAATCTTCGCCGTATCTTATCCTACCGCCAAAACCGCACACTGCAAATTGACGAGCAAAGTCCGGTCTTTGAAAGATTCAAAAAATCGGCGCAAAAAACAACCCCTTTAACCTATGATCTTCATGAACTCGCAGAAAAAGAAGCGATGGTTGTCAACTATAAAATTCCCGACCACATGAGGCAGCTTTTGCTTAGCGATGAAATTTTCGCAACCGCTCTCATTGACACCGGCTGGGATGAAGCCGCCATACGCTTTCATCGCCTCGAAACGTACCCTTCGGCAATGCCTGAGTGGGCCGCCTATCGTTTTACTGAAGCCTTAAGAGCAAACCGAGGCAATCTCGCTGCGCTTCAATTTGCCGATAAACAGAATGAAACCCCCGAACTGAACCTTCTGATCGCCGAACTTCTTTATGAAACAGGAGATATGAAGCAAGCCGCCGCAAAACTTGTTCCTCTGTCGCAAGTAGAGAATGCCACCGGAATTCAGGCCGCCCGCCACTTAGCCGGTTTATATATCCGCGGAAGGGAGTTTCAAAAAGCCAAGGATTTTATCTCGAGAACTCCCAATCTATCAAACCATGTTTGGGGACAGGAGCTCATCGCCAGAATTTTCCTCGAAGAGAATCAACCCGAGCTTGCCTGCCAGCTTTACCTGAGCATTGAAAAAGATTCCTCAGAGGCCAAGTCGTTCCTCGCAAGGCGAGCCTACATTGGCGAGGACTGGAACCGCGCCCAAAAGCTGACCGAGGAGCTGATCGCTGAATATCCCGACATTGAGATGTTCAAACAGAATCTCAAACGAATCCAAGAAAAAATCAGCCGCAAGAAAGAGAGCGAATGATATAAAGCTAATCATTCTCCTTAAGCTGTAGAGAATCATCAGGCTCTAAAAGAGATGAGCATCTTTCATGGATAGGGTGATCTTTAGGTATATGCAGATCTTGAAAATGTTGCTGTACTCTATCTGCCAACAACACGGCTTCACCGCTTTCGTTATTCAATTTTTCGATAAGATATCGGTGGCAGTCTTCCTTAAGCTGAGAATGAACAACAAAAATTTGAGACCATCGAAACCTTTCTTTTTTAAACCAGCATCGGTTGTCATTGTAGAGCCTAAAATAAGTATCGTATTCTTCAGGAGGAATGAATATCGAGTTTTCCAACATAAGATATTTCCATCGATTGTTGTCCGCAATTGAAATATGAAGGTAAGCTTTTTCCAAAACAGAGCCGTTATAAAAGATTAAGTCATTTTTAATCTGTGGAATCAAATAAGGCTTTTGAATTTTCAGGTTATTTAAAATTGTAAAAAACTCCTCATGCCTCTTGGGAGGAATGTGAGACATTTTGTCTATGAAATGGGGAATACTATTGGTATCTTTGATCTGGTCTAAAAAAGGAAAGAGTCTTTTAAGATAACCCGGCTTGTTTTGTCTGACTAGCCCATTAAATATAAAGATTACTTTTTCATTTCCTAAATGATAGCGGTTTAAAAGCAATCGTGTTGTCTCGAAAATACGTTTTTTTTGACTTCCTGAAAGTTTGGGTAGATAGCGCGACTTCAGATAAGGCTCATGGCCATAGAACACCATAAGCAGGTGAGTGATGCCAATCCTTCTTGACTCGGGAATGTCTTTAAGTTCAAGCAGAATGTTTAAAAATGCCTTCATATTTTCAGCAAGTTTATAAGCGCACCAGGTTAATTCATATTGCTGTTCCAAAGGAAAAGCTGCTAAAGCATTAAAGAATTGCTCTAGACATCTTTTGAACTGGATGACTATCCCACCGGCTTTTGGAAAAACTTTGGTAGAAAATGGTGCATAAGCTCTTAAAACTCTAATAATCTCATCAACCTTTTCATCGGAATCAATGGGATTGAGACGTTTTAATAAGGGATCTAATAGCTCAAGGCATCCGGCAAGATTAAAAATAGGAATTTGGAACAAAACACAAAAAAGAGTGTGTGCGTTTCCTGCCTCATAATTGTTGAGAATATGCAAACCCGCATCGATTAATGGGGTTCTATCCTTTAAAGGAATTTTTCTTAGTTCAGATAGGATAATCAACCTATCCAGCAGGTGAAGTTTTATCAGAGAAAAATGTTTGTAATCGTATCTTTCATCAGCAGAAAGCATGGAAAGGCCCTCGAGCATCTTTGCGACATCATCTCCGTTCATCGTATCTTTAAACAACGTCCAGGCATCGCCGACAACTTGGTCAGGATCTTCGAGCCGGTCGATGGCTTTGAGGATTTTTGCCACATCCTTTCCCGTCATTTGGTTATGAGTCAGATCCGCTGCTAATTCAAGTGTGTAATATCGAGTAGCGGTCTGCAGCCTTAATGTTTGCGTGAGTACGGCCTTGACATCGTCTCCGCTCATATTTTTATGTATAACCAAAGCTGCGGCTCTGGCTGCAGACTCTTTTTCTGTATCCAAACAGCCAACGAGAATGGCAAGGTTTGTCACAATCGGGGAAAAACCCACTTCCCAGCGATAATCCGAAAGGTCCTTAACAGTCTGAATTATCACTTCGATATCCTCTCTTTTCATTGAAGAAGTAACGAGAGAAGCAGCGAGATTGAGAAAAAAATTTCTCTGCCGGTCGGATAGGCTTATATCTTCTGAAAGTAATTGGTTAAGGGCAAGCTTAGCCACTGTTTGACAGTCATCATTGCCCGAGATGCGGATGATCTTTTTATTTGCAAGCAGAAGGGGGTCGAGATGACTGAGGGCAATCCGATCGCTATGGTTTTCCCAAAAATGGATAAAGAGCTCCCGAATGTTTTGTCCCTCAAGAACTCGTGCAAAATCCTCTCGGCTGACGGCTTTTATTAATTGATTGAATGTAGTTTCAAAACTCATCGGTGCTGCCTCACTCCGGAAAAGATAGAAGAAAAGGAAATTTTAGAAAATACTTTTCCGATCCGGGAGGGAAGGTTAAACAGGATTTTATCGAGCAAAACCGCCCTGTAAACGAGAGCGCGGAAAATGCATCGGCCAACTTTGGCGATGCGAAGATCAAGGGGAATGGTTTCTCCCGGCTCGAGCTCAGGCTCCTCATTATTTTTAAAGGCGAGAATGACTTTCTGCCGAGTGGAGAGCGATTCTCTTTTTCCGAGTTTTAAGGGCAAGCCTGTTTCATAAGTCAGATTGAATCGTTCATCGACTGTTGTTTGCCGATTGTGGATCATTTTGACAAAAACCCGATGAAATTCCGATTTGCAGGAAGGGCAGTGTTTGCGGTTATTTTCCGAAAGCTCAGAGCGGATGAGGGTTTTTTTGCAGCATGGAGTGACTAACCTCTGCTGCATTGAAATCAGCATATGGATGTTGTGGATATAGGAATAGGCGACGGTTCTTATGTGGGATTCTCGCTCTAACATTGCTGTTATTATTGGTAATTCTTTTTTTTTGGCAAGATCGGGAAAAAATCATTTCGGAACACCGGCAGCGAGTTTGATTCTCCCCGCAAAATTCAGCTGCAAGGCCGCGGAAAAGCAAAAGAAAAATCCAAGTATCATCACAATGGCCGGACCGCCCAAAGCGCAAAGGAGTCCTCCGAGAGGATTGGCGACGCACCCACGCATTCCGACTGTGAGGACATTGACGCTGCTGTAGAGCGAGCTGTCTTCTTCACGCGAAAAAATCGGGCCCGAGAGCTTCCAAGCCAACTCGCTTCCCGCCTGCATCACTCCATAGCCAAGATAGGAAAGATAGAGAAGAATCAACGAATATTGAGCCGATAAAAGGCCGAGAGGAAAGAGAGAAAACATAAAAACCACAAGGGCGGAAAACTTAAAAATGTTCACATGGTTCATCCAATTCGCCCAAAGCCCTGATGTCAAAGCAAATCCGATCCCTTTACACATAGTCATCGCCATGCCCAGCTCTTTATAATTTAAGTTAAGCGTTCCCATAAAAAATTCGGGCAGGGCAGGCTGCAGCACCATGATGCCGAAGCCGCCAAGCATAAATCCAATCTGAAAATTTTTATAATCGGGCCTCTCTTTGAGCAAAATACCCATATTTTTCCAGGGACGAAACAACGGACGAAGGGGCTTGACTTCCTCGTACTCGGGTTCTTCGACCCTGGGTATTTTTAGCTGCAAGAAGATGGAGAGCAAAGAAATCAAAGAAGTCAGAGAAAAAATCCACCGCCATGACTGGTAATAATCGTCCATCATCCAGCCGAAAAAGACCGGAAAAATGGCGCTTCCGACGTAGGAGACCGTAATCGAATAGGCGACAATTTTCTGTCTGAGCGATCCCTTCGTATTCTGTTTTAACAATTCCATCCAGGCGGGAATCACGCCTCGGTAAAACATCATGTAAAGAGCAAACGACCCGATAAACCACCAGATATTTTCAAACCAGGGGAAAAAAAGAAAGGGGAGGTGGCCGATGATATTGCCGGCAATGACATTGGGGACAAGACGGTCGGCCCGCTTGTTCACATAATCGCTCCAGTAGACCGAAAAGATCGACACAACCGGTTTCAGAGTAATCATCAGGGTAATCTGCCAGGCCGAAGCTCCTAAATCCTTATATAAAATGAAGGGAAGGAGATTATAAATCGCCCAAAACGGGGTATTGAGAATATAGGACCACAAAAAGGCCTGCCTGGCCTCGCTTCCTTCTTTGCTGGCTTGAAGTGGAAACATACCTCGTCATTATATCACATCTGTCTTAGAGAAGGAATGGCTTTCAGCAGACCGATTGTATATTCTTTTTTTGGATGATGAAAAATCTCTTCCGTTTCGCCGCTCTCTTCAAGTTTTCCCCGATTCATTACTGCAATTCTGTCGGCAATGTGGCGCACCACGGAGAGATCGTGGGTGATAAACAAGATGCTTAGATTGAACTCTTCCTTAAGATCCATAAGGAGATTGAGAATCTGCGCCTGCACGGAGACGTCGAGAGCAGAGACTGCCTCGTCGCAAATCAAAAGCTTGGGTTTTAATGCGATAGCCCGCCCAATGCAGACCCTTTGCTGCTGCCCGCCCGAGATTTCATGGGGATACCGATCCATGAGATCGGGAGAAAGGCCCACATCGTTGAAAATTTTTGCGGTATACTCGTCAAGATCCCGCTCTTCAACCAGCCGATAGTATTTCAAAGGCTCCTCGACACTCTCGCCCAAGGTCTTCCTGGGATTCAAAGAGGCATAAGGGTCCTGAAAGATCATCTGCACTTCTGTCCGAAACAAAGCCATGCGCTCTTTGGAAAAATGCAACACATTTTCCCCAAAAAAATCAATCCGTCCCGCTACCGGCTCAATCAAACGAATCACCGCCCGTCCCGTCGTACTCTTTCCAGATCCCGACTCGCCGACAAGCCCCAGGACCTCTTTTTCCTCTATTGAGAAATCAATGCCGTCCACAGCTCTGACTTCACCGACCCTTGACCGTAATAATCCTGCCACAATCGGAAAATAGACTTTAAGGCCGCTAACTGTGAGAATGGTTTTGTTTGTCATAAAGCCAGCATTTCGTCTTGTGCCCGCCTCCTAAATCAAAATCGGGAACCTCTCCCGACAGGCATACATCCATAACATAAGGACATCTCGGATTAAAATGACATCCTTCAGGCAACTGTTTGATAGGAGGGACGGACCCTTCTATCACATGGAGTTTTTCTTTGGGACGGTGCATCTGCGGAAGCGACTTGAAGAGCGCCTGAGTGTAAGGATGGGCCATGGACTTGAAAATGCTATCGGCGTCTCCCGTCTCGATCTCCCTTGTCGCATACATCACAACCACATCGTCGGCCATTTCCGAAACAACTGCCATATCGTGAGTGATCAAAAGAAGCGCCATCCCCCTTTTTTTCTGAAGCTCTTTCATCAGTTTCAGCACTTGGGCTTGTATCGTCACATCGAGGGCGGTCGTCGGCTCGTCGGCAATCAGGATATCCGGCTCGCACATCAGCGCCATGGCAATCATGACCCGCTGCTTCATTCCTCCCGACATCTGGTGGGGATAATCATCAAACCTTGCCTTGGGACGGGGAATCCCCACATCGACAAGAGCCGATAAAGCCTTTTTTTTCGCCTCGTCCCCGAAAATGGCCAGGTGTGTCTCTGCAACCTCCAGCAATTGATCCCCTATGGAGTAAACAGGATTCAAACAGCTCATCGGGTCCTGGAAGATCATCGCGATATTCCGGCCCCGTATCGACCTGAGCTCCCTTTCGGAAAGGGTAAGCAGGTTTTTCCCCCGATAAAGAACCTTTCCCTCCGGGTGGAGGGCAGGAGGCATCGGTAAAATTCTCAAAAGGGACAGGGCGGTCATCGTCTTGCCGCATCCCGATTCTCCCACAATGGCAAGGGTTTTTCCCGCATGAAGTTTAAAAGAAACTTTATTAACAACGGGATAGGCTTTTTTTCCGAGCTGCAGTTTCGTCGTCAGATCTCTTACATCAAGAATTATTTCCATATATATACTAATAAATCCTTGATTATTAACAATACAAGGGTAATAATAGATATATGTTTAGCGATTTTATTCAGAATTGGACATTTCATTTAAATCTGCTGGTGGAAATTGTCAGCGCCTTACTCGTCACATCCGTGTTCAGCTATATTTTCTACCGCCTGTTGAAATATTTAAGGGATTCTAGCAAAGTCCATTACCTTCTAAGAACGTTAGGGGATTCCCTCTTTACCCCGACGCAATGGTTCATCTGGGGCTATTCCGGAATCGTCATCCTCTCTCTCCTTATCGGCCACTTCGAATACCTCAAGAGTAAATTTGATTTGATTCAAATTCGACGCCTCTATTTTGCTATCGGAATGTTTTGGCTGATTCTCATGTGGAAAGACCGCATTGCCAAACACTTTATCCGCAAAGCCGCTAGCCACAAAAACCCCCGGGATGATAAAGCCCTGATCAACGCCTTGAGCCGCATCACCACGATCGGTATTCTCGTTATCGCCTCTTTTGTCATCCTTGAAATATTTCATGTCCCCTTAACAGGACTGCTGGCTTCCGGTGCTGTCGGCGGTATCGCAATCTCCCTTGCCGGTAAAGATGTCATCAGCAACTTCTTTGGAGGGTTGATGATCTATATTCACCGCCATTTCGTCGTCGGAGACTGGATCAAATCACCCAATAAGGGGTTTGAAGGGGTCGTGGAGAACATCGGCTGGTATTTGACGCAGATCCGCACTTTCGAAAGGCGGCCGCTCTTCATCCCCAACTCGGTAATCACCGACGCCATTATCGAAAACCCGGGCAGAATGTACAACAGGCGCATCAAACACGACATCGGAATTCGCTATCACGATATGAAAATTGTCAGGCCCATTGTCGCATCCATCGAAAAGATGCTTAAAGAACACCCCGCCATCGACCAGAATCAGTATTTGATGGTGGATATGATCGAATTCGGGCCCTATTCCGTTAAGATATCGGTCTACTGCTTTACAAAAACGACCGATTGGCAACAGTGGCGTCAAGAACAGCAGGACGTTTTGCTAAAAGTCGCAGGCATCATCACCGATCACGGCGCCGAAATCGCCTTCCCCACTAACTCTGTCCACCTTCATACCGAGACAGCTTCCCCTGAAATGCCCGCCTTGTCCACTCCCGATAGCGCTAACTAGTGTCTAGTCTATAAAATTCTTAGAAAAATTATGTGATCTATTCTACCCTGACTAGGCGTTCGATCTCACTAACATCACTATGTTTACTTCGATCTCCACGCAACGTCAGGATAAAAAATCTCACCCAATTTTCTATAAGAATTTTATAGACTAGACACTAGTGCCTTGTAGCAAAGACCCAAATTGCAAGCGCGGCCTTATAACAGCTTAGCGCCAGGGAAAACCGTCCCCGATCGGTAAAACCACTTATCTCCTACCTTTTCAAAGCGGCTCTCTTCGGTGAATGTGGCGTCGCGGCCGCCTTGCATCAGGTAGGCAATAAAAGTGACAAAAGCAAGATCGCCAGACTCTTTAACATCCCGGACATCGAGCTTTTGAAAGGTTGTATCGCGGCAAAAATCCTCAAGCTCCTCTTTTGAAGGCTTCGCCACATCGGGATGGGTTGTTCTCAAAATATAATCAACAAGGCCAAGGGCGTAGGCCGAATAGCGCGAACGCATCAAAGCTTCAGGCCCCGGCAGGCTTTCGCCTTCATGAAATTTTCTGCAGCAATCCCGATACAGCTTTCCGCTGGAGCAGGGACATGTCAATTCATTTGTCATAAATATTGACTTAAGAGTATCATACATTACTATTATGCGTAAATTCCTGATTCTATTAGTTCTCGTTTTAGCTGCGATATTCATTATCCCGAAAACCATCGCCATGCGCTCGATCGCGCCTGAGCAAAGGGATCTTTTTTTAAAAGGAATCGTCGAGCAGGTCATACCGGTTAAGATTCCCGGTGCGCCGACAGCTTTCAACCCCGCTCTCATCCATTATGGGGACCATTATCTCATGGTCTTCCGCTTCGACAACCCGGTCGGACTTTCGGTGAAAAAAATCTGGAAAAAAACATCCCCTTATTTAGGCATCGTCGAACTGGATAAAAACTTTAATCCGATCGCCCCTTTTCAAATGCTAAATACCCGGCAGGACCGCCCCGAAGTTACCATGCAGGCGGAAGATCCGAGGCTGATCGATCTTGGAGGAAAGATCTTTCTTATTTTTAACGATGTCAAAGAAGGGACAAAGCACGGCAACCGCTGGATGTATATTGCGGAAATTAAGCACGAAGGAGAAGGGTTTTTACTTGGCAAGGTCCACCACATCAAACCGCCACACCGCCCCCCAAGGGTTGAAAAAAACTGGATGCCCTTCGTTTATAAAGATGAGCTCTATATGGTCTACCAGCCTACGCCCCACGAAGTCTTCAAAGTCAATCCGGAAAACGGCAAAGTCGAAAAGCTATTCATCACTGAAGCCGACTTCAATTGGCCGCTGGGAGAAGTCCGTGGAGGGACCCAAGCCATTGAATTTGAAGGCCGGTATCTGACTTTTATGCACTCGTCAGTTTGGACTAAGCCGACAGTTTGGCGTAAAAACCCCATTCGCTATTATTTTATGGGAGCGTATACCTTTGAAAATAAACCCCCTTTCGCCGTTGTCTCCTACACTCCGGGCCCCCTTTACCACCCGGAGTTTTATCTGGCGCGCAATTGGAAAAGAGTCGTCTTTCCCAGCGGACTCGTAAGCGATAAGTCCTATTTCTACGTCGCCTACGGCGAAAATGACCGGCACATCAACATTGCTGTTATTGATAAACAACGACTTAAGGAATCCCTCATCCCATTATCTCATACTTCCAATTAGACTTCCCATAAGCTATAAGGAGGTTTATGGGAAGTGTAGAGAATTATGAGCGGTTGATGATTGCTTTCGATCTGCTCCATACAGGAATTTGGGACTGGGACCCGTCTTCTTGCGCATTTTATGGGTCAAAACAGTTCTTCTCGATTTTGGGTTATCGGCAGCCCCCGAAAACTTTCTCGCTCAAAGATTTTCTTGGACATATTCATAAAGATCATAGGGCTAAGGTGCGGCTGACGCTCGAAAAACACAGTGAAGAAAAAAACAATTTCGATTTTACTTTCCTCCTGGATGCCGAAAACGACATCTGGATTCATGCAAGAGGAGAAGTCTTCGAGTCGGGACGGATTGTCGGCATTGTAACCGATATCACAGAACTGAAGCTTTCGGAGATTGCCCTTCATGAAAGCGAAGCGACACTGGAAAACCTTTTTATCATCACCTCCGATGAAAATCTAACATTCAATGAAAAGGTCCTCTCGCTTCTTAAAATGTGCCAAATGAGCCTTCAGATGGAAAGCGGGGCCTGCGGAAAAGCAAGCAACGGAATTGTCAAAATTCTCCACCGCATCAGCCTTTATGAAAGCCTCCAATCGGAAGCCACGGGGCCTTTGGCAAAAAACGGCATACAGGAAATACTTCTAACAAAACAGCCTGTTTCTTATAGAAAAGGGGAAGAAAATGAAAGCGGCTCTTTTATTGGAGCGCCTATTCTCTCCGAGGATCAAATATTCGGGGCCGTCTGGTTTTCAAGCCGTGAAAAAAGGGACAGACAATTTACAAACCGCGATTTTTCTTTGGTGCAGATTATTGCTCAATGGATAGGAAATTCCCTGGTCAATTTTAACACGCAAAGGATCCTGGAGATCGAAAAGGAAAAATCCGACAGCGCCAATAAGGCTAAAACAGAATTTCTCGAAAACATGAGCCATGAGATCCGAACGCCATTAAACGGCATTATCGGAACAGCCAACCTCCTGCTGGACACTCCTCTTAATAAGAAACAATCCTCTTATGTCATGGCGCTTCTCAAATCATCCGAGATTTTACTTTCCCTGGTCAATGAAATTCTGGATTACTCGAAAGCTGAAATCGGACAAATCGAGCTGGAAGAACACCCCTTCAATCTGGGGAATTTAATTAAAGAGATCCTTCAAGCTGCCGAAAAGAAGGTTGAAGAGAAAAATCTTGAAATGCAGCACCACATGGACATGAATATTCCAGAATACCTGATTGGCGATTCTATCCGGATAAGACAAATCATCGATAGCCTGATCGAAAACGCGTTAAAGTTTACAAACAAAGGGCATGTTCGTCTTGAAGTCCGATCTCTAGAGATCAATGACGCCGATGTGAAATTGCAATTTTCTGTAGAAGATACGGGAATCGGCATTCCCGAAGCTATGCTCGTCTCCATTTTTGATAAATTTCATCAGGCAGACAGCTCGACTACAAGAAAATACGGCGGGATTGGTCTTGGCCTTGCCATTTGCAAAGAAGTGGCGAAAATACTGGGTGGAGAACTTGGAGTGGAAAGCACCCCGGGCATTGGCTCTAGGTTCTGGTTTTCAGTCCCTCTAAAAATCGACAAGAAAGCCTTTCTCTCTCCCTACAAAGTCCAATCTCTTTCAGATTCCAAAGTAAGTTCAAAAAATAAAAAGAACTCCATATCGGCAAATCACTGCCAAATCTTAATCGTCGATGACAACCCAGTCAGCCTTGAAGTCCTGTCAAATATTCTCGAAAGCTGCGGATGTCTTGTGACTCCCGCAGGCGACGGTACAGAAGCGGTCAATCTGACCAAAACGGGAAACTATGACCTCATTTTTATGGATTGCCGCATGCCTCATATGGACGGTTTTAAGGCAATGCAGCTCATTAGATTCTATCAAAAAGCCAGAGGCATCCCCAAAACGCCCATCATCGCCCTAACAGCCCATCTGCTCGACAAAGAAAAGGAAAAATCCTTCGCGGAAGGGATGGATGACTACCTGTCAAAACCTTTTGAGAGAGATGATATTGTCAATGTCCTTTTCAAATGGGTGCCTCATAAAATCAGTCAAAATTATGAAACAGTCCTCAAACATTTAAAAAAGTTTTTCGGCAGCCAGTTCCCTAAAATCATGAACACCTATTTCCAAACGGCTGAAGAGCTTATCGAATCCATTGAAGAAGGAATTGAATCAAACGATCCTTCGAAAATTTCTCCATCGGCACGCACATTGCAATGCTACAGCGCTCAGATCAGCCAGCACTTTATCGGAAAACTTGCAGAAAAAATCGACACTGTCTGCCGCGAAGAAGATAAAGATGTTTTAAGGAAAGATATAAAAACCCTCAAAGAAACTTTTGAAAAGCTGAAAGGCTGCTACGAAAAAATGGTTGTCAAAGGGTAAAAAATGAGAAGAAATAAAAAGTTAACTCTTTTTTATTTTCTGACAGTTGCCACAGCAGTCATTGCTATAGCTATCACAGGGCTTCTGGCCTACTTCCATCAAAATCTTATTATATCCGGGGTTTCACTTGGAATTATCGTCTTCATTTTTCTTGCCATAGTTTACCCGTTTTTTTCAATTCTCAGAAAAACCGGCAAGGAGCTGTCCGATAAAAACGAAGAATTCAGGATAATTTTTAACAAGTCGCACGATTGCATTTTCGGCTGCAATGAAAAAGGGTGCATCCTGGAAGTCAATGACCGTGTGGAACATGTTCTTCGCTATAAACCTGAAGAGATCATCGGAACCCGGCTGTTTTCCCACTTTGTTGAACTTCCCGAAAGCAAAAACATCACTGATTTGTTAAACGAAAATTTTGAGATCACGCTGATTAAAAAAGACGGATCCTATATGCCCGGAAAACTTCTCATGTCCAGATGCGGTAAACGGGTGACAGCCTTTATCGAAGAGACGACCCTCCTCAAAGAAGCGGAAAGAGATATTTTGGATATCACTCGGCAATACAAAGAATCCGAAGAACGCTACGATCTGGCCATCAGGGGATCATCGGTTGGTATTTGGGAATGGAGAATTTCTGAAGACAAAATTTTCCTTTCTCCAACCTCCAAACGAATCTTAGGTTTGACAAACGAGGAAACTCTCGAAAATTACAACTCCTTTATCGAACATATCCATCCCGAAGACAAAGACAAGGTGCACGAAGCTGTAAGCGGCCATCTGAATTATAAAGCCAGTTATGACATAGACTTTCGCTTCAGACAAAGCGGAGGGGATTATGCCTGGATCCACGCTCGAGGCCTGGCTCTTTGGAACAAAGAGGGAAAAGCCTATCGCATGGCCGGTTCTATCGAGGACGTCTCGGAGCAGAAGCAAATGATACAGGATCTGCAAATCAGCCATACACGCTTTCAGCTGGCCACGCAAGGTTCCTCGGTGGGAATCTGGGATTGGGATCTTGTCAAAGATTATTTCTATGCTTCCGACGTTTGCTACCATTTGCTGGGGTTTAAACGAGGCGAACTTCCCGAGGTTTTTGCTTCTTTCGTCAGCCTTCTTCATCCTGAAGACAAAGAGAGAGTCATAGAAGCCGTAACCGACCATTTAAAAAACCGTAAAGTCTACGACATTAAATACCGCCTCCTCCACAAGCAGGGCCATTACCTCTGGATACATGCCCGCGGCCAGGCGATCTGGAACAATGAAGGCAGAGCCTATCGGATGGCGGGCTCCATCGACGACATCACTTCTCAAATCATATCCCAGAAAGAGCTCGAGGAGAGGGAATCATTCCTAAAACATCTGCATACAGTTTCCTGTGCCTACAACCTCACATTGGATGAAAAAATCAATTCTTTGATCAACCTGTGCCATGAACGATTTCACATGAAATTTGGAACTTTCGGCCGATGCGAAGATGGCCGGGTGGTGATTCAAAATGCAATCACTCCCGACGACAGCCTGCTCCCCGGAGATACATTCGATCAATCCAACTCCTTTTTTGCCCCGATCATGGAAGAATTGAAAACGATTCATATAAACGATATCCGGCAAACAAAATGGGAAGACCTTCCTTGCATAAAAAAACGCAAAATCAACTCGTATATTGGAACTCCGATTTTTGTCGACGGCAAACCTTATGGCGCCCTTTGCTTTTTCCATTCGTCTGCAAAATGTGTCGAGGTCAGCAAACAGCAAATAACATCTCTCAATATTGTCGGTACTTGGATCGGGATGGAAATTTCCCGAAAACGCTACCAAAAGACACTCAAAGAAGAAAAAATGAAAGCCGACGAGGCAAACCGCGCGAAAACCGAATTTCTTCAAAACATGAGCCATGAAATCCGCACCCCCATGAACGGGATCATGGGCATGACCTATCTCTTAATGGATACCAATATGGACGATCAGCAAAGAAAATACGCAAGCGGAGTGTTGTCCTGCTCGGAAAACCTTTTGGCGATCATCGAAGATATCCTGGATATTTCCCGAATAGAGACGGGAAAAATCGGCTTTTACAAAGCGCCCTTCAACCTGAAAGAACTGGTCTTCGATACCGCGAAACAAACGGCGGCTTTTGCAAGAAATCAAGACATAGACTTCTTTCTCCGCTACGATCCCAAGGCGCCGGAATTTTTTATCGAAGACCAAAAACGGATCAGGCAGGTCATTGCAAACCTGCTCACAAACGCACTTAAATTCACACCCAGCGGATATATTTATGTCAATGTTCAAATGACAAATGAAACCAATGATGAAGCGACGTTCAAAATTTCCGTCGAAGATACGGGAATTGGCATTCCCGAAGACAAGAGAAAAATCATTTTCGAAAAATTTCAACAGGTCGACTTGTCATCATCGCGAAAATACGGAGGGCTGGGCATCGGTCTTTCGATATGCAAAGATCTTGTCTCCCTCATGAATGGGGAATTAGGGCTCAAAAGCCAACCAAATGTCGGATCGACATTCTGGCTGACTCTCCCATTGAAAAAAGATCCCAAAAAACCAAAGGAAAAAATCATCTCCCATAGAATGGATGGAAAAACCGCCTATTTGATAACCGATAGTGAAATTCTCAGCCGAATCATCACCGAAAAGTTCGAAGAGTTCGGCATAGCCTGCCTAACCACAAATAATCCTCAAAAACTGAAATCAGACAAAACGGCCCAGCCTATTGATATCATCGTTGTTGATGAGTTGATTCTGAATAAGGAATTGGAAAAAACCATCAAAGACATACAATCTCTTGAATCATTAAAAGAGACTCCTTTTGTTTTGATTGAGCACAATTTTGCCGAAGTTCCATCGCATTCGCAAAACAGCTGGAACGCTATCCTGACCAAACCTCTTTTAGTAGACAATCTTTTAAATGAAGCCGATTCACTGCTTCATGAAAAAAAGAAGGACAAGAACACGAAGCAAAACAGGAAAGCGCCCCCTTTGTTTCCGAAATCTCGGACACCTTCCATATTCTCGTCGTCGAAGACAACCCGATCAGCCAGCAGGTAATTCACGATTTGTTAACAAAATGGGGCTTCCGGGTCTCCATTGCGCGTAACGGAAAAGAGGCAGTGATCATGGCCAAGTCGCATCGCTACAACCTGATCCTCATGGACTGCGTGATGCCGGAAATGGACGGTTACGAAGCGGCAAAAACCATTCGGGAGCTGGAGAAAGAAAGAAAAATGCAAAAAACTCCCATTATAGCCCTGACAGCGCGTGTCGGAAGAGGAGAAGATCAAAAATGTTATAACGCCGGCATGGACGACTATATCAAAAAACCCATTAGGAAGCCCAAATTGCAAAAGACCTTGAAAAAATGGCTCGACAAGTCCTAAAATTACTTCCTCTATGATAAAAAAGAATACAGAATCATCGGAGTGGCTGGAATTCTCCCTGCTTCAGGAATTTCCCCGCCTCAGCCACTTGGTCACCCTGAAGGGTTTCGATCCCAAGTGTTCTTTTGTTACAGCCACCCAGGTCCATGGATCCAAAATCCTCAAACTGCCCGCAAATCCGCCGCTCGTCGGCGACGCGCTGACCACCGATACAAAAAACCTTTCCATCGCCGTCAAACATGCCGACTGCCAGGCAGCGATCATCTACGATCCTATCCGGCATGCCGCAGCCTGCGTTCACTCCGGATGGAGGGGAAGCATACAAAATATTTACGGCAAGACAATTGCACGCATGCAAAAAGATTACGGCTCGAAACCCGCTGACCTCATCATGTGCATAGGTCCCAGCCTCGGGCCGGACCATGCCGAATTTATCCACTTCAAAAAAGAGATTCCCGAAGAATTTTGGCCATTATCGGATCAAAGAAAACCATTTCGACTTTTGGGAAATCAGCCGAAAGCAGGCACTGAAGAGCGGCATCCTTCCCCACCATTTGGAGATCGCAGGCATCTGCACCTATGAAAACGAAAAGGAATTTTATTCCTATCGAAGAGACAAAACACAAGACAGGCACCTGACAATCATCACCCTTTTATGAAAAAAACCATTTTACTCGCAGCTATCTGTTCTCTCATCTGTATCAACTACTATATTTTGAGAAATTTAAAAGACGCGCTGATCATCCCCGAAACCGGAGCCGAAATCATCCCCTTTCTCAAAACCTGGGCCCTTCTCCCCTCCACAGTATTGCTGACAATGATCTTCACATGGCTTGCGGGCCGCATGAGTCTAAAAAAGCTCTTTTCAACAGTCATCTCATTCTTTCTCATTTTTTTCGCCTTTTTCGCCTTTCTCCTCTATCCTCTTGGAGATGCCCTGTATTTTCATAGAGCTGCCGATTCAATCCAGCTTCTCTTCCCCGAAGGGTGGACAGGGTTTACAGCAATGATCCGCTTCTGGCCGCTTTCACTATTTTATGTTATGGCCGAAAGCTGGGCCACAATAGTCTGGTATATCTTGTTTTGGGGCATTGCCAATGAGATCATCGCTTTCGAGGAGGCCAAAAAGCACTACCCCGCTGTCATTTTAGCAGGGAACCTTTCCGCCATCATCGCAGGGGCTGCAGTCACTTTTTTAACCTTTGCTTCCTGGACGCTGACATTTAACATACTCACAACCCTCATCATCGCTCTGGGACTTTGGACGCTTATCCTCTTTTCTTTTCTTTCCGAAGACTCCCCTTCGCTGCTCTGCATCAAACAAAGAGAAAAAATGGGTTTTGTCGAATCCATCAAGTTCGTCAAACAATCACCTTACTTCCTCTCTCTTTTGCTTCTTGTGATCGGCTTCAATCTAATTATCAATTTAAGTGAAGTCATTTGGAAAGACCAAGTCGTGGCGTTCTATCCCAGCCCTGGCGAATACAACGCCTATATGAACAAAGTCTCTATCGCTATCGGCGCTGTGTCCACTCTCATCACATTGGGTTTTCTCCTTGGCAAGCGCAGTTGGACATCCATCGCCTTAATCACACCCGTTGTCACTTTCGGTTCGGCTCTTTTCTTTTTTCTCCCCTTGATTTTTTCCACAGCCGGCGCCCTTTTTCTCGGCACTCTGCACGTTGTACTCAGCCGCAGCAGCCGCTACACGCTTCTGGATATGGCAAAAGAGATGGCGTTTATCCCTTTTAGCTCCGACGAAAAGCTCAAAGCCAAGACCCACATCGACGGCATCGGCTCGCGCTTTGGAAAATCCCTGGGATCGGGAGTCTTCCAGGGACTTTTGCTGTTTTTGCCAAGCATTTCCGCCTGTATTCCCCTTGTCTTCGCGATTTTGACCGGTGTCGTCCTAACAAGCCTCTACAGCGTCAATTTTATTGGCCGGGAGTTAAAATCTGGCACTCTATGATTTTTATTGCTAAAAACATTCCCAATCAGCTTGACTTAAAAAGGATTATAGCCATAAAATTGATAATTGAGATAAACAAGGAGAGCGTTATATGCGTAAAGTCAAACCCTTAGGAAATCGTGTTCTGATAAAGCGTTCGAAAGCTCAAACGACTAAAGGAGGCATCCTGCTTCCCGACTCGGCGCAGGAAAAACCCCGCGAAGGAGAAATTCTGGAAGTGGGGCCGGGAAAAGTTGAAAAAAACGGGAGCGTCACCTCGCTCACTGTAAAAAAGGGCGACCGCGTCCTGTTCAGTTCCTATTCGGGAACAGAAGTCAAATGCCACGACGATGAGACCGAGGAGTATTTGATAATGTCCGAAGACGACATACTAGGAATTTTAAATTAGAACTTAGGAGAAGCGTCATTATGCCTAAATTACTTAAATTCAAAGAAGACTCGTTAAAAGCGCTGATCAAGGGAGTCAAAACCCTCGCTAAAACAGTCAAAGTCACCCTGGGACCGAAAGGACGCAATGTCGTGATCCAAAAAAGTTTCGGCAACCCATTATCGACTAAAGACGGCGTCACAGTCGCCAAGGAAATCACTCTAAAAGACAAATTTGAAAATATGGCGGCCCAGCTGGTAAAACAGGTGGCCTCGCAAACCTCCGACAATGCCGGAGACGGCACGACAACTGCCATCGTACTTGCCGAAGCCATTATGACATCTGCTGTCAAAAGCGTCAGCGCCGGGGCCAATCCCATGTACCTGAAAAAGGGGATCGACCAGGCCGCTAAAACGCTTATCGACGCTCTTGACAAACTGGCGACGCCTATCGAAACAGCAGAAGAGGTCAAGCAAATCGCCACAATTTCCGCCAATAACGACCCCGAAATCGGCGGCATCATCGCTAAGGCAATGGAAAAAGTCGGAAAAGATGGCATTATCACAGTCGGCGAGTCGAAAACCCTCGAAACAACTTTGGACGTTGTCGAAGGGATGCAGTTCGAAAACGGCTATCTCTCCCCCTATTTTGTTACCAACCCGGAGAACATGACAGTCGAATTTGAAAATGCCAACCTGCTTTTAGTCGAGAAAAAACTCTCTTCGGCCAAAGAACTGGTTCCCATTTTGGAAAAAGCCATGGAGAAAAATCCAAAGCCTCTTGTGATTATCGCCGAAGACATCGAAGGAGACGCCCTCGCGACTCTCGTTGTGAATAAAGTCAAGGCCGGCCTTCCCGTCTCAGCCGTGAAAGCCCCTGCATTCGGCGACCGCAGAAAGGCCCTGCTTCAGGACATCGCGATCCTGACAGGGGCGACTGTCATCTCCGAAGAGCTCGGAATGAAGGTCGAAGACGCCGATCCGTCCCACTTCGGCAAGGCCAAGAATATCAAAATCACAAAAGAAGAAACGACTATTGTCGATGGCGCCGGAGATGCCGGCAAAATCCAAGAACGCGTCGCGCAGATAAAAAGCGAAATCAAAAACAGCACCTCATCCTACGATAAAGAGAAGCTCGAAGAGCGGCTGGCAAAACTCGTCGGCGGCGTCGCCATCGTCAATATCGGCGCGGCAACCGAAACCGAAATGAAAGAGAAAAAAGCCCGCGTCGAAGACGCGCTGCACGCCACCCGCGCCGCCGTTCTTGAAGGGATCGTGCCCGGAGGCGGAGTCGCCCTCCTTCGCGCCTCAAGCGCTCTGGAAAAACTCCATACCGACAATGACGACATCAATACCGGCATCAGGGTTGTCCTGGAAGCGGCAAACGCTCCGCTCACTGAAATTGCCAACAACTGCGGCAAAGCGGGCAATCTGGTCACCGAAAAAGTGAGAGAAGGCAAAGGAGCTTTCGGCTACAACGCCCTCACCGATACCTTCGGCGACCTTATCAAGGAAGGAGTCATCGATCCGGTGCGCGTCACCAAGCAAGCGCTCGCCAATGCAGCCTCCATCGCAGGGCTGCTGATCACAACGGCCTGCATGGTCACCGACAAGCCCGAACCCAAATCAGAAGCCGCTCCCGACATGGGCGGTATGGGTGGAATGGGCGGTATGGGTGGAATGGGCGGTATGGGTGGAATGCCCGGTATGGGTGGAATGGGAGGCATGGGAGGCATGGGCTTCTAATGCCGACCTACGAGTACCAATGCACAAGCTGCAAAAAGCGGCTCGAAGCTCTTCAGAAAATGAGCGACGAGCCGCTTAGAGACTGCCCCAACTGCAAAAAGCCCACTCTTAAAAGAGGCTTTGGCGGAGGAATCGGCCTCTCCTTCAAAGGATCGGGATTCTACATTACAGATTATTCACAGGAAACCGAAAAGAAAACTACATCTTCATAAACGTTTCTGAATTTTTCGGTCATGTTGATGATTTTACCTCCCTCAACGAAGAGAATATTGCCGTCCGCGATCTTATTGAGATCACGGCAGAATTCTTTTCGCATTCGGGGGAAGGGAAAAAAGCCCTCAAAAATAACCCTTTTAAATTTTTTCCCTTGAAAATAAGGGGCTATAAATTGACTGCCCACGAATGCCAGAAGGTGGGGATTGTCGCATAAATCGGGAGAAATGGTCACTTGTCCTTCATGTTCATGCTCTTTGGCATAGAACAAATCGTTGATTTTTTCTCCATCGCATCCCGTCTGGCGAAGATTGCCGCAGCCGATCACTAATGTGTCCCAATCAGATTCCCACCGCCTAAGCGGAACAACGCCAAGCCTTCTGAAACAATCTCTCATTGTTTCCAGAGGAATGTCTGACGCCAGTTCATCAGGATTTAAGGAAAATTCTTTGCTGCCGTAAAAGGGAGTATATATTTCCTCCAGAAACTCTCCGATATTCTCATGGGATAATGTTGAGGGTCTTCCATGCAAAAGGGCTTTTTTTCTTCTCTGTTTCCATTCCGACAGGCTGTCGCCTGCGTTTTCCTCCTCGATTTGAATCACTTCATCAAAAAGAATGTCTATTCCCTCTTTGTATACTTCATTTCCGGCAAGCAGCCTCTCTTTTAGAGAATACAGCTCATCTTTGCACACTGTCTCGCCTAAAGCTCCTGCAAATGATCGATTGAGCATCAACGTAATATGACGCCAGACAGGCTCACCTGTTTCCAACTGTTTGTCAAGGGCCTTTTCGTAGACTTTGCCTAAAAATTGAATCAACTCCCCCGCTCTTCGAAGTATTGAAGAGTCCTCCAGCCAATATAGAGAAGGGGAATGGAGAAAAAGAGGTAAATAAACCAGTAATTGGCGTTCCACTTCAGGACGAAAACGCCGTCTTTGGAAAAGAAGTAAAGAACAAAACTAAAGAGAAGGAAAACAGAACCCGCCAAGAGAAAAATAAGAGGAAGGATCACTCCGCGAATATCTTCCGAGCCTTTGAAAACCTCTTCGGATTCAAGCTCTTCGATATTATACTCTTCATCCTTGGATTGATAAGAGGGTTTGGGCGGTTCCTTATCTCCATAAGAGTCAGTTGATTGATAAGGGGAAGGGGGAGCTTCCTGCTCGTGATCCTCAAGGTCTTCTTCTTCCGGATGAAGGTAAACGCCGCAGTATATACAGTTTTCCGCACTGCGGTCTACCACTCCTTCGCAATTCCAACAAAGCTTTGTTTTTTTTGTTGCGGTCATAATAAATAAGTCCTAAGCTTAGAAGGCGATGTCTTCAGTGCTTTCTCTAATGGTTTTTATGAATTAAATTCTCTTTTTCATGCAAGAGTTTAATTGGGTAAGCATTCGGTACCTTAAGTCCCCGGAGAACTAAGGTCACCAAAAATACTTACTTAATTGGCGACTTCTTCCCCAGTGTCGTGTCGCAAAAATTTTTTCGACAAATTCCCATTTTAAGTGCCGCGATGAACCGATCATAAGTGACTCAATATTGATTAATATTAAGACACTTATGATCGACTCAGCCCGGCAGCTTAGACTGAGAATTTGAACAAAAAAATTTTACGACACGACACTGGCGCCGCAGCATTTTTTATATTTTTTCCCGCTCCCGCAAGGGCAGGGATCGTTGCGGCCGGAGCCCTTAATAACTTGAACAGGAGCAGATTTTTCTCCTTCGGGCTCCTGCTGCTGGTCAGGCTGTCCTTGAACAGGCTGTTCAAGCGGATCCACAAGGGATCTTTCTTTTTCCATCTGCATCTGGCCTAAAATGGCCTCGAGCTGGGAGGTATTGACAGCCATCAGTTCGAACTTAAAGAGATTTTGAGCGATCGTGGTGCGGAGGTTGACGCTCAGCTCGTGGAAAAGCTGAAACGCTTCATGTTTGAATTCCATAAGAGGATCGCGCTGGCCGAACTGGCGCAGAACGACATCGGACCGAAGATGATCCATCGAGAGGAGGTGACGCTGCCACAGCCTGTCGACCTCCCGTATCATCAAGTTCCTGACAGCGTATTCAACTGGATTGTCCCTGTCTGCAGGAGCGGGGTTTGCAGGATCGACAATTTTTTCGACTTCGCGCTCGCACTTTTCCCGAAAAGCCGAAGTCACCTTTTCGGCAGCCAGATTGGCGATATCATCAACGCTGTAGTCGTCCCTGTCGAGCTCACCCTCTCCGATCTTGAGGGGAAAGTGGGCGAGAAGCCACTCGCGGAATCCTTCGTTATTCCAACCCCCTTCAACCACGCGGCTGGAAAAATATTCCTCGGCACCCTGATAAACCACATCCTCAAGGACTTCGCAGGCCAGATCGATCACTTGGGGATTGCCGAGAATATCGTTGCGGAAGGAATAGATCTCCTGCCTTTGCTTATTCATTACATCATCGTATTCGAGGGTATGCTTGCGTATGGTGTAATTCCTCTGTTCCACCCTTTTTTGCGCAGTCTCAATCGAGCGGTTCAGAATTTTTGCGGAAATGGGCTCTCCCTCGGGAGGTCTGAATTTCTGGAGAATCGCGTTGAGTCTTGGAGACGCAAAAAGACGCATAAGAGCATCTTCAAACGACACATAAAACTTGGAACTTCCCGGGTCTCCCTGACGTGCGCTCCGCCCTCTAAGCTGACGGTCGATTCGGCGGGACTGGTGGCGGGTGGTGCCGATGACGTAAAGGCCGCCGATAGACGCAATCCCTTCGCCAAGCTTGATATCGGTTCCCCGGCCGGCCATGTTGGTCGCGATTGTGATCGCCGCTTTTTGTCCGGCATTGGCGACAATTTCCGCTTCCCGCGCGTGATTCTTGGCGTTCAAGACAACATGTTCCAAATGATTCTGCCTGAAAATCCTCGCGAGCTTTTCCGACACTTCCACCGACTCGGTTCCGATAAGAATCGGCCTCCCTTTTTCTTGCTCGATCTTGACATCGGTGAGAATCGCGTTGTATTTTTCCCTCTCGGTCATGTAAATCTCGTCATTGGCGTCTTCACGAATGCAGGGCTTGTGCGTCGGAATGGGTAGACACTCAAGCTCGTAAATCTCTTTGAATTCAGCCGCTTCGGTAATCGCCGTTCCCGTCATTCCCGACAGCTTGCCGTACATGCGGAAGAAGTTTTGCAGGGTAATCGTCGCATACGTCTGAGTCTCGCGCTGAATGGAAACTCCCTCTTTTGCCTCGATCGCTTGATGCAGACCGTCGGAAAAGCGGCGGCCGGGCTGAGGCCGTCCCGTATTTTCGTCGATGATGACAATCTTGCCGTCTTGAATGATGTAGTCGACATCCTTTTCCATCAGAAGATGAGCTCTTAGCATCTGCCGGACATTGTGGGCCCTCTCCTTCCTCTTGGCATCCTCGTCCTGAACGGCGACTTTTTGCTGCATTTTCTCTTCATCGCTTAAGGACGGATCGCCGTCGATTTTCAGATACTCGTCGCTGATGTCCATCATGACAAAGTCATCGTCATGGCCGTCTCCGGCAATCTCTGACCACGTCGCGATACCGCGATCGGTCAATTCATATTCGTTGCCCTTCTCATCAACAATGATATAAAGATCGGCCAAAGCCTGGGCTTTTTCCCTTTTTCCCTGCTCTCCATGATAATAGAGGTCGATGTTGTCAATAGCGGCTCGAAGATCGGGATCTTCCTGCATCCTTTTGACCACCTTGTGGCGCGGAGTTCCCTTGCTGACAATCCACAATTTTCTGACAGCTCCGTCAATCTCTTCATCTGAAGGGCGGAGAGACCCTTCCAGATCCCTTTTATCCAAAACACGCCTTGCCTCGGTGGCAAGCCGGTTGCAGAGGTCGCGCTGGCGGCGTACCAGCTCGTTGACGCTTCCCTTGAGATCACCATACATCTGATAGCTTTCGGGCGCCGGTCCGGAAATAATCAGAGGCGTTCTGGCCTCGTCAATCAAAATGGAGTCGACTTCGTCGATAATCGCAAAATAATACCCCCGCTGCACCTGCTGCTCTTTGCTGACCGCCATGGAATTATCGCGAAGATAGTCGAAACCGAATTCCGAGGCGGTGCCGTAGACGACGTCGCATTCGTAGATTCCTTTGCGCTGCTCCATCGGCGTGCCGTTCGTCAGGGCGCCGGTCTTCAGCCCCAGCCACCTCAATATCGAGCCGGTCCACTGGCAATCCCGTTCGGCAAGGTAATCGTTGACGGTCACAAGGTGGACAGGCTGTCCGGTCAAGGCGTTGAGATAAAGGGGGAGCGTTGCCGTCAGAGTCTTTCCCTCTCCGGTCTGCATTTCGGCAATCGTCCCGTAGTGCATGGCGATAGCCCCGATCAGCTGCACATCATAGGGAACCATGTCCCACTTTTGGTCATAGCCGGAAACGTGGACCTCGGTGCCGACGAGCCTCCGACAAACATCTTTTACAACCGCATACGCCTCAGGAAGGATTTGGTCGATGGGCTCGCCTTCTTGCAAACGCTTTTTAAACTCATCAGTTTTGGCTCTGATCTGCTGATCGCTAAGCGACTGAAGCTCTTCTTCAAGCTTATTGATATCCTTAACAATTTTACGGTATTTTCGGACAACGCGGTCCTGCCAGGTGCCAAATATTTTTTTTATGAATGATACCATGCGAATCCTGCTCCATTACAAGAATATATTGTACCTCAAAAACTTGTTTTCTACAAGTGAACCATCATTTATAATAGGTCTGAATACAATATAGGAGACTTAAATTATGATGCGTTCTGCCAACCCGGCCTTGACACAAGGCACCTTTTCCGGCTTAAGAAGCCATGCCCGGCCAAGCAATGCGATGACAATCGGGGGAACTGTCTTAAAAACATTCATCCTTCTTGGATGCGTCCTGCTGACAGCCGGATACACCTGGGGACTGTTTCTCAAGTCGGCAAACCCCGCAGCCCTTACCCCCTGGATGATCGGAGGAATTATAGGAGGGCTGATTGCCGCAGTCGCAACGATTTTCAAAAAAGAGTGGGCTCCCATTTCCGCCCCGATATACGCCCTTTTCGAGGGCCTGTTCCTCGGCAGCATCTCTTCGATCCTCAACGCACAATACCCGGGGATCGTCGTTCAGGCCGTCGCGCTCACATTCGGCACGCTGGCAGTGATGCTTTTTGCCTACTCGACAGGGCTGATAAAGGCCACAGAAAAATTCAAGCTGGGAATAGTCGCCGCGACCGGCGCCATTTTTCTTGTCTACTTTGCCTCCCTGATTCTGAGTTTTTTCGGAATCCATTTCGGATTCATTTACGGCAATGGCTGGGCCGGCATCGGATTCAGCCTTGTCGTTGTGGTCATTGCCGCCCTGAATCTCATTATCGACTTTGATGTGATTGAAAAAGGATCCTCGGCAGGCGTTCCGAAATACATGGAGTGGTACGGCGCCTTCGCGCTGATGGTCACTTTGGTTTGGCTCTATATAGAAATTTTGCGGCTGCTCTCCAAGGTCCGTTCCAGCCGTTAAGATACCATAGGCTGGCCCATGCGGCACAAAATTTCGCGCCCCTTTTGGGAATAAGCGAGAAGATCGGAACTGAACACCGCCTTGCCGGGCTCAAAAACTAAAGCTATTGCCGAACCGCCAAAAGAAAAATAGGATTTTTCCATCCCCTTTTCAACGGGACGGTTTGGCTCATAGGTTTGATGAATTGAACCGACATTGGTCGCCCCGATTTCAATCATAAGAATTTTCCCATACTTTTCGGTCTCCAGCTCGCAAATAGAGCGCTTGTTTTCGGCAAGCGCAGCGAGGTTCGCGAGGGGATTCACCGAATAAAGCGGCCCATTGATGATTCGGGACTCGGAGGGGAGCCCGTCGCAGGGGAAATGAACCCGGTGATAATCGGAAGGGGCCAAACGGCCTATCGCCAGGCTTCCGTTTTCATATCTTTTAGCGAGCCGGGAATCTTTAAGAAACGTCTCGAGAAAGAATGTCTTTCCCTTGATAACAAATCCCGAGGAAGAATCGATATTTTTGTAAAACATATACCGTCCGTCGGCGGGGATGATAACAGCGTCTCCCTGGGCGATCAGGCGCGATCCCGCCTGCAGTTTCCGGGTAAAAAAATCATTGAACGAACGGTATTCATTCACCTGCTTTTCAAATTGCGACATGTCGAGCTCGAATTGCTTCACAAAGCCCGCTATTTTCCATCTGGTCAGAGGAAGCGATTGAAACCATCCGTACAATATTGAGCAAAAAGGAAATCGGCATGCGAAGGAAAGCGCCATTTTTTGATACCAGCGGCTCCCTGTGATAAAACGGAGGGCTTTCTCACCGTAGATCTTTTCCGTTTCAATCTGACCCGTTTCCCGATTGATGACCTCGATCATATTAATCGCCCTGCTGCTTCTCGGCAATACTGGAAAAAAATGTAAAGAAAATTAAAAATTTTATTTTTATCATCACACAGATGATATCACAATGTGAGTCTAAAGCTCAATCTATATTGTTTTAAAATCACTATAATCATATAATTTTCATTCATTTGCACGATCATAAAAAGGAGAACCGAAATGTCCGAAATATACAAAGCCCAATCAGTGCCAACAGCTTTATTCCGCCCTCTTCGCCACCCTGACAATATGCTTTACACAATTTGGAAAGAAAACAACATAAAAGCCACCGCCAAGACTGTAAAACTGGCCGCCTCCGCGTTCAATATGCTCAGCTTGGCATTCAGAAGTATTCCCGTCTTGCCCCAACTGAAAGCTACAAGCACCGTGCTCGATCTGACAAGCAAACTCTTTGTGGACGGCTACGGCCTCGCCCATGGATTCATTGACAGAAGTATTTTCAAGCCAGGGAAAGATGTAAAAGGGATTGCCAATACCGCAGGGATTAATTGCAAATATCAAATTCCTTATGCCGTAAAAATTGTCGCGCTGACGGTCGCCACTCTGGCCACAGCCTACATCGCCGTAAAAACCTGTTTTGTCCCACAAGTAGCCCTTCTTGGACAGGCATTCACCACATACACAGCAAAAATTGCCTTTGCTATCGGCGGCAATAACCTCGCGTCAGTCGCCAATTGCTTAACTTCCATCAGCCTCAACACCGTAAGAAATGTCAGTTTGATTGTTTTCCTCGGAATCTCGGGTTACCAATGCTTCAGCAAAGTGCGGGCAGAGATGAAAAAAGCCAAAGAAGAAGGCAAAGAAGTCAACTGGGGCAAGGTGGTCTTGCAAGAACTCAAGAGCGTCGAAAACCTCGGAAAAATCGCCGTCATCACAATGTGTCTTTTCGGCGCGCCTACTTTGATGATTGTCGGAACCGGACTTGTAGTTGCCTATCTTTGCGTGGTGACCGAGTACCAAAATGCCTTGCCGGATAAAACCTAAAATCTAATCTTATGGAATCCTTTATCCACCAACCCTATCAGCCCGGAGAAACAATAGCCGCGATTGCGACGCCTCCGGGAGAAGGGGGGGTGGCGATTATCCGCATTTCAGGCAAAGAGGCCGTCTCGGTTGCAGGCCGGGTCTTTTCGGGACCTGTAGAAACTTATGATTCACATACTGCACATTTTGGACACATCATCGATGAAAAGGGACGCCATATCGACGACGCCTTGCTGCTTCCTATGCTGGGAAAACGGTCGTTCACCGGCGAAGACACTGTGGAAATCCACTGCCACGGCGGCGCGCTCATCACCCGCCGCGTACTGGACGTCGTTCTGAAAGCGGGGGCCCGGCAGGCCTGGCCCGGAGAATTTTCCTTCAAAGCCTTTATGAACGGCAAACTCGATTTGGCGCAGGCAGAGGCCATACAGGCGCTCGTCTCCGCCAAAAATGAACATGCCGTTAACGCCGCCGAGCAGCAGCTGCAGGGGGCGCTGTCGGAAAAAATCCGCTCATTTCAAATCCGCCTCACCGACATTGCCGCGATGCTTGAAGCGTGGGTCGACTTTCCCGAAGAAGACATTGAATTCGCAAGCATTGAAGAGGTTGTGAAACACTTATCAGCTGTTAAAGACGACATGAAAACTCTCAGCGAAACATTCCACGACGGAAAGATCGCCCAAAACGGCATCTCCCTCTGCCTGGTGGGAAGCCCCAATGTGGGGAAATCCTCGCTGATGAACGCCATGCTAGACCGCGATAGGGCCATCGTTTCCCACATCCCCGGCACCACCCGGGACATCCTCGAAGACCACCTCCGCTTAAATGGTCTGAACTTTCGCTTAACCGATACGGCCGGCATCAGAGAAACCGAAGATCTCATCGAAAAGGAAGGGGTTGTCCGCTCGCAAAAAGCGATGAACGAGGCCGACTTAGTCCTTCTCGTCCTCGACTTGCAAAGTGGGATTTCGACTCTCGACCGCAAACTCTTCGAAATTGTCCCCAGGCACAAAACCCTCGCGGTTTGGAATAAAGCCGACCTTCCGCACGATAAGCCTCCCTCTTTGCAATTTTCCCACACCGCCACGATATCGGCCAAAACAAAACAGGGATTCGACGCATTGAAAAAACAAATCGACGACATCGTCTGGAACCGAGGCCCCCCATCTTTTGAAGAAGTGCTGATCACCAACGTACGCCATAAAGAAGCGATTGAAAAAGCACTATCTCATTGCGAAAACCTCATCGTTGGCCTCAAAGAGAAACACTCTCCGGAATTTCTGTCCCTCGACATGCGGCAGACACTGGCAGAGCTCGGAAAAATCATTGGAATCGACATAACCGAAGATATTTTAAGCGCTATCTTCTCCAAATTTTGTATTGGAAAATGAAAAAAAAAGAAAAAGCCGCCCTCATCCAAAAAATACTCGATAAACTTTTTCCCAATCCCCCTATACCCTTGGACCACACGGATAACTACACCCTTCTGATAGCAGTCCTTCTTTCAGCCCAATGCACAGATGCCAGAGTCAATCTGACAACCCCTAAACTATTTAAAAAAGCCCGCACTCCGGAAAAGATGGTCCGGCTGCCCGTTGACGAGATCGAAGACATTATCCGCCCGTGCGGACTGGCGCCGAGCAAAGCCAAAGCCATATGGAACTTATCCAAGCAATTGCTTGAAAACCATGGAGGAAAGGTCCCCGACACCTTTGAGGAACTGGAAGCCCTTCCCGGCGTGGGGCATAAAACCGCTTCTGTCGTGATGGCCCAGGCATTTCACAAACCGGCCTTCCCTGTCGACACCCACATTCACCGCTTGGCCAAGCGGTGGGGCCTGAGTTCCGGAAAAAACGTCGTCCAAACAGAAAAGGATCTAAAAAAAGTTTTTCCAGAAGATTCATGGATCAAACTCCATCTGCAAATTATTTATTTTGCCCGCAAGTTTTGCCAGGCGAAAAAGCACGATCCTAAAAAATGCCCTATCTGTTCAAAAATCTCCGGTTGAAATTAAGTGACTGCCGGGTTATGATTTTAATCCAGACATAATGTTAAAACCAGGAATTTGAACTCATGAGAAAACTACTACTTCCCCTTATATGCATTGTCGCAACCAGCTGCGGAATCAAAGTTGGCCCGCGCAATCTTCGCCAGGACAGCGTCTACTACAATGAAGCCATTCAGACCGGCGCTGACAGGCAATTATTACTGAATATCGTCCGCCTCCGCTATCGGGATACTCCTTCTTTCCTCGATGTCGGCGTTGTTTCCGCCTCTTATGACTTCAAGCGATCGTTCAATAACGCGTTTGAGACAGGCAATACGGATTTTCCGAGTGTCGGCTGGAAACCCTCGATCGGCCTAGAGTACTCGGAAAAACCGACTACAACTTACAATCCCCTTTCAGGGAAAAGTTTTGTCGAACAGCTTTTAGCCCCCATTAAGTTCGATACCTTTTTGCTGCTCAACGCTTCCGGGTGGAAAACCGAAAGACTCTTGCGCTGCTGCATTCAGCGAATGAATAATGTGAGAAATGCCACCAGAGCCTCGGGTCCAACGCCCCATACCGAACCGGTGTATAAAGAATTCCTCGAACTCGCCCAAATATTTCAGGAACTCGACAACCACGACGCTCTTCACATCGATAAGAAAAAAGATGAAGAAGGGAAAGCCCACTATGTTCTCCACGTTGAAGAGAACCACGCCAATCTCAATGTCATGAACAGATTCTGGAATATTTTGGAGCTGACCCCCGGTACCTACGAATTTCACCTGAGCCGATATCACGGAAGGCATCACCAGGGCAATGAGATCACCATCGAAACCAGGTCGCCGCTCAGTGTTCTCTATTACCTTTCTCATGGCGTCGCTGTGCCGACCCGTGATGAAATGTCTGGACGAGTCACTTTGACAACCGATCAAATGGGAAATATTTTTGACTGGGAAAATAATGTACTTGCCAATCTTTTTGCAGTTCACAGTCATCCCCTCAAACTCAAAAAAGAGTGCTATCCCTGCCCATTTGTTTCGGTATGTTATCGCGGGTCCATCTTCTATATTGACGACAGGGATCTTTCGTCTAAATCGACGTTTTCTATGCTCGCCCAATTGATGGCCCTCCAAAGCGGATGTCCGGAGCAGCCGCTCCTGACCCTGCCGATTGCGCCGTCGCCATAAACGATCATGCTAAGGGAAGGGAAACCTTCCCTTTTTTTGCCTTCACATTCGTTTAGCTGCCGCAGTACAATCAACTCAATGTTAAGTATTCATAGGCGTTTTTGCATAAATCACCCCCGACTCGGTGGTGATTTATGCAACAGCGTTATTCATTTACCACAAAGGTCAAAGAGATAGTTTTATTTTGACATCCTCTTCCACGTAAACGAAGGGAATTCCTTATGATGACTCACAAGGGCTGTACTTGCCATGCTTTCCAGCAGGTTTCTGCTTCACCGAGACCGCCCAGAGGAAATGGCTTGGTTTTCGCCGTAATTATCCCGCCGTGGGGACTTTTACGGTTTTGTACCAACTCATGTCCCCCAGGTCTCACATTCTCTCCACAGACTTTAACTTCCGTCTGCCCGACGGCATGTCTCTAAAGACAGGAAAATGCTAACATGGAAGGGAATTTAAAACAAAACGCCTTACATCCTCTTCCTAAAAGAAGAGGTTTTTCGGCGAGTTTAGATAAAAATCATAACCTTCTTTTTGCGGACTCTTACGATCTTTTTTTGGTGAAAATTTCTACGGGAATTGTTGTTGACAAATACAGCTCTATGGAGTTGTAAAAGTGACGAAATCTCCAACTTGAGGCTTGAAAATCGTTTGTGTTTCGTAGAGCGAAGAATTAAAATAGGCTTTGATTTCCAAAGAGTCTGCACTATCAGAAACAGACGCAACTCTTACTGTAAACTGCCGATCGCCAAACGTCTGGCTGGAAACTGTCTCTCCATTTGTATTGACCTGAGAGAATTGCACAATATTGCTATTCTGATCCAGGATTTCGAGTTCGTTTGTTATATTCCCATTGTCCGATGCAAGGTCGAAAGTAAGAAACGATTCACCTTCTTCAGAAACAACTTGTTCTGATTCCTTGCAATGATGATTGTTTCTCGTTGCGTAAACAGCTCCTGCTGAAACGCCGGCTATTGTCACGGCTGCGGGAAAAAGGAATTTATTCCATTTGGAGCGAGGTTTTTGATTACACTCATATGGATACTCTTCATAATATTCGTATTCAGGCCCAGAATAATTATTACCGTACCCGGGATCATCGTAGTCATATGAAGGATTGTAATAATCTCGATCATCGTAGTCATATGAAGGATTGTAATAATCTCGATCATCGTAGTCATATGAAGGATTGTAATAATCTCGATCATCGTAGTCATAGGCAGGATCATAATATTCATCACCGTATCCGTCATCCTCATAATCCGGATTATAAGGCATAGGATTACTTGCCGGCTTGGGAGCATTGACAGCAGACGTCATGGCGTTTTTACGGGCGGGGTGATAAGGGCCAGGAGGCGACGGAGGTGCGGCAATGCGAGGTTTTCTGTACCAGACTTGCGGAGTGTCATCCTCTTCTTGTTTGGTGTTTTTTTTATCTTTAGAATTTGTTTGGCATCCCGCTTCGATACAGCCATGTTGTTCTTTGTTGGAGATATGGCGGCTCTGATAACCCGCAACACCCCCTCTGTCATCCGCTGACAGCAAGGATGCAAGCATCAAAATTGCAAGAAAGAAAACTTGAATCGTTTGATTTTTTAAAAACACGTTACACTCCAATCTTAGAATCCGGCATCCAAGCCGACAAAGAGCCCATGAAGGGCTAAATTAGATCCGACAGCCCCTGTTGAAATACCAAACTCATTGCCATCGTTAAAGAACCGGCGAATTTGGGGAATATTCCACCAGTCAAGAAATTCATAGCCTATTCGGGCTCTCAATAACATACCACACCAATCTTTCTCATAGCTAAGTCCGGCCATGAGGTGGCATCCTGGCAGACAAATATCTGTACAGTTTGTAAATTTATATTCCTCATTGTTGGGAATGGATTCTAAAATGTCACGTCTTTGAGTGTTGACCGTATCGTTACTCCCTCCAACAACACTGAGCGAAGCATTTGTAAACCACTTGAATCCATTGCAAATCGAATACCAGTACTCGGTTCCAACCTTAAGTCCCAGGGCCAGCACTTCGGAATCCCAATGAACTTTGTATGTGGCGGAGTTGCCGCCAAATGATCCGACAGCAAAAGAATCCGTATCCTGATCGATTTTGATCCCCTCGATTCCCCAAAAAGGTATGAGAGAATTGCAAGGACCGAAACAATTGAACTCGTAACGGAAAAGAACATCGAAAGATTGGTACCGGAAGCTGTGGCTTGCGTCTATTTGCGTGATGCCCCCTATATCCAGCCCCCCGTGATCCAGAGTGGAAAAGATCACACCGTTTGGCACAGGGGGGATTAGGCTTTCGCTTGTATTCGCTAACAGCCATGTATAAGAACCCCACACATCCCATCCGCACCAAATGTCTTTCTTAAGGCCATAAACGCGGAATCCCGGCTCAAAGTCATGGTTGAGGTATTCATATCGACCCTGAGATGTTGTATTCGTGGTATTGGGATCGGTGTCGAATTTAATCGCATAATCGAGGTCGTTTAGGCAAGGCTTCCAATAAATAAAATCGACCCCCACTTCGAATCCTCTGCACCAAGAAGCTAAGGGATTGCACGCTTCAGAACAGCAAGAATCGTATTCACTAATTGTTTGGGCATTTACAAATGTTGGAATCAAAGCGAAACATGTCAGAATGAGCGCAAGCCTGGTCTTAAGCGTTGAAATGGTCATGACTCCAGTCTCCTAAACACTGAGATTGAGATATTTTAGTTATATCAAGTTTCTTTTTTTTTCAAAATACAAATCAGATGCTAAATCCAACTCCCACAAATAATCCATGAAACCCTATCCGTGATCCATTAACCGATGTCGATAAACCGATACTTTCGGAAGAATCTGAAAGAAATCGACGGATTTGAGGCATGTTGAACCACTCTATAAACTCATAACCAATCGTGACAAGAAATTCATGTCCGCAAGACTCGATTGTATAATCGGCCCCAGCTTTCAAGTGAAGTCCCGGAGTGCAGATTTTATCGTCAGTATTGAAAAAAACAATTCTGGAATCATTGACATCCTCCTGTCGATTGACGCTCTTGCTGCAGCCGCCGACAACGGTAAACGTTCCTTGAGCAAAAAACTCCAGGCCAGATAGAAGATGAAAACGGTAATCGGCTCCAATTTCCAATCCTAAAGCTTCATAGCAGGATTCCCAGCGAACTTTAGCTCTGGTCACATCGGCTTCAATACCATTGGATTTAATGACCTGATCCAACTTGACGCCCTCCAGTCCAAAGAAGGGGAATAACCGATGGCAACAGGCCAGCTTGAATGTCTGCCCGAACTGAATTTCAAAAGTTTGATACTGATACTTATGACTTCCGGTAATCTGATTGAACGACTCAAAAAAGGTAATCGTTCCGGGATGGAATATGGTCGGGGTTGCATAACCCAGCTGCCCTTTGACATCCTGTTTGTCTTTTCCCTGAAACCAAGTGTAATTGAACCGCAAATCCCAATTGCAATACACCTGGTCGATTTCCAATCCGACACGAAAACCCGGCATCCATTGATGCTGGACATTTTGGTAGGAATCGTCTTCAAAAACAACGTTGCCGACAAGTCCTAAATCATCTGTAAAGATTGCGTAATCCAGATTATTGAAGCACGGAGTCCACCACAAAAATTCACCGGTGATCAAAAATCGGTTTCCAATACCCTTGCAGCACGGATCAAAATTGGGAAATCGACAAAAACACTCCGGTTCGCAGCAGCAATCATTAGAGGTGCAGCATGGACTGCAACCCTGGGCTGCCGCCTCAGAAGCAACAACAAATAAGCAGGCGAGGAAAAGCGTTTTGATAGAGTTCAGAATGTTTTGAGCCATTTTCTTAGTTCTCCTTATTATGCTTTAAAATCCAAAATCCAATCCGGCAAAGAGGCCATGCAAGGTTAGATTTGATCCGGTTGACAGTGTCGCAGGTTCGATGAAGAGATCCTCATCGCTGACACTTGCCCGCCGGATTTTCGGTATGTTCCACCAATCAAGGAATTCGTAACCCAATTGAAATTTGATGGTTCTGCCACACAATGAAAGTTCATACCTAAGCCCCGCAGCCAAATGACACCCGGGGAGACAAAGATTTTCACAGTCCTTAAATGTGAATTTAACCTCCGTCCCTTCATCATGTATCAATGTGTTGTATGAATTGTTAACCCCTCCAAGTACGGTAAAGGATCCTTTGAAAAACCAATGAAAATGACAAGGCAGCAGAATGCGGTACTCTGTCCCGAGCTTAAGACCGAGCCCGAGATATTCTGAATCCCAATGAATTTTCACGAATTCATTGGGATTATTTTCCGATACGGCATTGGAAATGGTATCCTGTTCAAGTTTCATTCCCTCGACTCCCAGAAATGGGATCAACAGGCTGCAGGGGCCGCAGCAATTGAAGCTATAAAAAAACAGAGCGTCGAATGTTTGGTAGCGGAGTGAGTGGCTCGCCCGAATCTCCGATGAGGTGCCGATATTGAATTCGCTTCGGGCCAGCGTGGATAAAAGATCGCCTCCAGCTGGCAGCAAAACTTTATTCTCCTCTTTATCCCAAAGATAAGTATAGCTTCCCGAAATTCCCAGGCCGCACCAGAGGTCATCAAGGCGGCCAAAAACACGGAACCCCGGACTGTAGCAATGGTCCAAATATTGATACTTCCCTCCTATTTCTGGATCTCCACTATATGAAATGGCATAATCGAGATCGTTTAAGCAGGGTTTCCAATAAATGAAATCGGCGCCAAATTCCAAGTCATCCCATGGACACAAATCGCCATATGCCGGAATCATGGTCAATATACAAGGAATTATGATTAGCAATTTACGCAGGTAATTCATCTATTTGATCTCCTTTCATAAACGTTTTGCATCATCCCCAATGCCGTCAATATTGAAACGAACCTCCAACAAATAATCCCTGGAATCCAAAATTCGATCCCCTCGATTGTGTTGCTGTAGGGTTAAATCCGGTAAACTTTTTGATTTGCGGCGTATTCAACCAGTCAAGAAACTCCCATCCGAATGTTAAAGTGAACACTTTTTCACACCAGCACTTAGTATAATTAAATCCGAGCTGAATATGATAGCCTGGAATATACACGCAAATATTTTCATCAAGGTTAAGAGCAAAATCGCCAGGTGTGCTTCTTCCATTCTGATGGACCATGCTGTCGATATGCCCTCTCAAAATGGTAAACGATCCTTTTCCAAAGAAATCCAGGCAGTTAAACACGCGGCATGTATATTCGGTGCCGGCCTTGAATCCCACTCCCCAGAAATCGGAATCCCACCGTAAGTGAGCATCAAAATCGGAAAGAATTCCCCCCTCGATGTTCGATTCCGTGACCTGATTGAACCACATGCCTTCAATGCCGATAAACGGATGGAGAATATGACAAGGCGTTAAACAATAGTCAAAACCGAGCAAAGCATCAAAATTCTGATAGGTATATTCATGTTTTGCCCATGCAATCTGAAGATCCGACAGGTTTGTGATGACAATGCCAAGAGAAGAAAACAAAACTCCTCCCGCGGGAGCATGAGCCGTGGCAGAATCGTTTCCGGACACCCGAGTATATGAGAATTCCGTATCCCAATCGCTGAAGACATTTTCTTTCCCTGCCCGAACGCGAAACCCCGGAGCCCAGTCATGCACAATGAAATGCGTGTGGCCATTGGCCTCAAAAACATTCAGACCGGTAAAATCCAAATCGTATGTGGTCGCAAATTCCAAATCATTGATGCATGGCTCCCACCACAGAAATTCCGCTCCGACCCAAATATCGTCAAAACACGAAAGGTTCGTACAGGGATTGCAGATATTTCGATAATTTTCACAGCAATCATCGGCGGAAATAAATGCAGGTGTCAGTGATATCAAGGCTGCCAGCAGCCATTTCTTTAGTTTAATCATAGCCATCTCCTTTTGTTAAAAGAAAAGACTACAAAATTAGAGAAATTGTGAAAAGATTAATTTACGAATTTTAACGCTTCACGGATAAGTATCGACAAGTCTGCCGACTCGGAATGTTTCTCGAGCGACTTCTTTGCGGCAGATTGCGCTTTTGCCTGATTGTATCCGAGATTGATAAGCGCTCCGATAATATCCTGCGATAAATCGGCTGCACCTTCCGAAGAAATTTGAATCGCATATTCGGAAGGATCTTTTCCAAACATGTTGGGAAGCTTTCCTTTCATTTCGACGATCAGACGTTCCGCGGTTTTTTTGCCGACGCCCGGCACGCGGCTGATTGATTTAGCGTCGGCGCTAATAACAGCGCTGTGCAGATCCGCAAGAGTCATATGGCCGACCAGGCTGAGCGCCAGTTTTGGACCGATGCCGCTGATATTGATCAACACTTCGAAAACATCGCGTTCTTTACTTGTCAGGAATCCGTAAAGAGCCTGGCTATTTTCCCTGCAGATAAATGACGTATGGAGAAAAATTGTCTCGCCGGCTTGAGGCAGTTTTGAAAAACAGCTGGCGGAAATCAAAATTTTATATCCCACGCCTCCTGCTTCGACGATGACAAAAGAAGGTCTGGACTCAAACAGCTTTCCCTGAAGATGGGCGTACATTAGATTTCGACTCCTTTATACGATTGTTTAGCATGCAGATGGCAAATGGCCAAGGCCAGAGCATCGGCGGCATCATCGGGCTCAGGCAATTTTGGCAAATTCAATAACCTCATAGTCATCGACTGAATTTGCGGCTTGCTGGCACGGCCGTTTCCCGTAACGGCCAATTTCGCTTTTGTAGGGGAATATTCGTAAATAGGCAACCCCTTGCTTCTTGCGGCAATGATCACCCCGCCTCTTGCCATCCCGAGCTTCATTGCGCTTTGAACATTTTTATTCACATACTGCGTTTCCACAACCACAGAGTCGGGAAGATACTTGTCCATCAAGTCCGACAAAGCTGAAAAAATGATCCAGTAACGGTCGCTCAGCTTTTTTGAGGCCGGGGGTTTAATGCATCCGTAGTCAAGAGGCAGAATTTTTGCCCCCTCTTCTTTAACGATGCCAAATCCTGTGATGATCGTTCCGGGATCGACTCCCATCACAACGGATTCTTTTACAGTCTGCGGGCTTGTTTTCCTATTCATCAAAAAACGAGTGGCGATGCCGCTTCGAAGAGGCCGCCGCGGCGAAAAGATCCCCCTCCTCTCGATCGATCTTTTCTTGAGTTTTAACGGGAAGCTCAGGTTTTACAGACTCCTGGGCGGGAGGCTTTTCAACAACGCCGGTTTGAAAAACGCTACCAAGCTGGGCGAAGCCCTGCTGCAGCTGGTTATATTTTTCTTCAATAGCCATCAGGTCCTGATTGCTTTGTTGCAATTGAGCGTTTTCCTCTTTTATCTTTTTAATCTCTTCGGATTTGACAGCCAACTCCCTCTGAAATTCTTTTCGCGCCTTTTCAAAAGACTCCTGAATGTCTTGAAGTTCTTTTTTAAGGCTCTCAATCTCCCTATTCTGATCTTCGACTTTTTGCTGCAGAGTTTCCATACGGTTGTGCTGATGACTGAGAAGCGATTTTTGTTCCTCGGCAGTACTCTTAAACTGGGTAATTTCCTTCATTTTTTTGGCAAGATGCTGCTGAGCAGTCTTGAGAGAAACTTCCTTCTCTTCCACCTGGGCTTGTATTTTGTACATTTGATCGCGAAACTTCTGCATCTCATAAGTCATCTGGGCAATTTTAGCTTCGCGCGATTCCAAGGCGTTTTTCTTTTCTTCAAAAGCCGACTCTTTTTCCCGAATGATCTTTTCAAGTTCCCGCTTGAGTTCTTCTGCCCTCTTTTCCCTTTCCGCATATGCCGCAAGCCGCTCTTCCAGACTTTTCAGCTTGTCTTTGGTTCCCGCCTCAATGTTTTGGATCTGCTCCTGTTTGGCGATCAGAACTTCGGCCTGCCTTTCAATAACCCCTTCCTTGTCTGCGAGCCATTCTTTGAGCCGTTTGTTCTCATCAATTTGCTTTCTGGCAAGCGCCATTTCGTTTTCAAGCTTGACCAAGGTTTGATCCCGCTCTCCAAGAGCCATCTGAAATGTTTCTTTTTCGGACTTAAGGCAAGCGCACGTTTCTAAAGCCCTTTTCAGCTCCCCTTCGACTTGTTTTGTTTTTTCAAAATCATTATTTTGCTCCAGCTTTGCAGCAAGCTCTTTTTCCCTTTCCAATGACTCTTTGCAGCTATTCTCTGCTTCTTCGAGCTTTTCCCTTAAATACTGAATCCCTTTTTCCAGCTGACGGCCATGGAGATTTGCATCCTGGAGCTCTTTTTCCTGCTGCTTATTTTTATCTTCCAATAATTTGATCTGGTCGGTCTCTTCCTGGATCACACCTTCCAGCTCCCGCCGTTTTTCGATTACCGACTGGTAATTATTTTGGAGGCGTTCGTATTCGGCAAGCAGACGGTTTTTTTCTTCAATCTCCACGGCGAGATCGCCGGAATTTTGTTTTTCGACAGCAAGATGCTTTTGCACCCGCTCCAAATCCTGCCTGAGTCCCCCCAGCTCCTCTTCCCTTTCACGAAGAGTTTCAAGAGCTTGAGATTTTCCCGCTTCAGCATTATCGAGAAGAGAAGTTTTCAGCTCCAATTGCTTCTTTATCTCTCTGGCATCTCCACCCTCTGGGATTGAAACAACCTTTCCAAGCTTTTCCTGAAGCTCGCCAATATACCGGGAATTTTCCTCAAGATCGATTTGAACCGAGCGGTAGGCCTCCCTTTCCTTTTGGAGAAGGGCCTTCAGCTTTTCGTTCTCCCGATAGACTTCGTCCGTATAGGTATCCTTGGCCTCGTATTTGCCGCGATAGTGCTCGACCATGCGCCTGAGCTTCTGGGTTTCTTCTTCAAGCGACTCGACCTCGGTTTTGGCCGATTCAAGCCCGGCGATTCTTTTTCTGAGATTGCGAACAGACTTCTTCTCCGCTTCGAGAATATGAAGAAGGTTTCTGACTTCCTGATCCGAATAGCGTTGTTTCGTTTCCATTAAAAGTCTCGCGATGTATGACTGCTATTCAAAAAATAACCCTTTTTTGTCAGAAGTTCAACATCTAAATTTATGAGGAAGTTGCAAAACTTAAAGAAAGAGCCGAAAAGCGGTCTGCCAGAGTTTTGCAATCCCCCCCCTTTCCAGCCGCCGCGGCAAAGGGACGCACACCGGAGTCAAACTTCTGAAAAAAATGATGCCCAATCCAAGAGCCAAGCTCTTTAGGACTTCCACTGCGACGCAACACCGACGTTTTCGGAAAGGAAGTTGCGGATGATGCGGAGCCCCGTGCTGCCAAAGCCGCCAACCGCTACTTTATTCCCAGATGTCTGCTCTTTACAGAGCGTATATGTAAAAAAAGGACTGCCACCAAGTCGACGAAACTCCTGTGGCGGTATGCTCTGATGCAGTAGAGACTACCGCTTCCAATGCTGTGGGCTCCTTCCCAGCCGGGGCCAATACTTTTGGCAAGGGCCAATAGCTCATCCTTTGGTTTGCCTTTGCTTCCTTCGATTACATCTTTTGTCGATAAAGTCCAATGGGCTCTTTCGATCGGTGTGTCGCCATGTTCTTTCCTAGCATCACACGAAAAGTAATGATATTCAGTCGCATGACCCTTTTGGGGGTTCTTGATCAGATCTTCAAAGTTGTTCAGGGTCAGCGGCTTTCCATTGACGGTTTTAGGAAAATAAGTCAGCTTAAGGATCTCATGACCTTTCCTTCTTTGGCATTTGGGCCAGTTGTCTTCGAGAATCTTGATCATTTGCGGTTTAACAGGGGGAATATCATTTATATCGATACTGCCATAGTATGTTATCCACTCTTCGGGACCAAAGATGAAAAGATGGGGGAATTCCTTTTTCAGCTCGCGAACTTGAGCTATGGCGTTTAAACCAGGAAGCTTGGGATCTACTGCCAAGGGTTGCCAGGTTCTGCTGACCAGCTGGCATGCCGCAAGATCAGCAGGGCCTAAGTTGGAAAATATCCCTAAAACCATTTCACCAGGGAGAACGCCCGCAGGGTCAAGAGAGGCTGAATTTTGCCCTGTATTATTTGTTGATTTAGTTTGATTAGTTTTATCTACTTGCATAGTATTACTCCTTAATATTTTTTATATTAAAAAAAATTATATCAAAATAAAATATTTAATTCAAGATAATTAAATATTTTCTTGCAATTGAAAATAAGAGGTCTTTGAGAAGAATTAGGGCGGTTTCAAGGTCATTTCACGAAAAAGATTTGATGAGAATACCTCTCTTTCGCACCCGCTTTTCTCACACTTACTTGTAAAAACTGCATCGAAATCCCTCTTGCTAAATTATTCTCACTTAAGCATCATTTTTAATCTATGGGATTTAAGGTAAATACCCCTAAAAACATCATCGTCAGAATGCCCAACTGGCTCGGGGATCTTGTGATGGCCACTCCTGTTATGCAGGATATTAGAAGCCGGTGGCCCGATGCCAAATTGACCGCTATGTGCCAAGAGCCTGGAGGGCAGCTCCTCTTAAACGACCCCAATATCGATGAAATATTCACTTTCAACCGGCCGAGCGGCTGGCTCCACAGGGATGCCGCGCGCCATATCCTCAACCCTTTGAGGCATGGAGACTACGACCTCGGCATTCTGCTGACCAACTCTTTTTCCTCGGCATGGTGGTTTTGGCGCGGCCACGTAAAAAACCGCGTCGGCTTTAGAGGCGATATGCGAGACCCCTTGCTGAACAAATCCGTTCCCTTTCCCGAGGACAAGGAAAACCTCCACCTCGTCAATGTCTATAAACACCTCCTCCTCCCTTTGGGGATACCGCTGTCCAAAACCGCGCCCAAACTCTACGTCAGCTACGATGAGATCCAAGGCGCGAAAGAGCTTCTCAGGCGATGCAAAATTCCGGAAGGGAAAACGATTGTCGGGATCAACCCGGGGGCCGCCTACGGCAGCGCCAAATGCTGGATTCCCGAAAGGTTCTGCGAGACGGCAGGCAGGCTCATCGAAGACCCGGACACCTACATCATTTTTTTCGGGGACAGTAAAACAAGGCCCTTGGTCGACCATATCTGCAAAGACCTTCCCGAAAGAGTCATCGACCTTGCGGGAAAAACCAACCTCCGCGAGCTCATGGCCCTGATCCAGCTTTGCGACGTCTTCCTCACCAATGACAGCGGGCCGATGCACATCGCCTCTGCCCTCGGCACAAAGCTTGTCGCCCTTTTCGGCTCGACAAGCGACATCAAAACCGGCCCCTACAACGGCGGGGTGGTCATCCACAAACGGCCCTCCTGCTCGCCCTGCTACAAAAGAGTCTGCCCCATAGACTTTCGCTGCATGAAGGAGATCACCGTCGATGAGGTCTTGGATGAAATCAAAGGACAGCTTAGCAATAGCTCTCCTGTCCAGTAAGATTTAGCTCTCTAAGAAAACTAAATTTGGATATTTTTAGCTCTCTTGGAAAGCTATAATCAGGTATTTTTAGCTTTTCCAAAGAGCTACTTCTCTTCAATCTTCTTTGCTGAAGCGGGGATTTTGGTCTCGGGGGGAAAAGTGGTGTTGGCCGCTTGCTGAAGCTCGCCCCAGTAGCCCCTGTCGAGCCAGTCCCCGAAATTGCCGTTCCAGTAGATGTAAAATGTGGCAAATCCCCAAAATGGGACGGTCAGAATCACAAGCTTCAGCCAAAGGGGCACGCCGGGGTCCTCTTTTTTATAGGGTGGGACGGAGTCGTCATCCTCGTAAAACAGATACTCTTTCTCGCTCATAAGCTATCCTTCGTCACTTTCCATCATAGTGATTTTTGGGCTCTCGTCAAAGTCGAGGCGCCCTTTTCGCCACAGCACAATCAAAACCAGAAGGGAGCTTCCCACTAAAGCTGCGGAGAGGGTAAAGTGCAGATAAGATCCGGTCACGCCGAATCCGTCAAGGTCCGCGATGATCAACGGCTTTCCTCCCTTCGATAATTTCCAAAGTTTGCACAGGGTCCTTGCCCAGCCACCACGCTTCTGTGGGGGGAGTGATGCGGGTGCCCATCGTCATCAAATACTGGTAGACGGCCTCGAAGCGGTAATTGGGAATGCCCACTACCGTTTTTCTCGTTCCCCTTGGGTTGAAGTCGAAGAAATGGCGGAACGACGGCATGATGCTTCCCGCGCTGGCTGTTCTTGGCGACCAAAAATGAGCTTTGTGCCAGTCTCTGCTCGGCCTCTTGACCCCCACGCGCGATAAATCGGGACCGATGCGCCTTGTGCCCGGGAAGGAGACCTTTTGATAGATGTATTCATTGGGTGCGGACGGGGGAGCGGGATAGGATTCGGAGCCGTTGAGCACAACATCTTGCACAAGCGTTCTTGTCTGCTGGGTGTGGCAGTACCAGCATCCCTCATGCGCATAAGTGGTCTGCCCCAATTCGATCAGCTCTTTCCTTGAACGGAATCCAAGCTCGGGGCTCTCCAGCTGGGAAACGCCTTCAATTCTTTTGCCTTCCGGATCGTACCTCCAGCCTCTCTGCCTGCCGGTACCGATCGGCCGGATGCGGTACTCTTCGGGATTTTTTGTGAAGATCACTCCGGGATCGCGGTGCCACAGCTGTTTGGGCTCATTGTCCAAAATCTCGTAATCTTGATCGACAAAATCTTCTATGATTCCCTCTGAGCTGGACATGGTAAACGCTTCTTCAAGGCCGGGATCGTAGAGCTCTAAAATCCTGTAGTCGATCAAATATTTACCCTGCTTCTTGGACTCTTGTTGAAGCTTTTCTTTCAAGTCTTTCGCGATTTTTTCGGCATCGAATTGCTCAGACGATACCGGATCGCGAAGCAAAAGAAGCCGCGAGGTGAGTTTGAGCTTCTTTTCTCCGTTTTTCGTGACAAACTTTTCAAGTTCGGGAGGAGCGATAATTCTCGAGGTCTCGTTTTCCTCGAATGCAAGAAGACTGAAATCCTTCACAAGCCTTTTGATATACTCGAGTCTTTTGATTCCACTGGCTTCGCTGCTGATAAAAAAATTGGGGTCGGCAACTTCGAACATCTGCACCTGATAATAGCTCGACGGCTGCTTCCATGTGGGGTCGACATGCCTCGGGGCGATGAGAGTCACCGTGATAGCAGTAGAAAACAGAAGGACGATGCCCAAAAATGTGAGCAAAAAAGACCGATGGACAGTATCCATAAATTTCTTATTATTGTTTTCGCTCATGTTGCCGCCTCAACGTTAACTTTCGCCACATCCTCTCTCGGTTTTAACACAATCGTATTGAAAATATTGACCACAAATAAAATGTTGGCAAAAAGAATAATCGTCCCGCCGATGCTGCGGAGAAGCCACCAGGGGTACGTATTGGCCAGCGTTTGCAAAAAGGGGAGATTGCTCAAATTGGCCTGAAACTCGGCATAGGTGACCCCCGTCGCCCAACTCGCCCACATCAGCCCCTGAAGATAGCCGCCTATCCAGAGCGCCAAAATAAAGGGGACGCTTCCAAAGACATTTAGGGCAAACGTCCAGTTGGCAAGTTTTGTCGACCAAAGGGGCTTTTTGGTCATCACCGGAACCACATAAAAAATGCCTGCCATAGCAAAAAACGTGAACGTTCCGTAAAGGGCAATATGGGAGTGTCCAATCACCCAATCGGTTTTGGATGTGATTTCGTTGATATTGCGAAGGGCCATAAACGTCCCCTGAACCGAGGTGATCAGATAGAATATGTTTCCCATCACAATGAAACGGACGGCGGCGCTTTCGGTATACTGCTTCCAATTCGGCTGGAGCGTGGCAAAAATATTGAGGACAACGGTAAAGACCGGAACGAAAAGCCAAACCGAAAAGATGATCGAAACCGTCTGGATCCATTGGGTGATCGGTCCATGAATGATATGGTGGGCCCCGACCCAGCCATAGACAAAGGCAAGAGACCAAAAACCGATCATCGACAATTTATGGCTGTATATCGGCGTATTGGCAAGCTTTGGCAGATAATAATAAGCAATCGCAAGTCCCAGGGGAGTGAATATCAATCCAACCAAGTTGTGGACATAAAAGAACTCCGCGTTTACCCGCGAAATCCCCATCGGCAAAAACTCCAAGCTAAAGCCTCCCACCCAAAAGACCACAGTCGCCCAAAGCATCGCGGCAAGAACATACCACATCGAAACATAAAGCTTTTCATTTTTTCTGTAATAAGTAGTGGCATAAAAATTAAACAGCGTCAAAACCCAAGCCAAAACAATAATCGGCTTAACCGGCAGCCACCAAACAAACATGGGAGTTTCGTCATACTCCCAACCGTAATTTGTTCCGAAGGGATAGGAAAACTGGCTAAAGATCAATCCGAACCACCAAAGGGCGATCGACACGTAAGCGAGTTTGACGCTCCATATCCTCACCCCGCAAAGCCTCTGCACCAAAAAATAGCAAAGTCCCAGGTTCGCCGACAGCAGCCAAAGGAGCAAAACGCCCATCACGTGGACAGGCCTGAGTTTCCCGAAATGGATATACTCGCCCGAAAAATAATCGGGGAAGATAAATGTGTTGTAGGAGATAAAAACCCCGATGGTCATCCCTACAATCATAAAACAGAGGGCCGGATAGATCAGCCACTTTGTCGGACCGTCATGATATTTTGCTTTCGCTGCTTCTGTCATCGCTTTGTTCCAAAGTCTTGAGTTTTTTCATATAATCTTCATAAGTTTTCTTTTGCTTTTCACGCAAACGGTCAAGCTGGGAAAAAGTCGATATGGTCTCGTTTTCAAGCTGTTTTTGCTGCTGCAAGCTTTTTTTGATCTCGCTGAGTTTTTCTCTTTTTCCAGATGTTGAAATTTTTCCCTTTTCCACACTTTCCTGATATTTGAGAACTTGAATATCATCGCCGATGATCTTTAAAATATCGGTTTTAAACTCTGCAAGTTTTTTTTCATCGGCATGCCGCTGCTGGAGTTTTCCATCTTCATAGGAAAAATGATTTTGATTCGCAGCAATAGCTTTCAAAAAATCGGTAAAAGCCACCGATTCGCCATACAGTTTGAAAATCGAGTCGCCCAGAGACTGGTAAAGATTTTGTTCTTTTTTGACCTGGCCAATCAAATCGGCAAGGATTTCGTCTGTCTCTCGATACTTTTGAAGCTTTCTTAGGGAATTGAGCTCCTTGCTGTAGACGGCAGCGATCTTCTCCGGCTTCACCTGTCCCGTTTTGACCAGATCTTCCATCTTCTGGCGCGCCTCTCTCGTTTCATAAGACTGTTTTTCCAACTCCTTGATCTTTTTCGACACAGACGAACGGGCGTCTTCAATGGCCCAGATAGGATTTTGAAAAACTTGAAAGAGAACATTTTTAAACTGTTCGTAATCCCTCTTACTTTCCGTCAAACTCCGTATATACATCACAAGTTGTAGGCGCTGCTTCGACGTTGTCTGGTCCCCCCATGGGATCATGGATGTACCGGGAACGCCATAATAGATTGAACGGATCAGCCTCAAATCATCTCGGCTTTCAATCCACGGAAGATTGATGAGCATTCTAGGCTTTGCCTCTTCCATAACTCCGGCGCGAAGACCTGCGCCATCGGCCTCCTTGCCATGGCATATGGCGCAGTTGAGCTCAAAAAACGCCTTCCCTTCAGCTAGATTCTCTTTGGTATAGTACTTCTTTTTGATATAGTAATTGTTTTTTTCCGGGCCGCCATAAGGATTGGGCACAACATCGAAAACATCCTCGACTGTCAGGTTTTTTGAGGGCGCCGCAGCTATCACCGGGATCAGCGAGGCGATATACTCTTCACCTGTGGGAAGCCCCAAGCTCGACTGCGGCTTCGACTTTAAAACATCTCCTGCTTTCTGGAGATCCCGAATCACATCTTCCGGGCGGTATTCCCACTTCTGCACCTCTTTCTCTTCTTCCCGAATAAATCTCTCTCCCGGAAGATTGCGGTATATCCAGTTCACCAGCTCGGCAATATCGTCTTTTCCCAACACAGGAGCATTATTGACAAAGTTTTTGTCTGTTGCCGCTTCTCCCCAGGGAGGCATAGGGGTGCCATGGATCCCATGAGTGATCGACTCGATCGCCCGCTCTTTTGTCAAATTGCGCATAAAGACAGGATTGCTCAAATTTTTCGGAACGGGATAAATCCATTCCGAAACGGGTCCGTTCCCTTTTAAATGGTTTCCATGACACTGGGCGCAAAGCATATCGAAAGCCATTTCGGGATTGAAGCCCTTGTTGTCCCAAACTTCTCTGAGCTCGCTGCGATTTTTTTGACCCAGGGAATCGAGCATATAAGTCAGAGCCAAAAACTTAGTATTGTCAAAAGGAAAAACAGGCATGATCGAGCGCGCCACAAGCGACGAGGGATTCCAAAAGTGCTCCATCAGCCATTTGTCCGATCGATAGATGCCCGACCAGTTCAGCCTAGGGCCGATCTGCCTTCCGAGCCCATATTCCTGAACAAACATGAGCAAAATCCGATGAACCCGCTCTTTCCAGGCGCTAAGCCCTTCTTTTAAAGCCCTTTTCTTTTCCGGACTCGATGCGTTTTCGATCTGCGTTTCATACTCATGATTTTTGGCCCGCGAGGCAAATTTAAAATCGGCATAAAAGGATTCGATGAGCTTAGGATATTTCTTTTCTATCTCATCCAAAATGGCGTCTTTGCGCACACTGTCGACAATTCTTTTGTCGATCTCTTCCTTGTGACTTTCGATCGTCTGCACAATATTTGATCCGAGCTCATGCTCGGGGAACAGTTTTTGGAACCATTGCTTCTCTTCATACAGCTCATCAAAAGTGGGATTGTCTTTTTCAATGGCGAACCCGACATTCGCGTCAAAACCTTTCAACCGGTGGCAAGCGGCACACCCTTCGGTCGCAAAAATCTCCATCGCTCTTTGCAAATCCCGTATCTCTCCGGGAGCTATCGCCTCTTCCCACTCGTTCTTTTTCCCCTCTTCCCAAGCTTTCAGGCGGCTCTTCTCCACCATCCCCTGCCTCGACTGGTTTTCGGGGCGCTGCGCGAGCAGAAAGGTCACGAGATCTTCGACCTCTTCGTGATCCATTTTGTAGTTTGGCATCGTCGAGGTTTTCAGGTCCGCCTGCGGCCACACAATCGACTCTTTGACAAACCACGGCTCCCGAAGCCCTTCATCGGTCAGCTCGGGGCCGACGCCTCCCCGCGAAAGGCCGGTAATTCTGTGGCAGGCATAGCAGGCCTGGGAGAAGAAAAGTTCTTCGCCTCGCTGAAAATCTTTCGTCAACCGATCGATATCGCTTTCAAGTCCCGAAACCAATTCCTTCGACCCCGCCGCCCGGCTCACCGAATAGGTCATGCTTTCCACACTGGTCTTCAGACTTTTTTGCTTCTCAAGAATTTCGCCTTTGATATAAAGCGATCCCTGATTCCCTTCACCCCTCTCTTTCTTCAAAAGCTCCCACATCTGATCCAGGGTCATATCTTCATTTTTATCAAACGCCTTCTGCACTGCCTCGACAACTTTCTTCGATCCTAAAAGCTTCAGCAGATCCGCATCGATTTTTTTCAAAACCTTCTGTTCCTGATAAGGCTCCTGCTCCGCCTGAACAATCGACTCGCGCAAATAGTTGATGTTGCCCCGAATCTTTTTCAGCTCCTCGGGAGGAAGGGCGTAGTTCTCCGATTGTTTCTGCAGAGTCTTGAACGCCTGCTGAATCCCTCGATCATTCAAAAACTTCCTTAAGGAAAGAAGAGCCACTAAAGCGTTGTATTCCTGCTCAAATGCTTTCCTGATCACATCGATCTGCTCCGATTTCGTCTCGGCAACCTTTTTGACATTGGACGCCAGGCCGGACAATTTCTGGCTTGTCGGCTTGTGGCAGAGAACGCATTTGGCCTGAATTAAATTCCCCACAAGAAGCGGCGTCGTTTGAAAAAGGAGCTCGTGGCCCGGCTTGCCGCTGTAAGCTTTGGCAAACTTCGGATTGTTCTCGATATCCTCTTCGAGAAACTCCGGCTTCGGACCCATATAAGTTTCTTCATACTGCCCTTCATAAACAGGACCGTGTGCGCGGGATGTGACAAGGCTTCTTCCATTTCCTCCATGGCATACCGCGCATCCATACTCATCAATCGGATGATACTCGAAGGGACGAGTCTCCCTTCCAATCAAAGGGTGCATGATCAGCGCTTTGTCGACCCGGTAGTCGTGGCCGTCAACATGAACGGTTTTTAAAGACTCTAGCCTTTCGGCTTTGCCATCATCGCCTTTTTGCTTCAAGTCGGCGATTTTTTCATCGAGCTTTTTCCAGATATAATTCGGATTTGGCCCCTTCTTTGGAACACCGTTTTTGTCGTAGATGATTAAGCCGTTCACATCGCGGGCAATCACTGTCGGGGAAAAATGTTCAAATTTAAGGGCCACATGGCAGGAGATGCACCTGTCGATCGTTGGAGGACCTTTTTCCGGATCGGGTATCACAATCTGTTTCACCCCGAATTTAAACGGGGGAGGAGGGGCTGCTGTATAAGTCGATCGAAAGTCCTCAAGAGCCACGTAATCTTTCTGAAAAATCTTATACTGAGGGTAAATCTCGCGATATAAAAAGACTCCGAACAAAACCGTAACCACCACCGCCGATGCGATGAGCGCGATTTGATAATAATCTTCCGATCTAAGTCTCATTCTAGTGTCTCGCAAATGTTTCTGTCCAAGGCCATATCCATCCCCAGTTAGCCCCTCTAAATATCGACCCAATCACAATCAATATCCCCTGCATTGTCATAAACGCGGTATACAAGAAGACAGCCAGGTAGCGGCTTCTGTGAAACCAGTATCCCTCGCCATTGGGGTTGCGATCGAGATAGGGGATGAGCATCAATCCAACAATAATCAACGCCGGAATTCCAACGCCGCCCCAAAACGCGCTGTAAGAAACCATCTCCTGCAACCCCAGAAAATACCAAGGAGCTTTCGACGGGTTCGGCGGCTTGCTCGGGTTGGCCGGCTCTTCGAGCGGGGCGTTGATAAAACTCAGCCCCAAAATAAGCACCGTCGTCAGGAAAAAGACCAAAAGCTCCGCCCTCAAAAGATGCGGCCATGTAAACACGAATTTGTAAGGCCCCTTGTCCACTGTCGGACATGTTCCCCTCACAAGCTCCATCAAACCGTATGTCCGCTTCACTCCGGGAGCGAACGACTCTTTTGTATCCGACCTCTGAATCACGCGGCAGGGATCGGGACGGATTTTATCGGGAGGGCGGGAGAGCCCGCCATCTTTTCGGATGCGCCAAAAGTGCACCCCGATCATCATCCCCGTCACCAGTGGAAGAAGCGCGACATGCAGCACGTAAAACCGAATCAAAGCATCTTGGCCGACCGTCGTCGACGCCAGCAGCATCACTTTGTTGATATTGTACTCAAAACCGGGAATGTTCGGCGCGTAGCCGGCAATCTCCGATCCCACCGTCACCGCCCAAAACGCCAGCTGGTCCCAGGGAAGCAGATACCCAGTAAACGAAAGCAGAAGCGTCAGCACCATTAAAATCACGCCCACAACCCAGTTAAACTTCCGCGTGCTTTTGTATCCGGCCGTGTAAAAGACCCGCGACATGTGCAAAAACACAAAAAGCACCATCATATGAGCGCTCCACCGGTGCATATTGCGGTACATCATGGCAAACGGCGTCGTGTCCTGCCAGTCCTTCATGATGTTGAATGCCCGATCCTCGGCCGGTATGTAATAGAACATCAATATCACGCCTGTAATCGTCAAAAGGATAAACAAGCTCGTTGTGATCGTCCCCAGTCCCAAAGTATAAAAAGGGTCGAGCGAGCGCTTGTGGCACTTTACCGGATGAAAATGAAGAAAAAAATTCTTAAAAACGATCTCCGAACGATCCACGTCGTTGTTCGGATAGTTATGCCGAAAAATCGACCGCACAAAATTGGCCGGGAGTCTTGCAATATGCTCCGCCCACGTCTCCCGAGGTTTTCCTGTAAATACTGCCATACCGTTCCTTTAGTTCATGCCGTCGGCGAAAACCACGCCGCCCGGTAGTCCAGTGTTGTCTTGGATTTGTCCACCATAATATCGCCTGACGCCCCCTGATAAACATTGAAGTAAACCAACGGAAGAGGGGCAGGCCCCCCTGTATTCCGTCCATGCTGGTCATACGTCGACCCGTGGCAGGGGCAGGCATAGCCCGTCTCAACCATATTCACCGTGCAGCCCAAGTGAGTGCAGACAGCCGTCTGCACGCGCACCTTCCCCCCAAGCGTTTCGATAAACACTTTCTGCTTCGGGTAAAAAATTTTTCCGTCCTTCGACAGCACTTCATTCGGGCGGCCGATAGAAAACGTACTCGGCGGCGTCTTCATCGCGTTGGGATATAGAAATCCCAGCATCGACACCCCGAACATTTGTCCCGCTCCGATGATTCCCGCTCCCACCCCCAAAAGCGCAAGAAACGATCGGCGGGAGATCCTCGGGTCCTCGCTATCTTTGTCGACATTCAATGAATTTCTATGTTTAGGCATAATCAATCACACTCTTCATCACGAAACATTTGATATTTCACATCTTCACAATCTTCGAACTGCCCCCTCCTCCAAAAGTACAGGCAGATCAACAATCCTGTACACCCGGCGGCCAATGTAAAGACCAAAGTCTCAAACATTATCCGATCCACCGGAAAGAATAATTCATCACATCCATCGTCACAGCCTGCGTCGGACACTTTTCAGCGCACAGTCCGCACCGAATACATAAATCTTCATCTTTTAACATTGCCGTCCCTATCAATTCAAGTTCTTCCTCATCAGTATTCGCAGAATCTATCCCGTAATAATGATCGACAGCCGTTCTTATATTGCCCTCTCCAAGATCCATGTTCAATTGACTCAGCGGAACCTGCTTCAAACAATTGCACGGACAAACATCGACGCACCCGTTGCACTTGATGCAAAGCGCTCCGTCAAAAACCGGATTGACATGGCATTGCAGACAGCGGTTGGCCTGCTGATGCACCTCTTCGGCCGTATAGTTGTTTTCCACCATATTGTAATTGTCCTGCCGAACATGCGCAGGCTGCGACGTCGGCAAAGCATAACCGGTTCGCAAATACTCTTTGCCTCTCATCGGAGAAATTTCGGTAAACTCCCCAAGAACTTCCATGTACGGCCGCGTCCCCCGAAGATCCGCGTCGATCGCTCTCGCGGTCTCCTGCCCCTGCCGTATCGCCGTAATGAAAAGCGCCGCCCCATAGGCAGCATCGCCCGCCGCATACACGCCTTCAACAGAAGTCCGTCCCGTCTCCCGCTCCACCTTCACAACGCCTCTTTCGACAACCAGCTCGTCTCTTCTATCCCAGCCATTTAAAAAACTCTCGTCCATTGTCTGGCCAATAGAAAGAGCCACCGCATTGCAGGGAATATCGAACACATCCCCCTCGACGAACTCCGGAGCGAATCCTCCCTTGTAATTGAAAAGCTTCGAAACCCGCTGCACCCTGATCGCCTCAATCCTGCCGTTTTCATCGCGCAATATTTCTTTCGGGCCCATCCTGTTGATGATCGTAATCCCCTCTTCAAGCCCGTCCTCGATCTCAAATTCATCCGCTGTCTGTTCATCGCGCGCCTCAAGGCACACCATCGTCACTTTCGCCCCGTTTCTCACCGAAGTCCTCGCCACATCGAACGCAACATTTCCGCCCCCGACAACAACCAGATTGTCGCCGATCTTCCACTCCTCTTCAGCGCACTTGACCCGCAAATACTCGATCCCCCGAATCACGTCAGGCCCATCCGCGCCCGGTATCGGCAGATCCCTCGACTTCCAAAGCCCCACTCCGATAAAGACAGCGTCGTACTTTTCCTGGAGCTCGGTCATCGTGATATCGCGACCCACCTTGCAGTTGCAAATGATGTTCGCCCCGAGATGTTCAATCGCGAAACATTCATTCAACGCCACATCATTCTTCAGGCGATATGTCGGCACGCCATAAGTCAGCATTCCTCCCGGCATCCGCATCATCTCATACACATCGACGGCATACCCTAGACGAAGCAAATCATGAGCGACCGTCAGCGACGCCACCCCCGCCCCAATGCAAGCCACCTTCAGCCCGTTGGGTTTCGGATTTGTCGACCCCCTCGAGTAACTCATTTCCAGCGACTTGACATGAGCCTCTTTGTCCAAACCGAACCACTCGTCCAAATACCGCTTCTGCGCCCTAATCGTCAGCGTCTTATCGACCCTGTCCCTCCGGCACGTCATCTCGCACGGCGCCCCGCAGATCATGCCGCAAATAGAAGCGAAAGGGTTCGGCCCCCTGGCAATCTTGTATCCCTCCAACAAATTGCCCGCGTGAATCGCCAGCATATAGCCCCTGCCGTCCGTATTCACCGGACAGCCGTCCCTGCAGTCAATTTGGCGCAAATAATAATCGAGATCGGGGATGACGACATCATAGAGCTGTCGATAAACTCGTTGTAACTCATCCTCCATGCGACAATTCCCCCACTGAAGGAAAAAAGTAACAGAAACCAGACATTTTTTAAACTCGACTTTATGATTTTTATCGATTTGATGGCAATAGAGAGGGCGCTCAGCTTTAAATTATTTTCACGGATTCAGGTAAATTACCTAATCCGTGAAAATAATTTAAAGATCAGTGTTCTCTCTGAAGCCAGCGAGACGATAAAAATCATAAAGTCGAGTTAAAGAAAAGCCTTTGAGGAGAATTTTCCCACACTATTTCACGGGAAGTGACGATTGCGACAAGGGAATAGCTTTAGCTATTGCCGAGAAGCAATCGATCGTCAGATGGGGCCTCGCAGTCGACCGAAAACTAGCCAAAGAAGTGAACAAGGCCGTAAAACAATCCGAAATTCAGCTTTGGCTCCTTAATGAAGCTCCGAGATAGGTTATCACGGCCCTATCAAGAATTTTATGAATTTTTTAATTCTTCTAAAATTTTAGTGATTTTTTTGTCTGTGGAGAGATAATTTAAACCTGCACCATCTCCCAACAATAAAGTACATCCAGTCTCTTGAAAGATCTTCAAAATATCTTGATTTAATTCCTTATCAAATATAACAGAATCACTGGTAGCTGTTGGAACTGATTTAAGATCATATGCAGGAGCGGGTGGTCCATAACATGTAATGCTCAATTTTTGAATTGACATTGATTTCCTTGTGCGTTTTCCTTTGTTTCTAAAACGAATGGAGGACCCAAATGACACCCACTTGTCCTAACTGTAAATCCACCAGTATCAAAAAGAACGGCCATATTCACAGTGGAAAGCAAAATCATAGGTGTTTGTCTTGTGGAAGGCAATTCGTCATCGATCCTCTGCAAAAAATAATATCAGATGAGACAAAATCAAGAGTAAGACAGGCATTGCTTGAACACGTTTCTCTCGAAGGTATTTGTAGAATCTTTGACGTCAGCATGCCCTGGCTTTTGAATTTTATGAACAGAATAATCGAAGATCTTCCAGAAGATTTGAATGCGGATGTAACTGGAGAAGAAGAGTTTGAGGTAGCTATCTCAAACTCTACTTGAGCTTGATGAACAGTGGAGCTATGTAGGAAAGAAAAAAAATCCAATATGGCTTTGGCTCGCATTTCATTCAGGTACACGACAGGTATTAGCTATGCATGTAGGAAAAAGAAATAAGCAAGCAGCAGAATCCTTATTAGCGAAGCTCCCCGAGGACTTAAAAAAAAAGCCGTCTTTTATACGGATAAGTTCTCAATCTACTACGAAGTCCTTCCTTGGGAACAACATCGCCCAGTCGGAAAGGAGTCAGGTAAGACAAGCTACATTGAGAGATTTAATAACACGCTCGGGCAGCGATGCTCAAGGCTAGTGAGAACCACATTGGCATGATAAAATATTTTATATGTGACTATAACCAGAGAAAAGCATTACAAGTTTAGGACTACCCCCTTTTGCCTTAAAGAAAACCAGTCATTTCGTATGAGTCTTATTAAACATAAGAATCTATCTCAAGAGGATAGGGAACAAGTTTCTGAAATTGACGCTATGCACGGGAGCAGGTTAAAAGAAAAAAAAGAAGAGTTATCAATTCCAGAGACCTTCGTTGAGGATGATTAATTGTTAACTATTTTAACCATTTCAATCATTATGAGACTGCGGAATTAGATTTTTTTCAATCTCATTGACTTGTATGGATGCTTTCCTTTTGCTTTGCCGAAGAAGCTGCGATTTTTAGTAGAACGGCCTTTGCGCATTTTTTGAATAGGTTCAGCTTTAATCGTTAGGTCAGGTTCAAACCCGGAAATTACAACCTTTGGCAATTTGAGTTTGGTCAAGTGTTCTATATCCTTTAGAAGTTTGTGTTCATCGATACAGACCAATGATATGGCCTCACCGCTATTGCCGGCACGGCCGGTACGGCCTATGCGATGCACATAATCTTCAGGAACATTCGGCAACTCGAAGTTGACAACATGCGGCAATTGATCGATATCTAAGCCTCGAGCTGCAATGTCAGTTGCAACAAGTATACGCACTAGCCCATTTTTGAAACTCGTTAGCGCTTTAGTGCGGGCCGCTTGGCTTTTGTTGCCATGGATGGCGACAGCGCTGATCCCATCTTTTTCAAGTTGCTTTGTTAAACGATTTGCACCGTGTTTTGTGCGAGTGAAGACTAGCGCTTGTTTCCAGTTTCCAGTACGAATCAGATGAGATAACAGCTCAGGTTTTAGCTTGCGGTCAACAGGATGTATCAGCTGCTTTATATGTTCTGATGCCATGTTTTTTCGAGCTACTTCGATCATTACCGGAGAATTTAGAAAGTCGTCTGCAAGTTTTTTTATTTCAATTGAGAATGTTGCCGAAAAAAGCAGATTCTGCCTTTTTCTAGGGAGCAGTCTGATAATTTTCCGCACATCGTGAATAAAACCCATATCCAGCATTCGATCGGCTTCATCTAGCACTAGGATTTCGACTTTTGAAAGATCTACGGTTTTTTGACTGACATGATCAAGCAAACGTCCAGGTGTAGCTACAAGGATGTCAACGCCCTTTTTAAGTTTTGCAATCTGGGAATTAATATTGACTCCACCAAAAATGACAGTGGATTTCAAGGGTAGATACTTACCATAAATCCTGACGCTCTCATGCACCTGGGCAGCAAGTTCTCGTGTTGGCGTTAAGATCAGTGCGCGCGGTGAAGAGCATCCTTTGCTCACTACTTTTTTATTTAAACAATGCAGCAGCGGCAGGGTAAACCCGGCGGTTTTTCCCGTACCGGTTTCAGCACCGCCCAAAACATCTAAGCCCTTAAGTATGACAGGAATAGCCTGACGTTGGATCGGGGTGGGATTGCTATAGCCCTGTTCGGTAACAGCTAGAATGAGTTCGGCCGATAAGCCGAGAGTATCAAATGACATACAAAATTCTCCAAAACTGCCCCTGCAAAAGTTTTCACTTATGATCGATCCAGGCACATGTTACTTAGTGTCGGGGTATACTGAAAAGAGTATAGGCGCTGATCGAAAGCGCGCCTTTTTAAAATGAAATATTTGTTCTAAACCGTGCGGATGAACAACATTAATAGCAAATATTACCACTAAAGGGCGAAAAGTATCAAGAAATAAAACAACTTTTAGCAAATTAAAAATTTAATAGCCAGACTATTTAACCCTTGATTGTAACCTAATCTCGTTCGTCAAGTGATGTTAGCGATTGAACTTACGTAACAAATAATAAGCTCTTTAGAGCTTACCGAGCTGCGCTTGGCATGAATGGAATTTAGTTGGTAAAAGTCCAACCGAAATTCTGAAAGGAATAGTCCCGCTACCTTAAAGCGGTTGATTTATTCAGAGGATCATCTTCAAAGTCAATCTTCTTAGGAAAGGAGGATCTGGACCTTTTTCTACTGTTACTTGAACCTTTCCCGATCGGGAAAGTCATACCCAGGATCAAACTCTGGGATCTTGGTGGACCAGCCAATGCCGCTTAAGAACCTTCTTATATCAGCGGTGCGGGTCACAAAGGCAACGTCTCTTGGCCGCATTTACAAAGGAGAGGATTGACTTCATAGATGCACGCGATCAGCTTCGCCCAGCCTAAGGAGACCTTACGAACTTGGACTCTGATCTAATATCATTAGATTTTCAGGATTATTTTGGCATTTTGATAACAGATTTTTTCCCGCGCTTCAACCAATGATTTTTCATACATTGATTTCAATCATCAATAAAACGTATTATAAATCCATATACATCATGATTTTACCTCATATAAGCGATGGAGAGGATAAAAGCTCGCCGCTTAAAAATCGCATCCGGAAAAACTACAGGCATCTTCGCAAGTGGGCTAAACGGACGGACACAGACTGTTTTCGAATCTATGACCGAGATATTAAAGAATATCCTTTGGCCATCGATATTTACGCCGGCCGGTTTTGCGTGCAACACTTCTCCTCAGGCCGCGGCGATGACGAATTAGACACCTCCGAAGTGGATGAAGTTCTCACCTCTTTATTTGGTGATTGTCAAATCTACTCGCGCTCAAGGATCCGTCGACGCAAACTGCAGCAGTACGAAAAAAGAGGTGAAGATAAAGAGTTTTTTACTGCTCACGAACATGGCGTCAAGTTTAAAATTAACCTCAAAGACTATTTAGATACCGGTTTATTTCTCGACCATCGTACGACTAGAAGAATAGTCGCCTCAGCGGCTAAGGGAAAAAGACTTCTTAATCTATTTGCCTATACCTGCTCTTTTAGTGTTCATGCTGCAGCTTCCGGGGCGGTTTATACAAAAAGTGTCGACATGTCAAATACTTATACCTCCTGGGGACGTGATAATTTTGAATTGAACCATCTCCCTGCTAAGGATAATCCCATTATCAGGGATGACTGTATGCGGTTTCTTGAGCATGAAGTTAAAAAATATGACATTATTGTGATTGACCCGCCCACAATTTCTCGATCAAAGCGTATGAATGAAATGTTTGATGTTCAAAAGGATTACGTTAACTTGATCACTTTGGCGCTGAGGCTGCTTGAAAAGGATGGTGTCATTTATTTCAGCACTAATTATAGAAGATTTGCCTTTGACGAAGGGGCTTTTCCCTTGTGCAGGGTCGAAGAGATATCCGATAGAACGATCCCTGAAGATTTTAATAAGAAAAATATTCACCGTTGCTGGAAGATTAGGAGTTAGTCTCTAAGCTGTCCCTGCGATCCATCCTGTAGTCCAGGCGTTTTGGAAGTTAAAGCCGCCGGTAACTCCATCGATATCAAGGATTTCTCCGCAGAAATAGAGTCCTGGATAGATCTTACTCTCCATAGTTTTAAAATTAATCTCGGACAATGTCACACCGCCGCAAGTGACAAACTCTTCTTTATTCGTTGTTTTCCCCTTTACTTGGTACCGATCAGACTTTAGCTTTTCGAACAGTTTGCGCATTGCAGGTTTGCTCATGCCGCTTAAAAGCTGATTTTCCCTTCCGCATAGAAGCTTCCACAGTCTTTTCGGCAGCGGTATTGATTTGATATTTCCCAGCTTTTTTGTTGAATTTTCAAGCGCCAAAAGCGCCATTAATTCATCAACTGAAAAATTAGGAAGCCAGTCTACGCAAAGTCCAATCTCATAGTTTTTTTCAGCAAGGAAGCGCGCCCCGAAAGCAGACAGTTTCAAGGCTGCAGGACCGCTAAATCCCCAATGCGTAATGAGCATGGGACCTTCTTGGAAGAGTTTACTTCCTTCTAGACTCAAACGGACGCTGTCGACGGAAACCCCTGCTATTGATTCTAACTGAAAATTAGGAATATTAAAGGTGAAAAGCGACGGGACCGGCGGTTGAATTGTGTGTCCAAGCTTTGAAGCGATGTCAAAGCCGCCTTTAGCGCTGCCTGTGGCAAGGATCATCCGATCAGCTTTCATTTCATTTAGGCTGAATTTCGTTTGCAGCCGGATGATAACCCCAAGTCGATTGGCTTCCGCTAGCAAGCAGTCAATAATGGTCTCTGAAGAATCGGTGATGGGAAACATCCGTCCATCATCTTCAGTCTTTAGCTCGACGCCCCTGTCTGAAAACCATTGGACTGTGTCTGCTGGTTGAAAACGGTGAAATGGCCCTAAAAGTTCTTTAAAGCCTCTCGGATAATTTTTAACAAGCTCTTTCGGGTCGAAACAAGCATGGGTGACGTTGCATCTTCCACCACCGGAAATACGGACTTTGCTTAAAAGCTTAGCTGCGCGTTCGAGTAGAATAACTGCAGCGTGCGGATAGGTCTCCTTCGCTGCAATGGCCGCAAAAAACCCGGCAGCCCCGCCGCCTGCAACGACAATTTTCAAATTAATCTCCTTTATAGCTTAGATATTTCTTAATTATTATATACAAAAGTGTATTTCTTAAACCCTGATTGTGGCCCTAATCCGCTGTGAGACGCTCTAGGAAGTGATTAGATTTTACAGATTGTGAGACAGCACAAAGGGAATTTCTAATGAGAATGGTCATAGGTTAGCCTCATTGGTATGATATTGAGACTAAAAGTTTACGGAGAAAATTTTTCATTTACACGGAAAAAAGTGCTAGGGGGATTATTTAAGTTAGGGATATTACCGATTCGGTTTTTGTCTGTCAAAAATTTTTTAGTAGAAACTCAAAATGAATCCTCTCGCCCGAAAAAATGAAGTGTATGGGCGAGAAGAAAAATCATATTCTATGATTGGACTGTATTGTCGATAGGATATTTTCTGTTGAACAATGATTCTTCAAGATTTTCCTGTTCATCGGAGGGATGAAGAATTGCTGTCACCTCTTCGGGTAGGAAACCATACGCATATGGAGCCGCAAAGCCTCCCAAAGTTAAAACAAAATATCCGATATCACGAATGAGCGCTTGCAAATGATCTAGGGCCAATTCGGTATCGCCCCCGTGTTTCTTTGGGAAAACTCCATGTTGAAAAGTCTTTGCCGAATGATAAGCAATTCCTATTGGAGCAATCAAGATACCAACTGCAATGCCATAGATTACCCGAGCACTGAGTCTTACAGATTGATCGCAGAAAGAGATCGCTTTGCACACATATCTTTTACTTTTTCTAATTATTCCCGAAGGTTTTTCCTTTGTGGCTTCATTACTTTTTTTGGGAGGATTCAACCAGTTATTTGTGGTACCTTTGAGTAAGTATTTTCCACTTAAAGAGACAACCTTGCGCTGAATTAAGATAGAAGTTGGTGATTTAAGATCAATTATTTTTATATCATTCTTAAGTGTTTTATTGGATTATCTGATTGAATTAAGCTGTTTAGCTCAGCAAAGTGTTTTTCCCACTGAAATTGGTTTGTACTCATTTCGAGACATTGGAAAGTCATGTGCTATTTCTACTGCTGGCAAAATGGGCTTTTGTTCTAAATCTAATAATCTTCTTGTGTCTGCCCTATATGATTTCTCCATAGGCGTTGTGCGAACTACATTATTCATAAATTCTTCTCCTTTTAGTCATTAACAAAAGTTAATTGCACAATAGGTTAGCATTACTCGGAATTTATCTCAATTAGATTCAGAGACTTATATTGCTTGATCTTGTCTGAAATGTAATTGCTTGAACTTAAATTACTTAAGCTTATTATTGTGATTATATTATTACTTTTATGATATAATAATATTTGTAATAAGAGGATAAATCATATGTATAATAAAGTCTTAAAATGCCTGGTTATCGTTTTCACCGGGGTGTCCCTATGCGTCACAGGGGCTAAAGATGATGCCCTCATCAAGTTCATTCAAAACCCTCACCTTGGCAGCCCTGACTCCAAGCAACCGGATTCCAGATTATAAGATTCCGGATGTCAAAATTCCAAGTTACAGCATTCCTAGCGTCCGCATTCCCAGCCATCCCATCCCGGATATCAAAATCCCCAGCTATCCAATTCCTAGTATCAGAATTCCCAGCCATCCTATTCCGGATATCAAAATCCCCAGCAATAGAATCCCCAGCCACAAAATTCCCGATGTCCAAATTCCCGATGTCCAAATACATAGCCCCTTTGATAAACCTAATCAACAACAATAAATTATAAATCGGCTCCATAGAGTTCGGATAAAACATCATCGGTATGTGAAGAGAGGTTCTGCTTGTACTTGTTTCTTGATTCATTCGGTTTGTATGCGCATTCCTTACAAAGTAAGATTTTTGTTGAGTATTAGGTTCATCAGTACAGATTAAAATCTAGGAAAAATGTGATCAATCATATCCTCGGTTGTTTCGACAAGGAGTGAACCTTTTCGAAGACTCGGTTCATGCACAGCTAATTTTTTTACTATGTTTTTGACTTCGGCATTAGACCAACGGTCTTTTTGCAGCAGGGGTGCGCACTCCTCTAATTGATTATTTAATTTTCGATTGAGATTCTTATCTCGATTGGTGCTATTAAGTGCGAAATTTTTGGCATAGCAATCGGTGAAAAAAGCTGTTACCTTGGGAATGAGCCACTGCTGTTCGAGACGTTTGATGAGATTATGAGCCAGATACTCTTTTGCAAGCGGCGAATCCTTTTTTAATCCTTCGAATAATTGCGGATAAAGCTTCTTGAGTTGAGTTCTCAAAGTTTCAGGCTGCAAGGTTTTGTTGAAGCTGTTGAAAATTTCCTGAATTGTTGTGTTTTCTTCCTGATCGAGGAGATCGAGGAGATCCTCTGCAAGCCCTTGAATCTCTGATGAATGATTTTCAAACCAATGTTGGACAGCGGGATTGGGATTGACTTCTGCCGCCTGCATAAGAGCATATGTTCTTCGTGCGTTATCAAGAAAATTATGTATTTTCGTTTGAAATACTTGAAAAGATGTTTCGTCATTTTTCAGTTCATCAAGACTAAATTCTTTGCGGGAATCAAAGTCTGAATTCACATGATAGTGTTTATCCAAAAGACTTCGAGAAATTCGGTAGAAAACAAGTGATAGTGTCAAAATGCCAAGCGACAGACTCAAAGCAGATAAAATTCCTGTAAGAGTAAAAGCTCCGATAACCGCTCCTGCGGAAACTGCGGGAAGTCCTATATGGATGAGCGATCGACAGAACCTTTCAAATCCCTCTGACTTTTTGAGAGGAATCCACCATTTAAAAAATTCGAGTTTCAGATATTTCCAAAGCTTTCGAGGATTTAACACAGCTTTTCTGAAGGTTCCGGCAAATTTGATCATCTGCATTTCAGCATTGCTTTGGAGAAGCTCATAAAACGAATCCCCCCGAATAATATTGATCAGAGAAATGGCTTCAGCTGTCCAGTTATAAGGTATCTGTTTAATAATTCTTTTCTGCATTCTGGTTTGATAAAATTTTCCCGCAGCATTCACTAAATCAAAGAGCGTACTCCCCGTAATATCGCCGCATGACTTGACAATAGAGATGATTTCAGGAAGATAAGAGCAAAAGTCTCTAATCGCCAGAAAATGTAAATACCGGCTGTTTGGATCGAAGGAATATTTTTTTTCCTCTCCAAGACCGCCTAAAAATGCATGGACAATGAGCTTCGCTTTCAAGGCTCCTTTGATGGGAGTAAAAAAATTGTCCGATTCCAATCTTGACAAGGCAAGCGCAATAGAGACTGTGATCTCTTCAGCTAGGTGAGGATACTCATCTGCCCATTTGATAAATTCCCGGATTTCACAACCAATTTCATTCAGCCAATTTTTACTTGAACTCACTCGAATGCGACTGAGACATTCCGAAAGTTTGTCCCTCATGTTATATCCGCAATCGGCCAGTTGTTTTTGATATTTGATTTCCTTTAAGGAAAGATGCTCTTGAGTCCCGATTCCAAACAAAAAGACTTGTCTGGCCTCGTTCTTTAAAACATTCCCAAGCGATCTAGTCGGAAGTGGGGTGGCTTTGATTGCTCGGTAGCAATGATTATAAACCTCTTCAGAAACAGAAAGAATATAGCGGCTTAAAAGGCTGTTTTCTTTTTTCCTGTTATTTTTTTGTATCACTTCCAAGCATTTTGAAATGAGGACTTGGTTGGCAAAACGGTAAGAGGCAAGAGCTGTTATGCTATCTGATGTTTGAAAATAACTAACGAGGGACTTGCGGTAAATGTTTGAAGCATCAATTTTAAATGTACCTGCAAGATCAGTCAGGGGATCTGTATTCCAAAAAATGGCTAGTGGGCGCATATCGCACATATGCTGAATACATTTGTCATTAAAAACTCGGCCTGAAAATTTTTTTTTTATCCGAATGATTTGTTCTGAAAAAAGTAAACTGAGTCGAGACAACGTTCTGCTATCTGTGAGAAAATTTTGCAAAGTATTCTCATCTAATGACGATGATTGATAATTTTGAAGATAAATATCATGATAATCTTTTAGATTAACAAATAATAATTTTGTCCACTTTGTATTGTTTCCAATGGATGTAAAAAGTTTTAACAAAATCACATTCTGTTCCTTTGACAAAGCCAGCTTGCTATGAGCTAATACCAAAAAACACACACGCTGCAGATCATTAGAAGTATCATTTAATCCAATCAGACAAGTTTCCCAGTCGAGATAAATTGTTTCAAAAATTTGAAATTCCCGAATGATCCTTTTTATTCTGCTGTCAACGATTTTTTTATCAGAATTTAAGTCGCACAGTGAAGCTGTTAGATCATTTAAAATTTTTTGTTGATGAACGAAACAGTCCGCAATTGTCATCAAAACCTCTATTCTTTTATTTTTTCCATTATGTTATAGTCTTTTCTACAACATTTTCACAAAGGAAATCGAATATGCAGTCGATTTACAACAACTTATATTATATATATCCCGGAACTGTTGAAAAGATTAAGTCGAATATATCTCTCAATATTCAAAAGTTAAGAAAATTTGAAAAAATACAAACTGTGAGAAATTTCATTTATATCGATCTTGCTTTCATTATCGCCTCCCTTGCCGTAATTATTTTCACAGCATCTTTTGAATTGAGCGTTGCTTTGAGCCTGGGAGCTTTTGTTGGAGTGGGCGCCTTTTGCGTTTCTTGGGACAAATTGACACATCTCACTCGGGATTTATATTTCAGGGAAAAATAAAAAAGGATTTTTATGTTCATTAAACTGTTTGTCATCGGAGTTATTTTGTTAGTTGGGCCGCTTTTTGGAATCGAACTTGTCATTGTGCGGCATGGAGAAACAAATTGGAATTTGCAAAAGCGCCTCCAGGGCCATACGGATATTGAGTTGAACGCGACGGGAATTTCACAAGCTCAAAATGCAGGAGAGCAGCTAAAAAGCGAAAAATTCGACGTTGTCTACACATCCGACCTAAAGAGAGCCAATGTCACGGGAAAGTTGATCGTTAAGAAACTGGAAACTGCTCCTAAAGGAATATTCACAGATGAAAGGATTCGGGAAAAGAGTTTTGGCGAGTTCGAGGGGCAGCATTTTCCAAACGCTGATCTAAAACGGGCGGTTCTTGAAGGGGCAGCGGCAAAAGGAGCGGAAACCAAAGAGGAGTTTCGAGAAAAGGTTGTTTCTTTTCTGAGTGATCTCAGAGGGAGATATTCAGATGATGTGAGAGTGCTGATCGTCACGCACGGAGGGGTAGTCAGGGTGCTCATGAAAGAGAGCGGACGGAAAGGATATGTAGAAGTGCCTAACGGGTCGATCAGCCGGTTCCGGCTCACTTCTCAGGGGAAGCTTGAAAGTTTTGAATCAGCTCGAGAGCTTTCTCAGGCGACTCCACACGGCTGATCTTTTGGCGAAATTCTTTAGTCCCCGGGGCGCTTTTTAAGTACCAGCACCCTATGCGGCGGGCGTCGACAGTGGCCTTGCGGCTGTGCTGATAGTCGAGGACAAGCTTGTAGTGCTCGAAGAGGGCATCGCGGGCATCTTCGAGCAGGCGGGGAGTTGTCTTTTTCTCAAGGAGATAGGTGATGATGTCGTGGGCAATCCAGGGCTGCCCCATAGTTCCTCGGGAAACGAGAACGGCATCGCAATTTGTCAGGGAAAACATCTCTTCTGCGGCTTGGCCGCTTGTCACATCGCCGTTTCCAATAACTTTTATTGTTTTTGCAATCTCTTTGCACTCTTTAATCCAGTCCCAATTGGCGCTGCCGCGGTAGGCTTGTTTTCGGGTGCGGCCATGAATAGTGATGGCGGCGGCTCCGGCTGATTCGGCGATTTGCGTAATGAGAGGGGCATTGATGGACGATTCATCCCACCCTGCGCGGATTTTGACGGTGACCGGTATGTCTACGGCAGCGACCATTTCTGCCAATACATCTCCAATCAGCTCGGGGGTTTTGAGCATTCCCGATCCGCTTCCGTCTTTAGTCACTTTGTCTACCGGACAGCCGCAGTTGAGGTCGACCACATCAAACCCCAGCTCCTCGATCATTTTCGCGCTTTTTCCGGAGATTTTGGGATTACTCCCAACTATTTGTCCCCCAATAGGATGCATGCTTGCGTTGTAATCGAGGAGACGGAATGTGTTGGGATCGTTGCGAATCAGGGCCTCCATCTTGACCATTTCGCAAAAAATCAGACCTGGTTCAAAACGAGATGTCATTTGACGGAAGGGGTAGTCGGAACATCCGGCCAGAGGAGCATAAAAAATGTTGTTTGGAAGCCTGGTTTTACCGAGATAAAAATGCCGTTTCAAATATTTCATATCAAACGAATAATCTGTAAAGCAAAGATTTAATGACTGTTTCAATAACCTGGAGGGCCAAAATTGCGACAATGGGACTGAAATCAAACATGCCGAGAGGAGGAATGATTCTTCTGAATATATTGAGATAAGGGTCGGTATAGTGAGAGACGAAGCGAACGGCAATAGAATTTTGAAAATCGGGAAACCAGGAGCTCAGGATACGGACAAATATCATGATCATATAGATCAAAAATAATTTATCAACCACCTCTATAAACAATAACATAAAGAAACCCAGCTTTACTTGATAAAAAGTAAAATTATATTGTATATTAAACTCTTACGAATATTATGTAAAGGGAGCTTTGCCTGCGGGCAAAATAATTTCTAAATATGCTCGATTTTTTTAATAACCCCCCAGCTATCGGCCTCTCGCTAAGCGGGCCCTCGATCAAATATGCCAGGGCAGTGTCAAAAAACGGCATTCCCCATATTACCGAGGTGAAAACGGTCGATCTAGAGGAATTTAAGAGAAATGTAAAGCGGCTTGACATTGCCGGCAAAAAGGCGATTGTCTCCACATGCCTTGGAGCAGGCGATGTTTTGGTGCGGTCTCTTGAAATCAAATTGACCAAAAAAAAGGATGTCGAATCAGTCCTTCCGTTCCAAGCTGAACCGCTCATTCCTTTCCCTGTAGAAGAGGCCATTCTCCAACATATCGAGATAGGACATGGCAAAGATAGCACTCTGCTGACTGTACTCTCGGTAAAAAAAGAGTTGATCGCTTCTCATCTCAGCACAATGGATGAACTTGGTACCGACCCCGAAATTGTTTCGGCATCTCCTGCAGCGCTGGCATCCTTTTCTAAGGTCATCAATAGCGCCTCTAATGGTCTTCCGACACTGATTATCCACTTCGATAGCGACGAGACCCTTTGCGTGCTTGCAGAGGACGGCAAGCTGATCGCCGACCACGCCATCAAAAAGGGCGTCTCAAGCCTCATCCAGGCAGTGAAAAACGACACGGGACAAACCCCTGAGATTTCAGAGATTGACTTAACAGCGCTTAGCGGCAATTCGGAACTTGCCGGGGCTGCGACAATATTGAAACAGGAGGTCAGCCGGGCGACGTTTTCTCTTGTCAAACAGCACAAAGGACAAAAACTATCGAAAGTCCTCTTAACGGGTCAGGGAGGACAGATTAAAGGCGTCGAGTCCATTTTTTCCGAAGGGCTCCACATCAATGTCTCCCGACCCGAGCCCCAGTTCGGCCAAACATCGGAAGTACTTCAGGAATATGCCATACCGATAGGTCTTGCGGTAGGTTCGCTTAAGAGCTCAGAATCCGATATTAACTTTCGCCGGGAAAAATTTACCTACGGGGATCCCTGGAAAAGGCTGAAAGTTCCCCTTTACAGCTTTTTCGGCGCATCCATTCTGCTGGCTTTGGCCCTTTGGATTTTAGGCGGTGTCTGGATAGACGGAAAAGTGGATGGTGTAAAAGCGCAATACGCTTCGCTTTTAGAATCGCTTGAAAAGCCCTACACCCCCTTTGAAAACCAATACCAGCAAAACAACCCCTTTGACAAAACCCCGAATATCAAGGAAATGACCCCGGAGAAGCTGACCCGCCGCGTCGATTATCTGGAAAATCAGGTCCTCAACGCTCCTAATACCTTCAACTTATATCCAGATGTGCCCAAAGTCAGCGATGTCCTGGCGTGGCTAGCAACACACAATCTGGTCACCGATTCTGCGGCGGGAAAACCTTTGCTCAACATCAAAAATTTTCATTACGTCTTAGTCAAGCAGCCGACAGCCAAAAGCAGGAATCAAAAGTACCGCGTGAAGGTGGAGCTGGAGTTCAGTACAGATGCTCCGATGATGGCGCGCGAATTCCATGACGCACTGATCGCCCCGAATGATCTTGTCGACCCTAAAGGGGAGGTCAAATGGAGCACAAGCGGCGACACTTTCCGTACATCGTTTTTCCTGAAGAACAGGCCGCCGAAACGGGTATCTAGCAAAGGAGAGGTAAGCTCATGAATAAGTTTTTGTCTTCCATCCCCCGCTCGCGACTGATCGCTTATGCTGTGATCCTCGGGTTGATCCCGGCGGCTCTTGTCTTGTTTCATATCTATTCAAAATTAACCGAAATCAACACGCTTGGAGATCATGTCCGGAATTTAACGGAAATGGCTCTGCTCAAGGAAAAGAAACAAGCCGTCAATAAAGCAGTTATGTCTCATTATCGAGATGCTGACCGGTTTTACATAGATAAAAATATCGAGGCGATCACTCTGCTAAAACCCGAGATCGAAGCTTTGGAAAAGATTTCCAAGCAAAACAACTTCATCGAAAATGAAGAGGTGACAAACCGGCTGAAGTTTCTAACAAATAAAAATTCGCTGGTTTTTGCCGAAGGAGTCGTTCAGACCTATCCCTATTTCAGCGAGACGGCCGAAACTCTCGTCCATCCGGTAGAAATTGACTTAAACGACCTCCAAAATATTTTGGCAAAGATAGAGGATATCGATATCGGCCTCTACAAACCGGGCCCGAATCCCCCTCAGTTGATCATAACCGACTTGAAACTGGAAAAAAGGAAGACAAGCAATGACAACGAAGTGTTCAATCTCAATATAAAACTTTTAAAACGAGAATATACCGCGGAGCCTTAGGAATTTATGAATAAAATCCTTAAATATTCACTTTATTTTATCGCCGTAGTTGCCTTGACTGTGTCGGGCTGCTCCAGAGGCATAAGCGGCCAGCCCAAGCTTGCCACAATCAGCATCACCGACAGGAACGGATTTTCGGAAACTATCAGCACAATCGACCGGCTCGAACGGTATGAAAATGTCGACTTTCTCTCCTGCCAGCCCTACGAAAGGGTCATGAGAGTCTATCAAAGAGACTTTCAGGGCAATGTCCAGGGAGAGCTGATCAACTACCATCCCAATGGACAACCCGCGCAATTTGTCGAGATTGTCAACGGGCGCGTTTTTGGCAACTACTATGAATGGCACAGCAACGGAACGATGAACATCCAGGCCACCGTTATCGGGGGAGATCCTGAATTTACAGAAGGAGCGCAGCAAACATGGGTATTCGACGGCACATCCTATGTTTGGGATGACGACGGCAACCTTTTGGCGCAAATTCCCTATTGTAAAGGAGTTCTTGAAGGAGAGTCTGTCTATTACCATCCAACGGGAACTATCTGGAAAACAGTCACATTCCACAAGGACCTGATGGAAGGCGAGCGCGTTGTCTACCTGGAGAGCGGAGACATTTTATCCACAACAAACTTTAAGGAAGGAATGCCGCACGGCAAAGCGATGCGGTACTGGGGACCTGGTGAACTGGCCTCCGAAGAACATTATGACAAAGGATATTTGCAAACCGGCAACTACTACAATCCCGACGGCTCCCTTTCCTCTGCCGTTCATTATGGAGAAGGATACAAATCCATCTTCGGAAAAGACAGAATCGTCCAGCATCAGCAATACATGGGCGGATTGCCGGAGGGGGAGATCAAGGTTTATAACAATGAAGGGGACCTGGTTCAGCTTTACCATGTAAAAAACGGCATGAAGCATGGGGAGGATATCGAATATTACCCGCAAAGCAAAGGGACGATTCCTAAAATTTCCACTTATTGGATGGAGGGACAGCTGCAAGGGATGGTAAAGACCTGGTATCCGGACGGGGTTCAGGAGAGCCAAAGGGAGCTCAATAACGGTGCCAAGCATGGGATGTTGACAGCCTGGTATCGCGACGGAAATTTGATGCTGATCGAAGAATATGAAAAGAATAAGCTTGTCAGGGGGGAATATTACAAGAAAAGCGACTCCGTCCCACTTTCAAGAGTGCAAGATGGAGACGGCACAGTCACTCTCTTTGACGCCGATGGAAATTTTAAAGCCAAAGCGACGGTAAAAAATGGAAAACCTGTCTTGTAAAGCCGATATTCGCCGTCTAATGCGCATGCAGCGCGACGCTCTCTCCAAACGTCGGCGAAGACAGGCGAAAGAAAAAGCCATAAACGCTCTTCTTTCTGCCGTTCCGAAGAGCGGCTGTATTCTGTCCTATGCCAGCTTTGGATCGGAGCTCTGCACGTGGGATTTCAATTTTCTGCTGGCGAAAGAAAAACGGCTTGTTCTTCCTCGAGTCGCGAAGGAATGCCTGCGGCTTTACAGAGTGAATAATATCAAATCCGAACTTGCGGTTTCAAAGTGGGGCATTTTGGAACCGAACCCCGATCTTTGTGAGCCGGTCACGCCGAACGAGCTCTCTTTTGCTGTCGTGCCGGGCCTTGCCTTCGACCCATTCAATCACCGTTTGGGATATGGAAAAGGGCATTACGACAAGCTCCTTTCCGAATTCAATGGCACTGAATGCACTCTTGGCATTGGTTTTACCGAGCAGCAGGTGAAAAGGCCGCTTCCCGTTGAGAAAACGGATATCGCTCTTGGACAAATCGCTCTTTTTTAGAGCTGCTTCAGTTTTACCTTAAGCGCATTGTGATCCGAGCTGTCGTCGGGAACTTTAATTTGGTAAGTATACCCTTTTTCCGAAAAAAGATTTTCCTCTCTTTGGGCCAAGCAGATGTGGTCTGTGCATTGAGGTTTTGTAAACTTCATTTTCCTGGCTTTACAAAGTCGTTTTTTGATGATTTTATCAATTTTGTTAATTTCGCATTCCGATAAACTCAATGAGCTGCTTTTGAGGAATTTTGGCCTCTTATTACCGTAAACTTCCGCTTTGACGAGCTTAATGATATGTCTTCTCTGAAGTTTTTCACTAAGCTCCTTACTTTCTTTGTAGTGAATATCGTCCCAAACACTCTGGATGACAAGCGTGAGGTAGAATTTATGCGTAAAGGAGTCGGTATCAACGGTCGTTCCCATTTCCGACCCCGATTCGTTATTCCGAATCCGTTTGTTTTCGCTCTTCATCTTTGTATAAAGCTTCCTTTTACTAAACTGCTTAAAGCTTCGTTTGACGTCGGGCACCGTCAGGTCTTTTAATCGCATTTTCGTTGTTTTGTCTTTTTTGAGAAGCCCTTCTTCCATCGACATGTAATCTGGAGTGAATCTCGCCATATTCAGTTTGCCGTCTTCTTGTGGCTTGAACCTGGATGTATTGAAATCGCCGCAAAAGAAAACATCCTTTATCGGGTATTCAGACTGCTCGCAAAACTCATAAACAGCTCTTTTTGCCTTGATAAATTGGCTTTTTCTCTTTAGGACAGCGTCTTCTCCTGTAAATTTGCCCTGCATATGCGTATTGGCAATGCAAATAAATTCTCCTTCCTTGACTTCCACGATAGCCATTAACACCCCTTTTTTAGCTCGCTTGTCCACTCCCTCGGGGTGGCGGTATTTATAAAAAGCGACTTCTCGTATAGGGTGTTTGCTGGCTATTAGAAGACCCGCCGAAAGACCTAGTGTTTTTTCCGGTTTTACGGTGTAGATAACTGAGTATTTGTTATCGACTAAGGAGGGAATGATATTAGTTTGAACCGCCTCGGAGTGGAAGGCTTCCTGCAGTAAAATGATTCCCGGATTTTCCTTTGTCAAGAAGCGGGCCAGGGCTTTAGAACGGACGAAAGAATCTTTTAGTCCGTTGATAGAATTCATAATTTCAGATTGAGAAAGACCTGTATTGAGCGTCAAAATCGAAAACTTTTTTCCCTCTTTTAAAAATCTTTGACCACAGAGGGGGGCGATACCAATGATATCATTTGTTCTCCCTTGTAAAGCCCGGCGAATTCCCAAAGCTGTCAGTGCCGCCGGCCCTGTTACGACCCCCGAAATGCCCATAAGCGTTGCAACCAGGGAAAGAGTTACAGATTCACCAACGTACCCGGCAAACGCCTTGGCAACCGTCGGTTTTTCCACTTTGCGGATCAAATAATTGTCGAAAAGGTATTTTTGCGCCTTTTTTTCATTTTCCCGAGAAATGGGGAACGCATTTGCAGAAAGGGTTTCCACTTCGTCGGCACTTTCCTGTGACCTATTGAGGTTCAGGAAGAACTGATAATACTCGGGCTTTCCTCCCCGTTTGGCCTCCTGATATTGCTCGCGGACCACTTCCCCCGTCCCCTCTGACAAACGAAGCAAAGCTCCTTCTGTTTTAGCGAGATAAGAAGCTGTGCGACTTTTATAAACGGTTTCAGGAAGGCTTGAAAAATCAGACCGGATATCCATACAACACCTCTTTGTTGTACCAATATCCGGATGACTATTTATTCAGAAGGGTCTTTCGGTTTTAATTGGACTTGCTCGCCTCTTCCAGATTCTTATCTTTTTCACTATCAACAGGTTGCAGTCCGCAAATTTCTCTGTGTTTTTCCAAAATTTTCTTCTCCAGCTCATCGAGAAGCTCGGAATTGCCTTTGAGCAGCTCACGAACGGCCTCTCTGCCTTGGCCGAGCCTCTCGCCGTTGCAGCTGAACCAGGCCCCTTTTTTGTCGATAATGCCGTATTCGACGCCAAGATCGATTACAGTGCCTGTGCGGGAGATGCCCTCATTGAACATGATATCAAATTCAGCGATGCGGAACGGAGGCGCCATTTTATTTTTGACGACCTTGACCTTCACACGGTTGCCGGCATCGGTGTTGTCGCTTCCTTTGACGCTTGCCGTGCGCCGTATCTCCATGCGGATAGAGGAATAAAACTTCAGCGCGCGTCCTCCGGTTGTTGTTTCGGGGTTGCCGTAGACTATGCCGATCTTTTCTCTTACCTGGTTGATGAAAATTGCACAAGTGTTGCTCTTTGAGAGGGCTGCAGTCAGCTTTCTGAGCGCTTGAGACATCATTCGAGCCTGAAGTCCCATGAAAGAGTCTCCGATTTCCCCCTCAAGCTCAGCTCTTGGAAGGAGGGCCGCAACCGAGTCAATAACAATCACATCAACAGCATTGGAGCGGGCAAGGGTTTCTGCGATATTGAGCGCTTCTTCGCCGCAATCGGGCTGAGAAATGAGCAAATCGTCCACATTCACGCCTATTTTTGCGGCATAGCCCGGATCGATCGCATGTTCCGCGTCGATGTAGGCAGCCAGCCCGCCGGTTTTTTGGGCGTTGGCAACGATGTGCAGCGCCAGCGTCGACTTCCCGGACGATTCGGGGCCGTATAGCTCCACAACGCGCCCTCTTGGCACCCCGCCTATTCCCAGGGCAGTATCGAGCGTCAGCGCCCCTGTAGGAATCACACTTGCCTCTCGGTGGCCGGTTTGTCCAAGCGACATGATCGCTCCATCGCCGAACTGTTTTTTGATATAACTCACGGCGCTATCAAGCGCTTTTTTCTTTTCATCCAAAGATTGGGACATGATTTACTCCTTTAGAGCCCTTTGCAAAATTCCGGCAAAACCGATTTTGAGCTATTTTGCCGAGATTAGCCATTTGGTGCAAATTCACATGCTCTTTAGAGTAGGGAATTTGCACCAAATGGCTAAGGTCGGTGAAAGAGCCAAAAAGCAGTCTGCCGGAATTTTGCAAAGGGCTCCTTTAATTTGTTGGATTCAGGATAACGAATTGACGAGAAATTGGAAAGCCTCTTTCCAATATATTCGTTCGTGGATATGATGAGCCTTACTAAAAGAGGTGTATTGATGTCATTAATTCGTTCTCTCCAATGCCCTTGAGATTCTTAACTCTCGAGGCAGCCCAACGCTTGAAGTCAGACTGGAAACCCATGACGGAATTTCAGTTGCCGCCGCCGTCCCGTCAGGCGCTTCAACTGGAGAAAACGAAGCGCTGGAGCTTCGAGACGGCGACTTGAGCCGTTTTTCAGGCAAAGGGGTGCAAAAAGCTGTCAAAAATGTCAACGGACCGCTCAGAGAGCTTCTGCAAGGAAAAAACGTCTTCGATCAAAGGGGAATTGACAAGGCGATGATCGACGAAGACGGTACGGAAAACAAGTCCCGACTCGGCGCCAATGCTATTCTGGGCGTCTCGCTTGCTGTCGCAAGAGCTGGCGCCAAAGCTGCGGACCT
>CAWAPJ010000001.1:0-176763 GCA_963783885.1 Waddliaceae bacterium | reverse complement strand
GATTGCTACCTAAACTTGTTGTTAAAGTCTTTCGTTGGATTCAGATGCGTAGACTCGATTTGAAGGCAAGGGTAATCCCTTGCCGATAATCGAGGCTTAGCAGATGAATTCAATGAAAGATTTTAACGACAATAGTCTCTATGATACTTCCTTAGCCAAAAAAAGGGGGCATCATGGAAACTTACGCAACAACAGTTTATGTCATCAGCGAAGAAATCCTTCGAATTTTGGGGATTAAAGACGATCCTCAATCTCAAATGTCCAACGCAGAAGTGATAACTTTTGCTATTTTATCAGCAAAATATTTTTCTTGTAACTATAAAATGTCCAGATATTTATGTAAAAGATTACGATTATTCAGAGCTATTTTAAGCAATAGCCGGCTAAATCGCCGAATTCATAAAATTCCTTGGATTTGTTGGAACGCCATTTTCCGTTTTTTAGCTCTATTTTTTAAGCAAATAAATAAAGATCAGGGTTTTGCTATAGACAGCTTTCCAGTTTCATGTTGTCAGAAAAATAGAATCGATAAACGGAAGGTTTTTCTAGAACGAAGGTATTTAGGTTTCGCAGCTTCTAAAAAGCGTTACTTTTGCGGCATAAAAGTTCATATGATTGTGACGAGCGAAGGCAAGCCGGTTGAAGTTCTTTTCAAGCCAGGAGCAGTAAGCGATGTAAAGGTGCTCTGGGAAATGAAACTGGACATTCCACCAGATTCTAAACTTTATGCAGATGGTGCGTATAATTGCTTTGATTTAGAAGACATCTTGAAAGAAGAACAAATTACATTGCTTGCAAAACGGGGATGTAAAGCAAAGAATAGAGTCCGAACACCAATTGAAGAGAGGGAAATTAGCAGCAAGCGACAGATTGTCGAGACGACATTTAGCTGCATAACAAACCTTTTCCCCAGAACTTTTAAGTTCTGCACTGAACAAGGCTTTTTGATAAAAGTATTCTGTGCAATTCTTGCCTATAGTGTTTCGTTTTTATGCAAAGGGGAGCTCAGCTAGAACTTACACGAGCACACCATCTACTGCCTGTAGCGCCTCGGCAAGGGATTACCCTTGCCGTCGACGCTACAGTTGTATCTGGCGCACTCGTGTAAGCTCTAGCTAAGGTTTAGGTAGCAATCAGGGTCTTAGTGGTATTTTTTAAAGCATTTGCGATTTGCAAAATATCAATTAATTTTGCCATATTAAAAGCATCGATTTTATACCCCTCCTCGATCAAATTAATGAGTTCATTCGCTGCTGATTTTGTCGTCCCGCAATATTTAAGATTCTCGACATTGATGGCAATCAAATTAAAGATATCTTCATCTTCAATGTCTTCTACAGCCGCTTTTAGGTGATAGGCAACGAACTCATCGGAAAGGATTGAGGTTTCAATTGCTGTTAGGCAGTTAGTAAATAAAATAAGTGAAAAGATAAGCATTTTTTTCAAGATAAACCCCATGTTTTTTGAATAAAAGTTAGTGAAAAATTATATGGTTAATAGCAAAACAAAGCAAGAATATTTTTTCGGATGTAATGCGTTTGTGGGCTTTTAGGGCCCTTTACATTGTAAGCATTCGGTGATATACGTTCCTGGAAAACGCAGCGCGGGCGAAGAGCTGCAAGGCGCCCGCGCTTCGTTCTTTAGGGACGTAGATCAGCGAACACTTTCTTATCAAATAACTCTAAATCTGTTTATTGTGTTTTTTTATTCAGCAGATTTATATTTTTGAAGCAGCTTTTCCATCTCACTTTTAGAGACTTCAAAGGTTTGCAGGAAGCGGTAAATTTTCGGATAGTCTTTTTTAAACCCTTTCCTGACAATGGTGTAGACTTTTTCCTCTTTTCCGAACACACCTTTCGGATCTTTTAAAAATTTGAGGTCGAACTGCAGGAACATTTCATGCGGCTCCCAAGCGGATATCACGATCCAGTTTTTCTTTCGGTAATCCTGTTTTAGCATATTGAGCATCACAGCTTCGCTTGTGTCGATAAGTTTAAAATTTCTCAGGTTGTAGGCTTTCATGGCCTTTTCAATTTGCACCATAATTCCGGCTCCCGGTTCGATGCCCATGATTTGGTGATGGAATTTTTCGGCGTATTGACCTAGCTGGTCGATCGAATCTATGGTGACATATGTGGGAACTGCCAGGCCGATGCGCGTTCCGGTATAGATAGGATGGACAATGTCTACCCGCCCTTTTGTGTTTTCATAATAGTATTTATGGGTTGTCGGGAGCCAGGCGCTTATGGAAATATCTGCGGTTGCTGTCGATATTGACGCCCAGGCTCCTGCCGAGTTGGTTAGGACGAGATCTACTTTTGTTCCGAACTTTTCCTCGATGTTTTTCTTGATCAGGTTCGCCAGGACGATATCTATGGGCCAATCGCCGTAAACAAGTTCAATAGAGTTTTCGGGATTGAAAAAGTGGCATGAGGCAAGGCTAAGGAATAGGAGAAGTTTTCCAAAGAGCTTCATTGCACGGCCTTTTTGTTGATGAGGTGGTGAGTCCAGGAGTCGAGGATGAGGGCGCAAACGACAACACCGATTCCCGCTTCGAAGCCGAGCGCCATATTGAGGCGCTGTATCGCCTTCCACACTTCCGCTCCAAGGCCGCCGGCTCCGATCATGGCGGCGATGACAACCATTGAGAGTGAAAGCATAATGGCCTGTTGAATGCCGGCCATAATTGTCGGCTTTGCAAGGGGAAGCTGTACTTTGAGGAGTTTTTGCATTTTTGTCGATCCGAATGAGTCGGCAGCTTCAATCAAATCTTTGGGAATTTCCCTAATTCCCAATCCCGTTAGGCGGATGATTGGCGGGATGGAGAAAACCAAAGTGGAAAAAATGGCCGAGACAGAGCCGAGGCCAAAAAAAGCGATAGCCGGGATCAGGTAGACAAAAGCGGGCATCGTTTGCATGAAGTCAAGTATTGGGGCCATGATGCGGAAACAAAGGTCCGAAAGGCCCGTCCAAACGCCGAGAGGGAGTCCAATAACGACGGCCATTAGGGTGGCTATGAGAACGAGGACAAAAGTTTCAAGTGTGGGAATCCAGAGCTGTTGATTCCATAGAAACAATAAGCCGAAGAGTGTCACAAGGGCTCCTTTTCTGTCCACAAATCTCCAGATTATAATGGTCAAAATAACGATGAGTATAAACGGATTGAACCAAGCGAGAAAATCGACGATATCGGCAATTGTCGCTTTCATGGTTCGGGAGATAGTCCTTGTGATCAGTGAAAAGTTGTCGATGAGGAAATTAATGAGCGCTTCGAAAAAATTTCCTACAGGTATTTTCGGGATCGGCATAGTCAGCTTAAGTCTCCTTCCACATTCGCCAGAGCCGCGAGCAGATGGCTTTTTGTGATGACGCCCTTCAATTGATTTTTTTCGTCGACAACAGCAACTGCGGCAGGTGATGCGAGAGTTTTTTCGATGATATCCTGAAGGGGAGTGTCTTCAGTTACCGCAATAAAGTCTTTTTGCAGAACTTTGTGAAGAGCGGCTTCCTTATTTTTGACTGCTTCTGCGACATCTTCAGCTGTCGCAAAACCGGCTAGTTTATATTCGTCATCCAAAACGAAAATACTTGAAATATCTGCAAAATCCATTTTTCTGAGTGCTACGCGGGGGCCCTGATTCAAATAGGCCACAGAGCTGGGGCGCCGCATGGCCGAGCCTGCGGTCAATACCTTGGAAACATCGTAGTGTTCAATAAAGCGCTCGACATATCTTGTCGAGGGGTTCATCAGAATTTCTTCAGGCACGCCGTCCTGGATCATTTTTCCCTCTTGAACCAGAACAATTCTATCTCCCAAATTAATGGCCTCGTCTAAATCGTGAGTGATAAAGACTATGGTTTTCCTCATCCGTTTTTGAAGGGCAAGAAGTTCATCTTGCATTTCCCTTCTGTTCAGGGGGTCGAGGGCGCTGAAGGCCTCATCCATCAGGAGGATTTCAGGATCCTGGGCCAGGGCTCTGGCAAGTCCGACTCTTTGCTGCATGCCCCCGCTGAGCTCTTCGGGGTAGGCATCTTCTCTTCCCAACAAACCGACCAGATCCAGCGCTTTTTGCGCTTTTTGATTTCTTGTATTCAAATCGAGCCCTTTGATTTCAAGACCAAAGGCGACGTTGTCAATAATCGTTTTGTTGGGAAATAGGGCAAATTGTTGAAAAACCATACCGAATTTGTTTCGTCTCAGCTTTCGGATTTCCGATTCATTGTAAGGGATAATGTCTTCTCCTTCGATCAGGATTTGGCCTGAAGTTGGCTTAATGAGACGGTTTAGGCAGCGAATGAGAGTGGATTTGCCGCTGCCCGAAAGCCCCATAACCACCAGGATTTCTCCTTGATTGACATTAAAGGAGACATTTCGCAGCGCAACAATTTGATTTGTTTGTTTTTTGATGTCGTCGTTGGAAATGTTTTGTTCGATAAGGGGGAGTGCCTGTTCGGGATGATTCCCGAAAACCTTAGTCAGATTTTTTATTTCAATAAAGGAGGTCATGTTCCAAGTTCATCGAGCCGTTTTTCAAGATCTTTGATCCGACTCAATGTTTTCTCAATGTTCCTTAGGTGGACATCCATGCGGTTTTGGTCAGCCAGCCGCTGCGTTGGAATACCACCGTAAGCCCCCGGTTTTTCAATAGATTTGGTCACTCCGGAGAAGGCTCTGATCATTACGCCCGAGGCGATTTCAAGATGGCCGTCAATCGCGACTTTCCCGCCCATCATGACATAGTCGCCGACTTTTGTCGATCCGCCGATGGCCGATTGCCCCACGATGATGCAATGCCTGCCGATTTGAACATTATGGCCGATCTCGATCAGGCTGTCGATCTTCGTTCCTTCGCCGATTATGGTTTTATGAAAACGGGCTCTTGCGATCGTCGTGTTGGCTCCGATTTCGACATCATCGTGAATGTCAACAATGCCGAAGTGATGGAGTTTCTGATGACGTCCCTGCCTGTCTTGCGTATATCCGTATCCGCAAAGGCCTATGATGGCTCCGGACTGAATGATGACCCGGTTGCCGATTCGGCATCTTTCTTTAATGACGACATTGGGATGGATGAGGCAGTCTTTGCCAATGGTTGTTTCCAGACCGATAAAACAGCCGGCGCCGATGGCGGTACCGGAGTCGACAACAGCATTTTTATCGATGACGGCATGCGGTCCGATTGAGACGTTTTCTCCAATTTTAGCCGAGGGGTGGATAGCGGCGCTCGGATGGATGCCTTCGAATCCTGTAGTTTCATTTTGGTGTGAATAGACCAATTCCACGACTATTTGAAAGGCTGCGGTCGGATCATCCGATAATAAGTAGTTGCAGGCCTCCTTCTGGGGAGCGTCGGGGCGGATAAAAATGACTCCGGCTTTTGAGTTTGCCGCTTTTTTTTCATAGCGTGCATTGCCAAGAAATGAGGCATCATTTTCCTTGGCGTTATCAAGGTCGGCGACCCCGTCAATATAATGACCGGGATCACCGATAAGCGTAGCATTTGTCAGAGCAGCCAGCTCTTTGAGTTCGAATCTTTGCTTTTTCATTTAGAAAGATCCAAGTTCATCGGTTGATTGGAATCGGCAGCATCTTTGAGCTCTTCTGCAGCGATGCGGTCCATTTCCTTAATAACATCGGGTGTTACATCGAGCCTTGGCGAGTTATAAAAGCTGTTGTCGTCATTCAGGATGAGATCGAGGCTTTTATCGCTGGCTACTTTTTTTGAAGCTTTCGAGACAATTTCTGCTATCCTTTGCAGGATTTTGAAATTTGCCTGCTGCAGGGCCTGATAATACTGCTGCTGTCCTTGAGCAAGCTCGGTACCCAGCTGCTGGTATTGCTCCTGCATTTTTTTCAGAGCTTCTGGCTTTTGGCTGTCGCGAAAATCCTCGTCTTTGAGATTTTTGGCGATTTTTTGAAACTCTTCTTCTTTTTCCGAAAGAATCGTTTCAATTTGCTTTTTCATGTTTTCATACATTTCCTGTTCCTGCTTGCCAAGCTTGGATTTTTCTATGGCTTCTTTGAAATTGACAAGGCCGATTTTTATATTGCTGTTGTCTGCGAGCAGGGCTCCCGAGCTCCCCAGCAGCGCGATCATCAAAAAACCGGCGCATAGGGCTCGAAATTGTTTAGGCATTTGTTTTCTAAAATAACTCATGTAATAACTCCTTTGCTAAAAGTTTCCTCCCAATGAGAAGAAGAATCGTTTTGGGGGCGCATCGTCGGGATTGTTGATCGGCCACCCCATTCCCAATGTAAGAGGGGGGCTTCCCGGCATAATAAAGGCTCTGACTCCAAATCCTGCGGAAGTGGAGTAGCGACCGAAACTGAGTCTGGCGTCCGATAAATGGCCCATATCAAAAAAGACGAAAGGGTGGACCTTGCCCCAGTACCGATAAGCGTATTCGACAGAAAGCAGGTTCATCGAGATGCCTCCGGTCGGATCGTCGTTTGACTCTTTTCCGTCCTTGTTTTTAAATCTGTTTCCTAATGAAAAGTCTTTATAACCCCTTACGCTGCAGATGCCTCCCAGGAAGAGCCTCTCGTCAATGGGAATGGTTGTAAATTTGGTATCGATGCCCGGGATAATGAACTCGAGATCGGCGCGGACTTTAAAGACACCGTATCGTCCCGAGGGAACATAGATATTGTTGAGGTAGCCTATCTTTAAAAAACTCGAGTCTCCGCCGACGCCGGCATATTCCGACTCGAAACGGGAGCGGATTCCTCGCGAGGGGAGCAGAGGGTGATCGGTCGTGTCGTAACAATAAGTGATGCCGGCTGCCGATATAAAGCCCGGCTGATCGGCCTGTTCTTTCAATTCATCCGAAGCAGTTTGCGGATTATCCAGCTTGACATTTGAATTTCTCATTCTATAGTGCATTCCGAAAGTCATGAAAGCGTTCATGGGATATCGGGCGTAAAAGCGCAGTCCCCACGCATCCAGCGAGTATTGGTCGGAGACATAGCGAATCCACGACCTGTCGAAATCGACGCCGAAGATCCAGGGGGTGTCCAAAATATAGGGTTTGGCCCAGGAGGCCTGATATTTCAAACTTTTTTCACCGATGGTTGTGGTGAAGTAGGCGTATTCTCCGCCGCCCCTTAAATTTTTCAAGCCTCGGGAAAGCAGGCAGCCAAGTCCTCTGATATTGAAGTTTTTCTCGCAGATGCTGAGCCCTCCGAAGAGGTCTTCAAAGCTGCTCAAACCTAAAAACGCCGAGAAATTGCCTGTCGAGGTCTCGACGACTTCTATGTGCACGTCGCGGTAATTCTCTCCCATGCACGACCTTTCATCTGCTCTCACGGCATAAACATTGACGGAGCTGAAATACCCCATATTGAGTAGACGGGTTTCCGTGGCTTTCAGTTTTTCTATGTTGAACAGCTCGCCGGGAACGAGCAGGCACTCGTGCAAAAGAACGGTGTTGCATGTGGTGATGTTGCCGAGAACCCGGATGAGCCCGACACGATACTGCTCGCCTTCTTCAATATAAAAATCAATGTCGTAAACAGGCTCTTCCAGATCGAGCGTCGGCTCGAATTCCACATAGGCATCGATATATCCTTGGCAGCCGTAATAATCGCGGAGGCGGTTGATCGCGTTTTGCAGACGTTCCGGAGAGAACCACTCTCCTTCGCAAATGCCGATAAGCCTGTAAACCTCTTCATCTGTGAGGATCTCGTTTCCCTCAATGTTGATTGCGCCAAAACTGTAGCGCTCTCCCTTGTCGGCTGTGATGAGGATATTGATGTGATTGCTTTTTTTCGATTTGACAGGTTCGATCTTGACAGTCGCGTCGGCGTATCCTTGGTTTTGCAGGTAGTTGATGATGATAAACTGGTCTTGTATCATAGCCTCTTCACAGTAGGTGCCGATATCGGAAAAGTAGCTGTAAAAAAAGTTCCAGCTTTGAGAGACCAGCATAGCTTCGAGGTCGGCTTGCTCTTCGGGTGTGAAATTGACAAACCTGACATGGTGGATTCTTCCCGAACGCCCTTCGCAGACATTAATGGTGATATCCACTTCATTTGCCGTGCAGTCCTGTTCGATTGTATAATCGATATCGGCTTCAAAAAATCCCTTTTTGACAAAAAATTTCCGCACCTCAAAAACGGCTTTATTGAAATCGCTCCGGTCAAAGACGCTGCCGGTTTCGATGCCGAGTTCTTTCTGCAGACGTGCTATGGAGATTGTTCGGTTGCCGCACCACCTTATCGATCGGATATAGGGCTTAAGAGACACATTAAGAGTGATATAGATTCTCCCTTCGGCGATTTGCACACAGGGGTCGACGTCGTCGTAATCTTGGGCGAGTCCTTTGAGATCTTCATCAAAGTCGATTTGTGAAAAGGATCTGCCCCGTTTAGTTTTCATTCGCGACAAGATCGTATCGGGATTGACCATGGCGCCCGGAGGGGCATTGACAATATTTACATCGATTCTTTCGACGACAAAAGTCTCATAAACATCGACTTGTGAAAATAGAGAAGACAATGAAAAGAGCGCGGCTAAAATGCAGAGGGGAATTAGGCATCGAGACATGGCAGGCGTCCTTGATTAATTTAAAATAATATTAAAGAAATCAATCATACGAGATGACGATTTATTATTGCAAGGGGCCGGGGCGATTTATTAGAGCAATTGCCAAGCCGCCGATCAAGATAAATGATGCTATGAAGATGATTTTTGCAATTTTGGGGTGTTTTTTTTTAGCTCTGTCGAGAACCGCAGCATCGGTAATTGACCGTTGGCACCAGGGGCAGCGGGGAGGGCTGAGAGGTGTTTTTTGAATCCATTCGATCAAGCAGTAATCGTGAACTTTAATTGCAGTGTTGCACGGAATTATATAGAGATTTTCTTTGGCAATGAGTTCACAGCATATTTCACACTCGACGGCTTTGGGATTCATGTTCAGAAGTCTCTTCTGCCGGCCAAGGCTCTGGCCAGTGTTCCGCCGTCGACATAGTCTAAAGAGCTGCCCATGGGCAGTCCGAGAGCTAAACGGGAAATTTGGACTTCGAGATCTTCCAATTCCTGTTTTAAATAAAGGGAAGTGGCGTCGCCCTCCAAAGTAGCGTCGATGGCGATGACAATTTCTTTGACCTCAAGGTCGATAACTCTTTTCTTAATTTTCTGTATGTTAAGCCTGTCGGGATTTCTCCCTTCCAGGGGAGAAAGGAGGCTGCCGAGAACATGGTAGAGCCCTTTGTATTCGCGGGTCTCTTCAATAGCATACACATCTTTGTAATGGCCGACGACACAAAGGGTCTCGGAGCTTCGCGACTTAGCATCGCAAAAAGGGCAGGCATTTTCCTGAGTCAGACAGCCGCACTCGCCGCAGTTTTGCAGCAACTCTTTCGTTAATGAGAGCGCCTTTGCGAAGCAGGCCAATTCATCAGGCTGCCAGTCGACGATTTGGAAGGCGTATCTCTCGGCGCTTTTATTGCCGACTCCCGGGAGTTTTTTCAAAAATTCCATAAGCTTAAGTAAATGCGGTGGATAGCGATTCATTTTTCACCTCTCATATAGCTAATTGTCGCCAAAGGGTTTTTTTAAGTAAATCAAATCAAAAGATTTGGCTATATTCAAGCTTTTTTTATATTACCTGATGTGTTAAACTCATATTTAATTTGTTTAAATTCATATGAATAATGAAATAAAGACAGCTCGCATCGTCGGCTTAGGGTCATTTTTGCCAAAAAAAATTTTGAGCAACGCCGACTTGGAAAAGATGGTCGAAACATCCGATGAATGGATCACCGCCCGCACGGGTATCAAAGAGCGGCGGATTGCGGGGGAAGCAGAAAGCACTTCGGATATGGGGCTTTTGGCAGCCCGGGAGGCAGTGAAAAACGCTGGGCTCCAGGTTTCTGAAATCGATATGATATTGGTCGCGACCATGACCCCCGATTATTTCTGCCCCTCGACAGCCGCTATTATCCAGGCCGGTTTGGGGGCTGAGGGCGTTCCCGCGTTCGATATTTTTGCCGCCTGCACCGGCTATATATATGGTCTTTCATTGGCTAAGGCTTATGTGGAATCGGGGCTCTATAAAAATATTTTGCTTGTCGCCTCCGAAAAAATGTCGGCGTTTACCGATTTTTCCGACCGGACGAGCTGCGTTCTTTTCGGCGACGGAGCCGCTGCCGCAGTTGTCTCTTCTAAGAGGGCCGGCCTGCAAATCAATGCAGTTGATCTGGGGGCTGACGGCGCTCTTTCCGACCTCATCATTGTTCCCGGAGGGGGAGCGAGAAATCCGGCGACGATCGATACTGTGAGGGATCGCCAGCATTTTATCAAGCTCAAGGGAAAAGAAGTTTTTAAGCATGCCGTGAGAAGAATGGCCGGCTCGGCATCGGAAAGCTTGGATAAGGCGGGACTTAAGGATTCCGATATCTCTTGGTTTGTCCCTCACCAGGCTAACGGCAGAATTATCGACGCTTTGACGAAACATCTGAAAATTCCTGAAGAAAAAGTTTTCAGATGTATTGAAAAATATGGCAACACGTCTGCGTCAAGCGTGGGTATTGCCCTTGGGGATTTATTGAAAGGAAACGAGCTTTCGCCAGGCAGCAACCTGTTACTGGTCGCTTTCGGCGGCGGACTGACTTGGGGGTCTGCGCTCTTGACAAAGGTTGATGATGAATAAGACATTCGGATTCATTTTTCCCGGACAAGGGGCCCAGTTTGTCGGCATGGGCAAGGACTTTGCTGAGTCTTATCCTGTGGCTCGGCAAACGTTTGAAGAGGCCGACGATCTTTTGCAAAAGCATCTGTCCAAGGTCATATTCAACGGCCCCGATGACGTTTTGATTCGAACAGATCATAGCCAGCTCGCCATTTACGTCACGAGCATTGCTATCTGGCGCACTCTTCTGAGCTTATACCCGCACCTTAGCCCGGCGGCAGCGGCAGGTTTGAGCCTCGGCGAATATACAGCCTTTGCAGCAGCAGGCAAAATATCCTTTAAGGACGGGCTGCATTTAGTGGGGCATCGAGGAGATTTCATGAGCGAAGCTTGCGATGAAAACGAGGGAACCATGGCGGTTGTCATCGGACTTGATTCCGATGAGATTGAATCCATGGTGCGCGATTTGTCGATGCCGCATGATCTTTGGGCGGCCAATTTCAATTGTCCCGGGCAAGTTGTTGTGTCGGGAACAGTTAAAGGGGTTAAAGCGGCGGCTGGCGAAGCTGAAAAGCGCGGCGCAAGGCGGGTGCTGCTTCTTCAGGTTCACGGGGCTTTTCATAGCGGCTTGATGGCATCTGCAAAAGAAAAATTGAAGCCCTACATCAATTCGGCTGCCATTCAAAATAGCGAAACCAAAATCGCCATGAATGTACCGGGAGATTTTGTTGAATCAATCGATCAAATGAGGCAGAATCTAATCGACCAGGTCACCTGTCCTGTTCGCTGGGAACAGGAAATAAAAGCGATGAATCGCTCAGGTATTACTTTATTTATAGAGATCGGGCCGGGAACAACGCTTGCCGGCATGAACAAACGGATCGGAATCTCAGGTCAAACCATAAGCATCGGCCAAGTGGATGATCTTCGCAAACTGGAAAAGGAGGCGATAATCTAAGTGGAAGAACTATTGAAAGATAAGATTGCGATTGTGACTGGCGGATCGGCGGGAATCGGAAAGGCCATCGCCCTAAAATTTGCTACCCATGGCGCTAAAGTATCGATCATTGGAATGAATCGGGATAAGGGGGAGAAGGCTGCAAAGGAGATCCCGCAAGCTGAATTTTACCAAGCAGATGTGGCTGATGAAGGACAGGTCAATGATATTGTCAAAAAAATCCTTGATAAAGAAGGCCGGGTCGATATTTTGGTGAACAATGCCGGCATTACTCGGGATAAACTTCTTTTGAAGATGCAGCCTGAAGACTGGGACCGGGTACTGGATGTAAATGTCAAATCCTGTTATAATTTTTGCCGGGCAGTCACGCGGTCGATGATGCGCGCCCGAAGCGGTAAAATCATTAATATGAGTTCTATCATTGGTTTGACAGGAAATTCCGGTCAGGTCAATTATTCCGCATCCAAAGCAGCTGTCATCGGGTTTACCAAAGCGCTCGCAAAAGAGTTGGCATCTCGGAACATTCATGTGAATTGCATTGCACCCGGTTTTATTCAAACATCCATGACCGGACAGCTGTCCGAAGAGCAAAAAAATGAAATTTTTTCGGATATTCCGATGAAACGTTTTGGCAACCCGGAAGATGTGGCAAATGTTGCCCTTTTTTTGGCGAGTGAAATGTCCGATTACGTCACAGCTCAGGTTGTGACTGTAGACGGTGGTTATATTTAAAGTAGGAGCAAGGAAATTATGTCTTTAGAAAAAGAAGTCATTGAAATCGTTGTTGAGCAGCTGGGAGTTGATGAAAGTCAGGTCACTCCCGAAGTTTCTTTTGTTGAAGATCTCAACGCCGATTCACTGGATTTGACGGAATTGATTATGACGTTCGAAGAGCGTTTCGGGACCGAGATTCCGGACGAGGACGCGGAAAAGATCCGCACCGTCGGCGACGCAATCAAGTATATCGAAGACCGTCAAAAACAAACCACCTAACACACGCTGAGCATTCGGCAATCTCCATTTGGGTTGCCGAATGCTTGTTTGTCAAACTTCCATACGCCACTTAGACCCTGATTGCTACCTAAACTTGTTGTTAAAGTCTTTCGTTGGATTCAGATGCGTAGACTCGATTTGAAGGCAAGGGTAATCCCTTGCCGATAATCGAGGCTTAGCAGATGAATTCAATGAAAGATTTTAACGACAATAGTCTCTATGATACTTCCTTAGCCAAAAAAAGGGGGCATCATGGAAACTTACGCAACAACAGTTTATGTCATCAGCGAAGAAATCCTTCGAATTTTGGGGATTAAAGACGATCCTCAATCTCAAATGTCCAACGCAGAAGTGATAACTTTTGCTATTTTATCAGCAAAATATTTTTCTTGTAACTATAAAATGTCCAGATATTTATGTAAAAGATTACGATTATTCAGAGCTATTTTAAGCAATAGCCGGCTAAATCGCCGAATTCATAAAATTCCTTGGATTTGTTGGAACGCCATTTTCCGTTTTTTAGCTCTATTTTTTAAGCAAATAAATAAAGATCAGGGTTTTGCTATAGACAGCTTTCCAGTTTCATGTTGTCAGAAAAATAGAATCGATAAACGGAAGGTTTTTCTAGAACGAAGGTATTTAGGTTTCGCAGCTTCTAAAAAGCGTTACTTTTGCGGCATAAAAGTTCATATGATTGTGACGAGCGAAGGCAAGCCGGTTGAAGTTCTTTTCAAGCCAGGAGCAGTAAGCGATGTAAAGGTGCTCTGGGAAATGAAACTGGACATTCCACCAGATTCTAAACTTTATGCAGATGGTGCGTATAATTGCTTTGATTTAGAAGACATCTTGAAAGAAGAACAAATTACATTGCTTGCAAAACGGGGATGTAAAGCAAAGAATAGAGTCCGAACACCAATTGAAGAGAGGGAAATTAGCAGCAAGCGACAGATTGTCGAGACGACATTTAGCTGCATAACAAACCTTTTCTAAAGAACTTTTAAGTTCTGCACTGAACAAGGCTTTTTGATAAAAGTATTCTGTGCAATTCTTGCCTATAGTGTTTCGTTTTTATGCAAAGGGGAGCTCAGCTAGAGCTTACACGAGCACACCATCTACTGCCTGTAGCGCCTCGGCAAGGGATTACCCTTGCCGTCGATGCTACAGTTGTATCTGGCGCACTCGTGTAAGCTCTAGCTAAGGTTTAGGTAGCAATCAGGGTCTTAGACATTAGTTAGTTTGTAATCGGGTACGGGCACGATTTTTCTTAAATTGACACTATTAAAGTCATTAGGAAGGTTTTGACATCAAGAAGAATTTTTAATGTTAGCTTTCGTTATGTTTGTAAATTTTTGGTTGGCGAATTATTAAATTTCGATTATGATTTTAATGTCGGATAAGTAAAACAATGGAAATTTTTAATTTGCATGCGTAAAGATTTTTTTCAAGTTGAAAAGCCTTCCCAAAAGAAAAAAGTCGACCTCAATGATTATGATTACCTTTCCGATATTCAAACCCGCTCATTAATGGCAAAACTCAGTCGATTTGAGGTCGAAGTTCTTCAAGAAATTATTGACAATTCGCTTAACTTCTCCATCAATCAGCTCGCCGAACTTTTTGGGAGTGCTTCAAAAGAACTGATTCCGGTTTTGGATAAATTTTCCGATTTGCAGTTGTTGCAGCGGCGCGAGGATAGGGTGGCAGTTAATAAAGAGAGGAGGCGCTATTTTGAACTTGAGCTTTCAAAATTCGATGAAGACTTTTATCCCGATATTTCCTACGCTTTTTCCCTTTTAAAAAATAAAGTGCCTCTTCATATCCTTCCTGACTGGTATTCTATCTCAAAGACTGCCAGCGATATGTTCCTTTCCATTGTGGAGAAGTATTTCGCCACTCCGGAACTTTATAAAAAATATTTATCCAATCTCTCTTTCGACCACCCGGCAATGGATTTCATCATTTCTGAAATTTTTAAGGCTCCTGATTGCCGAATCAACGCCGACGATGTGATGGCAAAGTATCAACTGTCTCATGGGCAGTTTCAGGAAATAGTTCTTCTTCTCGAATATACATTTGTCGGCTATCTTTGCTATGAATTCACTGATGATCGCTGGGTCGGGTACATATGCCCTTTCCTGGAGTGGCGTGAATTTTATCAAAGGCAGCAGAAGCATTTTCCTCGAAAATTAGAGAGCTCATCCATTAAAACGCGCTCCCATGAATTTCCCTTTCTTCGCGATATGACGGCTTTGCTAAGAGCCGCATTAAAGTCTCCGATTGCCAATGATAACATCTCTTTTGAAACCTTATCCGGATGTCTGCCCGGTTTTTCGGATGAGCAAAATGATTTGCATGGCTACTTCCACGATGTTATGGAAAAGTGTTTGGCGCTCAATCTCGGCGTTTTGAAGGAGGGCCATTTTACTGCGGCCGATACAGCCTCTTCATGGATAGCACTTGCTGTCCAGGATCAGGCTGTTATGCTTTATCGTCATCCCAAAAATCAAATGAAAAATGCTTCAAAAAAACAAGAGCTTTATTCTCCAATCCACATACGGGCTGCTGAAAAAACTTTAAAAGATGTTATGGAATGGGGATGGGTTCTGTTTGATGAGTTTATTCAAAGCGCATCTAATCCTATAACTCAGCCTTGCGGCGTCTCTTTGACTCGGAAGGGCTGCAAATGGCATTACAGTTTTCCCGAATATACCGCTGATGAAATTCAACTGATTTACGATACAATTTTTGAGCGTCTGTTTCAGTGCGGAATGGTCGACATAGGCACTTGCCAAGAGAAGCCATGTTTTAAAGTGACTCCGTTCGGTCAATCTATTTTATTGTAAGCAATTCTTTCCAGCTCGTTGTGTAGCAGGGCGAGCGGCTCTTCTGCTGCATTTTCCAGGAGGCGCCCGGCTTGCCTTCCGAGGCGAATCGGAGCGCTTTTTTTCCCAAGTCGCTGTTGATTTTGTCCATGAGGCGCATGGCAGCGTCTTGTTTGGATTTTCGATTTCCGTGCGTCTGAAAGAGGTCGGGCTGATAGCATGAGGCGGGAATGAGCCCCCCTAAAAATATTCCCACTTTCCTGTAGGGGAGTCCTTCTGTGAACAGCTCTGAAACAAGTTCTTTTGCCCCTTGAATCAATGTCGGTGTATAGGATGTCGGCTCAATCAGCGGCATTCCTGTTTCGTAGGCAGGGTAGCGGTCGTTTTTTCTGTCATTGACGACGACAAAAACCGAAAGGTAGGTCGCCAGGGAATTCTGAAGTCGAATTTTTTCCGCGGCGCGCGCGGTGTAGGCTGCTGCTGCTTCAGAAAGGTCTTTGAGCGTGTAAACCGAGCGGCCGAACGACTTGGAGCTCATCACCGATTTTTTAGAGGAAGGGACTTGTTCTAGCGGCAGGCAGGAAATTCCCCGAAGTTCCCAGACAAGACGGAGCCCGGCAACGGTCAAATTCTTGTGGATCCAGGTGTCTTCAGCTTTACTGAGCTGTAGGGCTGTTTTTATTCCTTTTGATCTGAGCTTGGCCGCGTACTGCCTGCCGATTCCCCAAAGTTCTTGGACGGAAAAATCTTCAAGGGCAGCTTCTATCGAGGCTCTGTCGCACATGGTGAAAATCCCGTCTTGTTTTTTGGCCAGGCGGCTCGCGGCTTTTGCCAGTGTTTTGGTTTTGCTCAGGCCGATGGAGACGGGGATGCCGGTCCATTGCAATACTTTCTGGCGGATTGCCGCAAGAAAATCGACATCTTTGAGGGTCGGAAAATAAAGGAACGCCTCATCGATTGAATAGACCTGGATATCGGGAGTGACGGTTTTCAGTGTCTGCATGACGCGCTGCGACATGTCGCCGTAGAGGGTGTAATTCGAGGAATAAACCGCTACATTGTTTCTATCAATTAAATCTTTATATTGAAAATAAGGGGCGCCCATCGGAATGCCAAGCTGTTTGGCTTTCTGAGAGCGGGCGACAACGCAGCCGTCATTATTCGACAGGACGACAACAGCTCCCCGCAGTCCCGGGTTGAATACCCGCTCGCAGGAGACATAGAAATTATTGCAGTCGACTAAGGCATACATTTATGAATGACGTAGGTGACGACCCCCCATACATGAAAATCGGAATCGGGTTCAATGGCAATATCGGGAAACTGCGGATTTTCGGCCAGAAGGCAAGGCCTGCCGCCTCGGCAGGCAAAGCGTTTGACGGTAAACTCTCCATTGACGACAGCGACAACAATCCTGCCGTTTGTAGGCTCGAGCGAGCGGTCGACAACCAGAATATCGCCTGGATGAATGGCCGCGCCTGTCATCGACTCGCCTTCGACGCGGACAAAAAAAGTCGCAGCCGGATGCTGTATGACAAGTTCGTTCAAATTTAGCTGTTTCTCGATGTAATCTTCTGCGGGGGAAGGGAAGCCCGCCTGAACATTCGAGGAGGCAACCGGCACCGGCTTGCCCTCTATTTCCTGCGGCTTTGCAATTTCCACGACCTGAATCGGATGTTTTAATTTAGTTTCCATAATACCACTATAATGGAAAACTAAATTTTTAAAAAAGTAAAATATTTTTTACGATAGTTAAATTAACACAATATTAATAATTCAAAGTTACGATGATAATTACCTCAATAAATTAATTAGGAGGTTTTATGTCCCAAGAGGGTATTTCCTTTGAAGAGTTAGTAAACATTATTAATGAAGGGATCACTGCAGTAAAAACGAAAATTGGTTCCATCAAACAAAAGGGAGATCAGATCAGCATTGGCGAGATGTTTGAGATGCAAATGCTAATGAACCAGCTCTCCCAGCTATCGGAGATGTGTACGCAAATCGTAGGCGCTTCGAATCAGGCCATTATCGCGATGGCAAGAAACGTAAAAGGATAATCCTAATCACAAGGCTCTCTAACTTGAGAGCCTTTTTCTCTTGACCCCTCCCGCCCATCCCTTGTATGCTTGGTCTTCAGAATTCAAGGAGGTCATGCTATGGCAGAACAAATGCAATGTGAAGAGCTTGTCGCAATCATCAATCAAGAAATTTGCAAAGTTAGAGAAAAAGTAAGATCCTTAAAAGCTCAGGGCGATCAAATCAGCATCGGTGATATGTTTGAAATGCAGATGCTTATGAATCATCTTTCCCAGCTTTCGGAGCTGAGTACCCAGTTGACTTCGGCAACGCATCAGGCTCTGATCACTATGGCTCGCAATCTTAAATGATAGGTGCTATAATTATAATATGGTGAAGAAGAGACAGATTAAAATCGCACCTTCAATTTTAGCCGGGGATTTTGGAAGACTGGGTGATGAGGCCAAAAGAATCGAAGATTCCGGGGCCGATGCGATCCATTTTGATGTCATGGACGGACATTTTGTCCAGAATCTGACGCTTGGGCCGAAAGCTTTGGCGGCAATCAACCGGTCGACGGACATGTTTCTCGATGTTCATTTGATGATCTACAGTCCTTTTGATTACATCGAAAGGTTTGTTGAGGCGGGAGCTGATAATATCACGTTTCACTTCGAAGCAACTGAAGATGTAGAAGATACGATTAACTTTATCAAAAAATGCAACATTAAGGCGGGGCTCGCTTTTTGTCCGGAAACATCGGAGTCAATGGTCCCGCAGTTTCTACATCTTTGCGATATGGTGCTCTTAATGACTGTCCATCCGGGATTCGGGGGACAGGAGTTCATTACCGATGTTTTGGATAAAATAAGTTTAACAAAAAATATATGCGATAAGCAGAATCTCGATGTGGACATAGAAGTGGATGGTGGAATCAATCCCGAGACAGCAAAACTGTGCCGGGACGCAGGAGCCAATATCATAGTAGCTGGAACTTATTGCTTCACAGCGCCCGAAGGAATGAGCGCTGCTGTAAAATCGCTTAGAGGTGAAAATGGCAATCAGTAATCATTTGCAACCGGGAATGATCGTTTCAATCAAAAACAAACTTTACCGGGTTGAGTCGAGCATGAAAGTGACAGTCCCAAAAGGGGCTCCTTTTATAAAAACAAAACTGAAAGATCTCGATTCCAATAAAATCATTGAAAAAAACTTTAAGCTCGATCAAACCATTAAAGAGGTCAACCTGACTCAAAGGCAGCTCGAATATCTTTATCTTGAAGGAAAGGATTATCTGTTTCTCGATATCGAAAATCTCGAGCAGGTATTGGTTCCTCATCAGGTCATTGAGGCCAAGTCGAATTACTTAAAAGAGGGCGTCGAGGTGACGGCCGCATTTTATGGCAGCACTATATTCACGGTCGATCTCCCGCAGTTTCTCGAACTGATGATATCGAAGACTGAGGAGGAAAAAGGCGCGGCAAGCGGCGCTCAGGGGACAAAAGTCGCATTGCTCGAAACCGGAGCGAAAGTCGAGGTGCCGTCTTTCATTGAAGCCGGGGACATCATTAAAATTGATACCCGTACCGATGAATATATTCAACGTGTATAAGGAGTCTCAGTGGATTTAAAACAAATTAAAGAACTGATGAACCTGATGGGCAAGACGGGAACAAGACGGCTTTCCATCAAACAGGGCGAATTTGAAATCGAATTGGAGCGAGAGGGAAAAATCAAGCCGACTTTCGAGGTTGAATATATGGGTGACAATCCGATGAAATCGGAGCTGGAAATGCACCGCGCTCATGCTTCTCCTTCGAAAGGGCATGCTGAAGAACCGGAGCCCGAAGAGGATTTTTCCGCTGCATTCGTCACATCTCCTATGGTCGGTACATTTTACATTTCCCCCTCTCCAGACGATGCCCCTTTCGTCGAAGTCGGAGACAGAGTAGGCGAAGGGGACGTGATCTGCATCATTGAAGCGATGAAAGTCATGAATGAGGTGAAGGTGGACATGTCGGGGACAGTGAAGAAAATTCTGGTGGAAAACGGCCATCCTGTCGAATTCGGAACTAAACTGTTTGAAATTTCTTAAGCCTTATGCAGAAAGTATTAATAGCCAATCGCGGGGAAATTGCGGTTCGAATCATCAGAGCCTGCCATGACCTCGGACTTCAAACAGTTGCTGTTTATTCCGAGGCTGATACCGAAGCTCTGCATGTGCTGCACGCCGATGAGGCCATTTGCATTGGCGAGCCTCCTTCTCATAAATCCTATCTGCGAATACCCAATATTTTATCCGCTTGCGAGATCACGGGAGCAGATGCCATCCACCCCGGTTATGGATTTTTAGCCGAAAATGCCAACTTCGCCTCAATATGCCAAAGTTGCGGCCTTACGTTTATCGGCCCTTCGCCGGAGACCATCTCTCTTTTAGGGGATAAGGCAAAAGCTAAATCAATTGCCAAAAAAGCCGGCTGCCCTGTCATACCGGGGACCAGCGGAACCGTGAACAGTGGAAAAGAGGCGATTAATGAGGCAGAAAGAATCGGCTTTCCCCTTTTTATCAAAGCGTCAGCGGGAGGAGGGGGGCGCGGCATCCGCATTGCCGAACATCCCGATCAGTTTCCGAAACAATTTGCTGCTGCGCGCGCAGAAGCCGAAGTCAGTTTTGGGAACCCTGAAATTTATCTTGAAAAAATGATTGTCAATCCCCGTCATATCGAAGTTCAGGTTTTGGCAGACAAATATGGGAATGTGATCCATTTGGGAGAGCGGGACTGTTCGATTCAGCGGCGCCGGCAAAAGCTGATCGAGGAGGCTCCAAGCCCTATACTCAATCATAAGCTGAGGAAAAAAATCGGAAAATCCGCTGTATGGGTCATGCAGGCGGCGAAATACCAATCGGCAGGCACTGTGGAGTTTTTACTCGATAAAGATCAGAACTTTTATTTTATGGAAGTCAATACCCGCATTCAGGTAGAGCATACAGTGACCGAAGAGCTGACAGGAGTTGATTTAGTCAAAGAACAAATTCGAATTGCTATGGGAGAAAAGCTGCCCCTTCGGCAAAAGGATATTGACTATACAGGGCACGTTATCGAGTTTCGGGTCAATGCTGAAGATCCGAGAACGCATTTTACTCCATCCCCGGGGAGGCTCGAGTATTATCTTCCTCCTGGAGGGCCCCATGTCCGTGTTGACAGCGCATGCTATTCGGGTTATTTCATTCCGCCCCACTACGACCCCATGATCGCCAAGTTGATTGTCAAGGGCAAGGATCGAACCGAGGCCATAGAACATGGGAGACGGGCTCTTAGAGAATTTCATATCGGGGGAATCAAAACAACAATCCCGTTTCATCTTTATATGCTAGAGGATGAAAAGTTTTTATCCGGTGATTATGTGATCAATTATATTGACACCCTTTCGGAAGAAGGGTGCAAGTTCGAGTAAACGTAAACATTCGGCGATCTACGTTCTCGCTGAGATTTTCACCACAGACTACACACATATTTTCGTAACATATTGCCCATTATTCTCAAATTTCTCTGTGATCTCAGCGGGAGTACCTGGATCGCCGAGCACTTACCGAGTAAATCTCTTTTCTTTTAAGTAACTTTTATTCATAATTTTAAGTCTATAATGCGAATTTTAACGCAAGATTAATAACTGCTTTAAAATGTCTTAACAAGATTTTGAGATTTTCTTAGCTATACTGCGATCGGCATCACACTTTGATTTTTGACTCAGCGAGACAAAGCTAAATCGAAGCTATTGCGTTCCGATCGATGAAGCTCTTCCCGGAAGGGAAGGGCGAGAAGGAGGATCGATTTGGCAAAGTCGCAGCATGTAAAAAATCAAAGTGTGATGCCGATCGCAGTATGAACACGAAATCACAACAAAAGGAGAATGTGATGAAAAGACAATTGTCAAAGACAATCGGATACCTTGCAATGGGATTGGCATTGATTGCTCAGCCGGCTTTTGCCAAAGACATCTCAGAAGAAAATTTACGAACACGTGTTGGGCTGAATGCTGTATCCGAAGAAAGATTTCTAGAAATCGAGCAGCAAAGACAAGAAGAGCCGGAATACGAAAATGAGGATGAAGACGTTGTCGCCAAGCCGTGCAGCTTCCAGTATTACGACTACTCGCTGCTTTATCTTGAGGCGTTGGGATACAAAGGAAGCTCCCTTTATCTTTCAGACGGGTCAATCTGGATCACAAGGCCGTCGGATGGAAAAAAAATTCAGCACTGGCCCGATTATAATTCCGAATATTTATATGGCGAACACCCGGCTGAAGTTTATCTAACAACAAACAATAACTGGTTTTTTGGAACCGATTACAAATACCGCGTTGTGAATAGAACAACCAAAGAAAGCGCATTGGTGAATATGTCTCAAGGACCTCTAAACCAGTATGCCTTTTTTATCTGGAACATCGATAACCATAATGGATTCATTGAGATTGTCGGTACCAACGGTATCTATATGCTGTTTAAAATGTCGGGATGGGATGAAGGCGTCTATTCCAAGTGGCAGATCAACGATGCCATTATTCTCGGCCGCAACTCGCGATGGAATAAGTCATCTAATCCGTATCTTTTAATCAATGTCAACACATTAACAAACGCCCGCGCAAAAGCTGGTTAATCAATAATAACAGGAGTTCGTATGAAAAATTGGATTTATATCACTATCGGTTCTCTACTTGCAGTATCCGGTCTGCTCGCAGCAGATGAAAGGCCGACTGAGCCGCCAAAAACCGAGGCCCGGTCACTATCGCTTGCCGAAAGAGGTAAGACAAGAGAAAAGTGGATGCAGTTGAATCGGGAAAATCCGGTTGATTTATCAGGTCTTGATACGAAAAGCTTTCAAGCAAACAAAGCAGTCAAACAAGATTTAAAAGTTTATGCTTTGTATGTCGAAGCGGCTCACTGGCTCGACAACGTTGGCATTCTCGGCGACTGGATTTCTTTTGAAGACGGTTCCAAGTGGCAGATCTCTTTCAGCGATCAGTATGAAGTGTCCTACTGGTGGAAAGGGGATGTGGTTTATGTGACTCAATCCGACAAGCTTCTTAGCATTTATGATTATATGATCATCAATGAGACGAGAGGCACGGTGATTTATGCCAATCGGATATCCAAGCCTTATTACAACGGCGTTTACACTCGCTACATTGTGTCGATCGATCGCTTTTCCGATCGTATTCTCCTCAATGACGGGACATGGTGGAATGTTGCCTGGATCGACGATTCCATCATGCAAAGGTGGATGGAAAACGACACGGTCATCATCGGCATCAACAGCGGATGGGATTGTTTGACCTATCCCTTTATATTAATCAACGTTGGCATCGACGCCTATGATCTCGGTCTTGACGAGTGGGTATCGGCGCAGCTTAGTTACTAAACATGGAGGAGAATTATCATGAGTAATATTAATGCACCGCAACTGCCCCCGTTGGGGCAGTCGGACCTTTCTGCCACACGCGCATCGCGCGTGATGGACACCATCACCAAAGTGGCATTGGCTGTTTTGGCGGCGGGAGCCTGCATGGCTTTCTTCACGGGCATGCCCCTGGAGGCGCTCATTATCAGCACTGTCGCTATAGGACTCGTGCTCACGCCGGTGTTCTATACCTGCTTTCCGCGACCCCTATTGTTCCCGCGCAGATTCACATTCGATACGCCGTTTCGTTTTTCTGTAAAGGTGCTCAGAGGTGTTGGCTCGAGAAGAACAAGGGTAACCGGGCAAACGCGCGGAAGGTTTGGAGTTGGAAGAGAGCCCGCTACACCACCAAACCCAGATCGTTTCAGAGGAAAACGGGGTCCTGTTGGAGGACGAAAATTTCCTACCCGTAGACCTCCTGGTCCAACAGATAATCGGGTACAGGTAGAAACAAGAAGAAGACGATAAGTCAAAAATTCATTTCGGCGCGGTGGCGTTGATAGTGGCGTTCGATGCCATTTGCCACCGCTTTTGGATCATCCGTGATAGTTATTAAATCCATATCGGTGCTGTCGATACAGTCAAAGCTTAAAACGGTGTCTTTCAGCCAGGAAAGTAGTCCATTCCAATACTCGCTTCCCATAAGATAAATGGGGAAGGGGGAAATTTTTTTTGTTTGGATTAGAGTAAGGGCTTCGAAAAGCTCGTCCGCGGTGCCAAATCCCCCGGGGAGGAAGACATACCCTTGAGCGTAGCGGACGAACATCACCTTGCGGACAAAGAAATAGCGAAAGCTCAGCTTGTACTTTTCATCGATAAATTCATTCGGCTTGGCTTCAAAGGGAAGGTCAATGACGAGGCCGCATGAATTGCCTTTGGCCTCCTGCGCTCCTTTATTGGCCGCTTCCATGATTCCCGGCCCTCCACCGGTAATGATGGAAAAACCCCGCTTTGTCACCTGTTTTGCGGTTTCGACAGCCAGCAGGTAGTAAGGATTGTCAGGAGGAAGCCTGGCCGATCCGAAAATGGATACGGAAGGGCCTATCCGCATCATTGTCTCAAACCCGTCGACGAATTCCGACACAATGCGGAAAACCCGCCAGGCATCGGTTGTCGGAAAATCTTTGTCTTTCATGATTGCAGTGTATCTTTTCCCAGAATTTTTTTCATTGAGTGCTTAAGCCCTTTCACCCCTCTTCTGTTTAAAGGGGTTCCAAAGAGTTTTTCAGGGCTCTTTTCAATGTCATTGATAAGTGAGAGGTCGAGAAAAGATCCTAGACCCTTCACGGGTTGAAATTCTTCTGTCTGCGAGAGGGGTTTGCGGGTGTTGTGGGGGCAGGCCTGCTGGCAGATATCGCAGCCAAAAACATAGCCTGGATTTTTTTCGATGATGTCATCGGGAATGGGGTGTTTAGACTCGATGAGATGGTAGGAGAGGCATTTGGCGGCATCCAGCTCGTAAGGCGAGAGGGCATTGGTCGGGCAGGCATCGAGACAGCGGGTGCACGTCCCGCATCTTAGGCGGCGCTCCTCTTTTTTCACGCCGGGAATATCCAGTATCGTCAGGAGTCCGGAGAGCAGAGTAAACGTTCCGAATTTTTTATGGATAAGAAGGGTGTTTTTCCCAAACCAGCCCAGTCCCGCCTGCACTGCCAGAGCCCGTTCCAAAATGGGGGCTGAGTCGCTAAAACCCCTGGCGATATTTTTTTGGCCTGCCCGCTCTTCCAACCGGCGGATGAATCGTTTCAGACGCTTTCTGTGGACATTATGATAGTCTCTTCCTCGAGCATAAGAAGCGATCAATCCTTTGCCTGGTTGAAAATCGAATTTGGGCTGCTTGTAATAGGTGACAAAAATAATCGCGGTTTTGGCTCCGGGGAGCAGTTTTTGGGGATCGCAGCGGATCTGATTTTCCATATAAGCGAGATTGGCGTGTTTGTTTGTTTTCAGCCAATTTCTATAAGCGAGAATATCATCTTCGGGAATGACTGCCGGCGTGATGCCGACATCGTCGAAACCGAGTGAGAAAGACATATTACGGATATCCTCAGGAGACATGAGGGAAGGGCTTTTTTAAGATCTTTTCAACAATTTTTTCAACCCGTCCTCTTTTACTCGTATAACCTTGCATTCCATTGGCCACCTCATGCAGGTTTTCGATGGCTATGAAGGCTCTTGGATCTACGGTGAAGATAATTTCTTTTAAGTCATGCAGCTGCAAACGCTCGACAATGACATAGAGGATTTCTTGTTCATCGCCCGAATATCCGCCTCTTCCGTACATGATAGTGAGTCCGAGGCCGAGCTTATGCATGACCGATTCGGCAATCTCTTTTGACTTTCGCGAAATGATGATAACCGATTTGGTCTCTTCCAGACCGACGATTACGGCGTCCATCACTTTGACGGCAACGATATAGGTGATGAGGGAGAGTAGAGGAGGATGCCAGTCCTGGAAAACAAAACCCGCAGCACCGAATACAAAGATATTGGTAAAGAGGACAATCTGCCCCACGGTGAATCCTGTGCGGCGGTTTAAAATGATGCCTAAAATTTCTGTTCCGTCCAGACAGCCTCCTGACCGGATAATCAGCCCCAGGCCTATGCCCAGTATACCTCCTCCGGAGACGACGATCTCTAAGGGGTCGCCGGGAAATTCAAGCTGCAGCACGTTGGCGATGAAGATCATAGATCCTGCAAACATCAGAAGGGCTGCAAACATGTGAATCAAAAAGGCCCTTCCTATCGAGCGGTAGGCAAGGAATAAAAAGGGAAAGTTGAAGAGAAGCAGAAGCCATGGGATGACTTGTTTTCCGAAAATTTTACCGAAAATCATGGACAGACCCACGACGCCGCCGTCGATCAAACTGTTGGGAATAAAGAAAACTTCAATGGCAAAAGCGGCTAGAAACGCCCCGATAGCCATCCAAAAATAAAGGACGATTGAGGCCAAAAAAGACTTTTTATTCTGATCTGAGGCTTTCATCATATACTACAATTTCTCCCACCCCAAAAACTATCATATTTTAAAATAATAAAGAAACGCGGGAGACGGGACTCGAACCCGCAACTTCCGGCGTGACAGGCCGGTGCTCTAACCAATTGAACTACTCCCGCATGGAGTTTTCATAATTTGGGCGCAACAGGACTCGAACCTATGACCGCCTGTGTGTAAGACAGGAGCTCTACCAACTGAGCTATACGCCCGAAATAAGCCATTAATTTATCGAAAATAACATTTATCGGCAACCTATTTTACTTAAAATCGCTTAATTTTCATGATGTTAGAAAGGTTTCGCGAGAATCACTTTTGTTAAATCTTTAATTTTCTTCATGTTAAGGATCGGTAAATTTCGGTTGTCAATTAATTTTTTTCTTGCTTCTCTAATAATAGAGCAATGTGTAACCCGAACATTAGAAGGGCTATGAGACAAAGACACGGAACCTTTTTTTCCTGGATAATGAATAATTTCTCAAGTTTTTACCGTCACTTGCTCACGATCGCTATTGTCGGATTGGGATATATTGTTCTGGGGTGGGCGGTTCTATCGGAGATGAGCGGCCAGCTCAAATATATCCGCGCTGAATTAAAAGGTCTTCAATATCAGGAAAGTTTGAGGGAATTTCTCCTCGGTGTCAACACGCACAAATATTTAACGCAGCGCTATTATCAGGGAAATACTTCGCTTAAAAATCAAATTCTTCAGCTTCAAAAAGAAGCGAATGACGATCTTCGACACTTTGAAAAGATCAATTTTGAGCTTCAGGATCAGGTAAGCACTTTAGGGCTGGCGACCGTTCCCATATTGGAAAAAACCTATGAACCGAAAGAAATCGACAGGCAGTGGAAACAGATTCGGACAACTGTATTCAATACAAATTTGAAAACCAGCAATGAGCTTCACGATAAACTGATCCATAACATCAATGGACTTCTAAAATACAGTAATAACGTCTCGAATTTGACTCAGGATCCGAGTTTTATTATTTATCAGATGGTGGAAAGCTCTTCGGGGCTGCTTCCGAATATCCAGGAGAGTATTTCAGGGGCTTTAGACATCATTCAGCAGGTGTATGGCAAAGGAAAAATATCCCCAAGCCAGCGCGATGATCTTATAGGAATCATTTCTTTGATGAACAGAGATCTCAATGTGAGCGAACAAAGAATTTCGCTTGTGCTTTCGGCTCTGACAGACATTCCTAAAGTTCGGGAATCTATCTCAAAAGCATTTGCCTCGTTTTATCAAACAGTCGGCCAGTTTGTCGGAGATGTTCGGGAAGGGATCGTTGAAAAGGACCCTCAACAAACGTCTCTTGCAACCCTTCAAAATTTAGGGATTCAGGCAATCAATGATTCCTTTGTCCTTTGGGATCAGGTGTCCATGGGAATTGAAGAGATACTCGAAAAAAAGAGAGAAAGATATCCTGACGAAAAGAACATTCATTTTTTCTTTGTCCCTTGTCATCATACTGCTGGGATTTATTCTCGGGGCCTATTTTGTTTCTGAATCGTCGAAGTCTCTCAAGGCTCTTAAAGAAACGGCGATCAAAATCAGCAAAGGGGATCTTTCGGCCCGCGTGCCGGTAAGATATAAAGACGAGCTAGGCAAGGTTTGCATTGTCTTCAACCATATGGCAAACACCTTGGACAGGATGATGCACCAGTTCAAGCAGCTCCTTCACGCGACTCAAACCCTGGCAAGCGGGGATTTCAGCGCGCGTATCTCCATTGATGAATCTGCCGAGGATGAAATCAAGGCAGTCGGCATATCGTTTAATCACATGGCCGAATCGTTTGAAGAAGTTGTCACAAAACTACATCGCCTGGTCATTGAGCTCACTTCATCGGCAACTCAAATTGCGGCCTCATCGAAACAGCACGAGGCGACCATTATCGAACAGGGGTCCACAACCAAGCAAATATCGGTGACTGCCACCGAGATTTCAGCCACTTCGAAGGATTTTGCGCAAACTATCAGCGAAGTCAGCGATGTTGCTGAAGAAACAGCCCGACTCGCCCGCACAGGGCAGTCGAGTTTGGGTAAAATGGAAACGGCGATGAAGCAGATGGAAGACGCTGCGGCAAATATTGCCGCTAGGCTGGCTGTTTTGAACGAAAAAGCTGGGAATATCACAAGTGTCATCACAACGATTTCCGATGTTTCCGCTCAAACGAACCTGCTTTCTCTCAACGCGGCGATTGAGGCGGAAAAGGCCGGACAGGCCGGAAGGAGCTTTGCTGTCATTGCCCGGGAAATTCGGGGGCTTTCGGATCAGACGGCGATGTCGACATTCGATATTGAGAAAATCGTGAATGAAATCGTCGATGCGGTTAAATCCAGTGTGATGGGCGTTGACGACTTTACCAAAGAGATACGGGAAGGGGCTGAACAGGTCAAAGGGGTTGGCGAACAGCTTGGGCGAATTATGGCACAGGTCAAAACATTAGTCGATAGGTTTGAAGCTGTCGATCAGGGGATGAAAAATCAATCCGACGCAGCAGAACAAATCAACAAGGCCTTAATTGGCTTAAGCGGCCTTGCGAATGAGACAAGCGCGTCGATGACCCAATTTCACACAACGATCAAACAATTGAATGTCGCCTCGGCGGGCTTAAGGAAAACACTAGAGAAGATAAAGCAATGAGTGAGCAGCAGGAAAAGAAATTGGATATCGTCGACAGTCGGCATGGGTTTATGTACTCTATGACAAACCTGCTGACAAATCATCAAAAGTACTATGCAATGATTTTTATCGTGACATTGGGCTTTGCCTTGGTGATCTACGGGTTGATTGTTGAAGTGAATTCGCAAATCAGCTTGTTGAACGGGGAAATCGAGGGCAATAGGCTGCAGCGCCCCCTTCGCGCTCTTTATGAAAATGTCGACAGGCATTATTCCCTGACCAAACAATATGATCGAGGCGACAAATCTGTTCGGAATGAGATGAGGAAAGTGCAAACGATCATTCAACAAGACATGAGGGATTTGCTTGCCAAACAAAAGCAATTGGAACAGGTGATGATGTCGCAAGGTAAAATTTTCTTAAATGCGAACAATGACCCTCTCAGCATACCCGATATTAGCCGGCAGTGGGATGCCATCGAGGATTCGGCTTTTAAAATGACGAGCGCTAAGGCCGAACAAATGCACAAAAGCCTTCTTGCCAATTTAAGCGTTATGATGAAGCAGCTTGAAGAAGCTTTGAATCCTGAAAGTGTCCTGGCCGTTATTTCGTTTTTTCTGACCGAGGCCAATGTCTATTATTATCCCAAAGTGGTGGAAAACTTGAATCAAACGGTGAATCTCGTCGAAAATTATCCATCCGAGCCCACCAATTCGGCAAAAGAGGCGCTCCTGGCAGAGTTTGTCAATCTCAAAGGAAGTTTTACAGCTATCCAGGATTTTTATGAAAGGGCTATTAAGGAGCTCGAAGGGCTTTCTGAGTATCGCCAGATTAAACAGGATCTGCAGTTCAGTTTTTCGACTTATGAATCCGCTATGGAACGCTATTTTTACCTGGTCGATCAGGTGGTTGCGGGTGGAAAAACAGACAAGGTGAAATATTCTGACGAAGGACAAGACGCCTTAAACGCCAGCTTCGCGTTTTGGCGTGATTCCGACAAAATTCTTGATAAAGTCCTCGAGTACAATCTCGGAAAAATCATTCCCGGTAAATATATTTTGTTGGCAAGTTCTGTGATTATTACACTTATCGGCGTGATTCTAGGGAGGTTTTTTGTCCTGAAAGTTGTCGAATCCGTCAAGAACCTTGACAAGGGATATCAAAGGCTGAATCAGGGAGAGCTTCACACACGGGTACCTGTCCTGTTTGAAGACGAAATCGGGCGGGCCAGCAAAGGGTTCAACCAAATGGCTGAAAAGTTTGAGGGTCTTATCACTCAAATGCGGCATATGTTCAAAGCGACAAAACAACTTGCAAACGGGGATTTCTCGACCCGCGTTAAAGTGATTGACGATGCCAATGAAGAAATTAGGAATTTAGCCGTTTCATTTAATAACATGGCCGCCTCGTTCGAAAATATCATTAACCAAGTCAGCAGACTTGGGATAAATCTTACCACTTCGGCAAAAGAAATTTCGGTAGCGACAAAAAAACATGAAGCCTCAACTTTCGACCAGGAGAAAACGACTAAAGAAATTGTCGGCATATCCAAAGAAATTGCCGGCAATGCCAAGGAATTTGCCACAACTATCAGCGAAGTGACTAAAGTTGTCGACCAGACAGCCGGTCTTGCCAGCAAGGGACGTGAGAGCTTGACTCAGATGGAGTTGATTATGCGGCAGATGGTCGAAGCTTCGACTGATATAGCCGCCAAGCTGGGTGTCCTGAACGACAAAGCCGGAAATATTAATTCTGTTATCACGACTATTACAAACGTTGCCGATCAAACAAACCTTCTTGCTCTAAATGCTGCCATTATTGCTGATAAGGCTGGCGATGACGGCCGAAGTTTTTCTGTCATTGCTGGAGAGATCGGGGGACTTGCCGATCAGACAGCCCTGGCGACGCTTGACATTGACAAAATTGTCGAAGAGATGATGAGCGCGGTTTCAGCCAGTGTGATGGGTGTCGATGACTTCATACAAGAAATTCGCAACGGAGTCGAACAGAATGAAAAGGTGGGCGTGCAGCTCAGCCAGATTATCGAACAGGTTCAAGCTCTTGCTCCCCGTTTCGAACTTGTCGACGAGGGAATGAAAATTCAATACGACGCTTCCAAGCAAATCAATGAGGCGATCGTCAAATTGAGCAAAACAGCCCATGAAACCGCAGAATCTATGCATCAGTTCGCGATTACAACTAGCGAGTTGAACGACAGCGCCATTTATTTAAAAAATGCCGTATCAAAGATTATAGAGGCAAGGGGATCATGATCAGAAAGAAAAATCGAGGACTGCTTCTTTGGCTGACGAATAATCTTACCTATGACAAGAAATACCTTTTCGCCGGCTTTGTGAGAGGAATTGGTTTTTTCATTTTATGGTTTTATCTTCTCTTTTTAATTCTCCATCAAATTTCTTTAATCAAAGTGCAGCTAAGCAATACCGAGGTTCAGGAGCCTTTAAGGGATTTTTATGAAACTGTCGCAAAACATGAACGTCTTTTGAATCAACACGATCGGGAAACAGAGCTTAAGGCTCTTAAGAAAAAGGGAAGCAGGGAGCTGCTCGCTGTTATGACCAAGTTCAAAAGCGACAATGAGGTTACTGATGAGGAAGGGATGACGATTCAATCGATCGACAATCTGTGGAATCAGACCGATGATGGGGGAGGCAGTCACGATGTTCATCAGAAGCTGCTTGCTGACATAAGCAAATTAATGGCGCTCAGTTCCGACAAAGCTGTTCTTTCAATGAATCCGGTCAATACAAGCTATTTGCTTCTTGAAAATATTGAGAAAAGAATTCGGGAATCTCAGGCATTGGTCAGACGCGCTGTCGATGTAGCCGAATCAATTCGAGCCAATAAAAAAATCGACAGGAGCGAAAGTAATGAACTTCTGGTCATCAGTTCATCTCTTAAACGGAATTCATCGGCTACTTTCACCGAGCTGATCAAAGTCAGAAAAGAATTGGATAAAGAAAAGGGATTGAGCGATCTGAGAAAAAGCCTGAGAATCGCGATGAATCAATATCAGGTTTCTGTTGAAGAATTCATTCACTCTATTGATGAGGATTATATTTCCAAAGCCTCTTTGGAAAGTCCTCAAACCTTTACATCTCTTGACGGATCAATTGTCATGAGCAACAGTTATGAGCTATGGAGATTAATATCCGAGGAATTGGATCAAATTTTAGAACAAAAAAAGCATGATTTGTGGGTCAACATGCTCTACATCTTTTCTTTGGGAATATTCTTCACTTTCCTGGGAAGCTACCTGGGGGTCCATTTTGTGTATGAAGCGATAAAATGCTTTCGAGACCTTGACAATGGAACGAGGAGATTCACTCAGGGAGACCTGTCGGTGCGGGTTCCTGTCGTTTACACAGAGGAGATCGGAAAAGCGACTATGGCGTTTAACCGTATGGCCGAGCACCTAGAACGCCTTATCAACCAGCATCGCAATGTGTTTAAAGCCACACAGAAGGTCGCCGAAGGCGATTTTTCCTATCGCGTTTTAGTTGACGATTATGCCGATGAAGAAATGAAGCAGGTGTCCATCTCCTTTAATAATATGGCTCAAACATTTGAAGAAATTGTGCGGCAGCTGCAGAGATTGGGAGTCAATTTAAGCTCATCTGCCAATGAAATTACCGCCGCCTCCAAGCAGCAGGAAAAACTGATTGTCGAACAAGGGGAAGCGACAAGAGAAATATCGATTACCGCAAGCGAGATTTCAACGACTGCCAAAGATTTTGCGATCACAATCAATGATGTCAGCCAGGTTGCCGAACAAACCTCCAATCTGGCCTCGGAAGGGCAGGACAGCCTCATTGCCATGGAACAGATCATGCGGCAGATGGTCGACGCTTCAACCAATATCGCCGACAAACTGGCGACTTTGAATGAAAAAGCCGGCAACATCACCAAAATCATCACTACAATCACAAATGTCGCCAGACAGACGAATCTCCTTTCTTTGAACGCAGCCATCGAGGCGGAAAAGACCGGAAAATTTTCGCGCGACTTTTCCGTCATTGCTCGTGAAATCCGGCGCCTTGCGGACCAAACGGCTCTTGCCACTTATGATATAGAAAAAATTTGCAATGAGATCATGGGTGCCGTCTCCTCATGTGTTTCCGGAGTTGAAGATTTTACAAAAGAAATCAATGTCGGCGTGGAAAAAGTCGGAGATGTAGGAGAACAGCTTGGAAAAATTATTGTACAGGTTCAGGCGTTGGCCTACCGCTTCGAATCGGTGAATGAAGGGATGCAGGGGCAGTCTGGAGCAGCCGAAAAGATCAACGAGTCCATGGTGCAGCTCAGCCATTCCACCAGCTCGACAACCGAATCGATCCGGCAATTTCACGAAACCATTGAAAGGCTTAGCATTGCATCCGAAGATTTGCGCCACACCATAGGCAACATTAGCATTAGCGAGCAATTAACCCGGTAAAAAAAATAGTTCCAAAAAAAAAACTCTGATTTTATAATTAATTACTATGCTTGGCATTAATCTGAAAGGTAAAAAGGCTTTTATCGCCGGGGTTGCCGATGACAGGGGATTCGGATGGGCTATTGCGAAAGCATTAGCCGGAGCCGGAGCCGAGATCATTCTTGGGACCTGGCCTCCTGTCTATCAAATTTTTTTGAGAAGTCTGGAAAATGGAAAACTCGACGGTTCCCTTATTCTTGGGGATGGTTCGAAAATGGAGATCGCAAAGATCTATCCCCTAGACGCAGCCTATGATTATCCCGGTGATGTCCCTGCTGAAATAAAAGAAAACAAACGGTATCAAAATGTGGCCCATTATACCGTTTCGGAAGTTGCCGCACTGGTAAAACAGGATTTTGGAAATATTGATATTCTCGTCCATTCTTTGGCAAATGGGCCGGAAGCGCAAAAGCCGCTGACCGAAACTTCAAGGAGCGGGTATTTAGCTGCAGTCAGCGCTTCGTCATACTCTTTTGTCAGCCTTGTTTCTCATTTCGGTCCATTCATGAATCAAGGAGCAGCCGCCTTGACGCTGAGCTATATTGCCGCTGAAAGGGTTGTACCGGGTTATGGCGGAGGTTTGAACGCCGCCAAGGCCGCTCTTGAAAGCGATACAAGGTATCTCGCTTGGGAAGCGGGAAGGAAGTGGGGCATGCGCGTCAATGCCGTCTCCGCAGGCCCTCTTGGCAGCCGCGCCGCCAAAGCTATCGGATTCATAGAAAAGGTTATCGCTTATTCAGAGGAAAATGCTCCCCTTGCCAAAGAATTATCCGCTGAAGAAATCGGCCATGTAGCCGCATTTCTCCTTTCACCTTTGGCATCCGCCATAAGCGGCGAGACCCTGCATGCAGACAACGGACTCCACGCCATGGGAGTTGCAATCAATAGTCCATCCCTGCAATAAAAGGTATTTTTGAATTGGAAAAGACGGAAGTTCCAAAAGTCAGGCTGATATCGGCAATGCTGCTTGTTGCGGGCACAAGTATTGGCGGCGGCATGCTGGCCCTCCCTGTAGCAACAGGTATCAGCGGTTTTTTCCCTTCGCTTGTTGTGATGCTGTGCTGTTGGGCCGCCATGACAGTGACCGGTCTGCTGCTTGTAGAAGTGAGTCTTTGGCTTGGCGAAGGGGCGCATATGATTTCGATGTCCTCCCGCATGCTGGGATTACCGGGAAAAGTTGCCGCCTGGATTCTTTATCTTTTTATCTGCTATGCCTCAATTATTGCCTACACTGCCGGCGGAGGCATGTATATCACTTCGGTTGCGGCCGATTATTTGGACATCGAACTCACTCGCGCTGTAAGCTGCCTGATCTTTTTTCTCATTTTTGGCATATTGATCGATCTTGGCGCAAAAATTGTCGGAAGGGTCAATTCTGTCATGTTTTTTGGTATGCTGGGAGCTTATTTTATGATTATCGGAGTAGGTTCTCAAGAGATAAAGTTTTCCAACCTCCTTCATGAGCAATGGTCCACGACTTTTATCGGCATTCCATTGATTTTAACATCCTTTTCCTATCAGACTATGGTTCCAAGCCTGACCCCATATCTGAAAAGGAACGTGAAATATCTCCGGCTAAGCGTTATAGGCGGCACAACAATTACTCTCGTCATTTACATAGTCTGGCAAATGCTTGTTCTCGGCATTGTCCCTGCTACCGGACCGGACAGTCTGACCGAGGCGCTGCAGGAGGGGGCTATAGCTACGAACTTTATCAAAAAATCTGCAAGCAGCACATGGATTGTGACGATAGCCGAATTTTTCGCCTTTTTCGCTCTTGTGACCTCGTTTCTCGGCATGTCTTTAGGATTGTTCGATTTTTTATCCGACGGCCTTAATATAAAAAAGGCCGGATGGGGGAGATTGAAGCTTGGATTGATTATCGCATTGCCGACACTGTTTTTTGCCATCAATTATGAAAGAGCGTTTCTTGTCGCTATGGACATTTCCGGAGGTTTTGGCGATACAATTCTAAATGGAATTATTCCGGTATTAATGGTTTGGATAGGCCGCTATCGGCGGAATCTTCCGCATGCAGTCGGCTTCCTCGGTCATAAACTATTTTTAATACTGACTATTCTCCTCTTTATTATTTCACTGACGATCGAAATTTTGGTCCATTTAGGAATGCTTTCTTCAATCTATGATGTATCCGAAGTTAATCTTTTATAACAAATATTTTAAAGCATCTTGCTTCATTCGCAAATGAATGTGAAAGAGGCCGTTTGCCCTGTTGGGGGTGAGGCTTGCGGGAATGCCAAGCTCTTCAATGAAAGAGGGAGGACATTTAAGAATAGTCTCGGGAGACTCGCCGCTGTAGACATTGATCAGAAGCTCGGCCAGCCCAGAAGATATCAAAGCGTCCGACGAGGACTGGAAGTGAACAGCGCCATCTTCAAAACGGGAAAGAAGATACATTGTGCTCTGACATCCCTGAACACGGTATTCTTCAATCATATATTCGGGATTCAATGGTTTTTGGTTCTTTCCCAAATTCATGATAATCAGATATTTCTCCTCAGGTGACTGAGATTTTTCAAATATCTCTTTTAAATTTTGTTGTTTCTGCAGGCAGTTTTCAAACATATGATTTTTCCAATCCTAACATGAATATCAAATTTTTATCACTAAATATTGCTATTTAGTTGACTTTAATGTTAAAATCATACTTTAATCATATCGTATATATCGAATTTTATAAGGGATTATGGCGAAAGAAGACACGATCAAAGTTGATGGAACTGTCGAAGAACTGCTTCCGAACATGACGTTCCGCGTAAAACTGGAAAATGGAATGACAGTCCATGCACACCTTTGCGGAAAGATGAGAATGAGGAATATCCGCGTCCTCGTAGGAGACGTGGTGACATGCGAATTATCGCCTTACGATTTGACGAAGGCCAGGATCGTTTATAGGCAAAAATAGGACCGGATAAGAAAATCTTTTCGATCCTATTGATTTTATTTGCAGAAGGCACTAAACTTATAAGCTTTCGATTACGGTGCAATTCAACCAACTCTTGCATTAGTGCAAAAGCTGAAGACTGCAGATAAAAGAAACTGAAGATTAGCCCAGATAGCTCAGAGGTAGAGCACTTGCATGGTAAGCAAGCGGTCGGAGGTTCAATTCCTCTTCTGGGCAACGAAATTTAACAAGTAAAACAAGAAGTTGTCTACGGAGGAAAATACAAATGGCTAAACAAGCATTTAAGCGGGAGAAGCCACATTTAAATATTGGTACCATCGGCCACGTTGACCATGGTAAAACAACCCTGACTGCCGCGATTAGCAAAGTACTGACTAAGAAATATGGTGGAGATGCCAAGAATTTTGCGCAGATCGACAGCGCGCCTGAGGAGCAAAAGCGGGGGATAACCATTAACGCTTCCCACGTTGAATATCAGACGGAAAACCGCCACTACGCACACGTCGACTGCCCCGGGCACGCCGACTATGTTAAGAACATGATTACCGGGGCCGCCCAAATGGATGGAGCCATTCTTGTTGTTGCGGCGACAGACGGCGCCATGCCCCAGACAAAAGAACACATTCTTCTGGCGCACCAGATGAACGTTCCTTCGATTGTTGTATTTCTCAACAAGTGCGATATGCTGGGCGCGGAAGATCAAGAGCTTCTCGATCTGGTTGAACTGGAGCTTCATGAAATTTTGGAAGCGAAAGGATACAAGGATGTTCCGATTATCCGGGGCTCTGCACTGAAAGCGCTTGAAGGCGACGAGGAATCTGAAAGCAAGATTATCGAGCTGATGAAGAGCGTCGACGAAACCATTCCTGAACCTCAGAGGGATTTTGACAAGCCGTTCCTGATGCCTATCGAGGACGTTTTCTCAATTCCGGGCCGTGGAACTGTTGTGACCGGCCGTGTGGAAAGGGGGGTTCTTAAACTGAATGACAAACTGCAGATTGTCGGCCTTAAAGATACGCGCGACACAGTGGCGACAGGTCTCGAGATGTTCAATAAGACTCTCGACGAAGTGCAGCCCGGTGAAAATGTGGGCGTTCTTCTAAGAGGTGTTGAAAAGAATGATGTAGAGCGAGGAATGGTTCTTGCCGCTCCCGGCTCATGCACACCTCACACAAAGTTTAAAGGTCCTGTGTATGTCCTTACGAAGGAAGAAGGCGGAAGGCATAAGCCCTTTTTCCAAGGATACCGTCCTCAATTCTACATTAGAACGACGGACGTAACCGGGACTGTAGATCTTCCTGCAGGTACAGAAATGGTCATGCCTGGCGACAACGTTGAAATTACAGCCAGCCTCATTGCTCCTGTAGCGCTCGAAGTTGGTCAAAGATTTGCTATCCGCGAAGGCGGCCGAACAATCGGTGCAGGAACTGTATCCGAAATTATTGAATAAAGAATCGGCCCGGAAAGTTTGATCTCTTTCCGGGTTTTATAAGGGTGTGTAGCTCAGCTGGTAGAGCAGCGGTCTCCAAAGCCGCAGGTCGGGGGTTCGAGCCCCTCCGCACTCGCAACAAATATTGTACGGGAACATATGAATCTAATGGATGCAAAAAAAAGACAATCGTCAAGGCAGGATGCCAAAGGGTCCGATAAAGGATCGCTACATAAAGCTGCCGGTTTTTTTGGCGAAGTCAAAAATGAGATTCAGCGTATTACCTGGACGAGTAAAGAGGAATTGCGGACCTACACAAAAATAGTGGTAGGAGCAACATTCTCCCTGGGCATTATGATATATGGGATCGATTTATTTATACGCGGCGTGTTAATGGGGCTTAGCAACATAGTCCATTGGATTGCGGGGTAGGGAGAAATGACGGTGAATTGGTACGTTTTACAGGTGCTGTCCGGGCAGGAAAAAAAAGTGAAGCGCGCTATTGAAGAGCAGGCTGCTATCAGGAACGTGCAGAGTTACATAGAAGAAGTGATGCTTCCGACGGAAAATGTTTCCGAAGTTAAGCAGGGTGAACAGCGAGTTGTCGAAAAAAAGCTTTGGCCCGGTTATCTATTAATTAAAATGGAACTCAATGATGAGTCGCACCAGTATGTCAAGATGACAAATGGTGTCGTCGCATTTTTAGGGGGCTCGTCGCCCACGTCATTGACCGATGCCGAAGTTGAAGAGATATTGAAAGACCTTCATGAAAAGAAAGATACGGTAACACAAAAGCATCCCTTTGAGGTTGGAGATACAGTAAAAATTGTTGAAGGGGTCTTTTACAATTTTGTGGGAACCGTCATTGAAGTTTTCCATGATAAGGGAAAACTGAGTGTCATGGTTTCGATTTTCGGGAGGGATACACGAGTAGACGATCTCGAATTTACACAAGTAGAAAGAGTCGATGACGACGTATAAAAATAAGTGGGTTTTCTCCATAATGCTAGGTCATAATGCCTCTTAAATGACTGAATAAATGGAGAGAAACAAAGAGGAATCAAATAAATGGCTAAGAAGAAAAAAGTAGTAAAAGTCATCAAGTTGCAGATACCGGCCGGCAAAGCAAATCCAGCCCCGCCAATTGGGCCGGCGCTAGGCGCCGCCGGTTTGAACATTATGGCTTTTTGTAAAGACTTCAATGCTCGTACTCAGGATAAAGGGGGTGACATTCTCCCGGTTGAAATCTCTGTGTATGAGGACAAATCGTTTGATTATATTACAAAGGAACCGCCCGTTCCAGAGTTGATAAAAAAAGAGCTTGGGCTTGCAAAAGGTTCAGGAGTTCCCAACCGCGATAAAGTCGGCCGCATTACGCGCAGTCAGGCGCTAAATATTGCAAAAAGAAAAATGCAGGATTTTAACGCCAATGACGAAGATGCTGCAGTCAAAATCGTTTTGGGAACATGCCGTTCTATGGGCGTAGACTTTGTGGAGGAATAAAAATATTATGGGTCGAACAAATAAGCGATTTCGGGAGATAGCAAATCTATATGATAAATCAAAATCATATAGTGTAGAAGAAGCTGTCGAATTGTTAAAGCAGTGCCCGCCGGTCAAATTTGACCAGTCGGTTGAACTTGCTTTAAGAACTGGCGTTGACCCTCGTAAATCCGATCAGCACATTCGCGGAACGGTATCACTACCGAATGGTACCGGAAAAACAATGGTTATCATCGTGATAACCTCTGGTGAAAAAGTGAAGGAAGCTCTTGATGCTGGTGCCGATTACGCGGGAAACGAAGAATTGATTGAAAAAATCAAAGGCGGGTGGACCGACTTTGACGCAGTGGTGGCGACACCGGATATGATGCGCGAAGTGGGAAAACTTGGTAAAATATTAGGTCCTAGAGGTTTAATGCCTACTCCAAAAGGTGGAACAGTGACACCCGATGTTGCGAAAGCTGTAGGCGAACTTAAAGGCGGTAAAATCGAATTTAAGATCGATAAACACGCAGGTATTCACGCTGCTGTCGGGAAAGTCTCATTTGCGCCTGAACAGCTTGTTGAAAACATTCGAGCTTTTTTGCAAGCTATCGTTCGTGCCAAACCTGCAACTGCTAAAGGACAATATATTAAATCGGTTGCGCTTTCCTCAACGATGGGTCCTGGTATTAGAATCGACCTTCGTGAAGTTGAAGCAGCGTAAAGGAGCTAAGGTATCATGAGAGCAGAAAAACAATTACTTCTCGATGAGATTCGAGAGCAGATCGATCAATACGGATCGTTTGTAATTCTAAGCTACCTTGGTTTGTCTGCAAACGAAGCACACAAATTTCGCCGGAAAATCAGAAAAACCGGGGGTGAAATCGAAATGTTGCCCAAAAGAATGTTTGTGATTGCTGCAGAAAAGTCGGGGTATAATTTTGACCTGAATTTATTGACAGGACACATTGGCGTGGTTTTTGCCGGCGAAGATCCAATGGAAACAACAAAGGCTGTTTTTGAGTATCAAGAAGACAATCAGGATCGGCTGAATGTTATTGGTGGACAAATTGACGGCTCAGTTCTTGATAAAAATCAGATGACTGAACTGTCTAAACTGCCAGGTAAACAAGAATTGCGAGCTCAGTTTGTCGGACTCCTGCAAGCGCCTATGGCTCAAACATTATCTGTCATGAATGCATTGGTTTCCAGCGTCGTTTATTGTTTGGATAATAAATGCAAGAAAGAAAATGATCAGGAATAAAACAATTACTTTTTTTTTAAAAAAATTAGAGAGGTTTAACCGTGAGTACAGAAACAAAAACCAGTCCAAAAGTTGGAGAACTCGTCAAAGCTCTTAGCGAGTTGACAGTCCTTGAAATGGCTGAACTCAAAAAAGCATTGGAAGATACATGGGGTGTTGAAGCTGCTGCTGCACCTGCACAGGTTGTCGCAGCACCTGCTGCCGGCGGCGCAGCTGCTGAAGCCGAAGAGGCGACAGACTTTGAAATAACACTTGCTGAAGCTCCAGCAGATAAGAAAATCGGAGTCATCAAAGTCGTTCGTGAAATTACCGGTCTTGGCTTAAAAGAAGCTAAGGAAATGGTAGAAGGCGCACCTAAAGTGATAAAAGAGAAGGCACCTAAAGCCGAAGCCGATGAAATTAAATCGAAATTGGAAGCGGCCGGAGCTAAGGTTACGCTGAAAGGCGTTTAATCTTCCGCTTAAAAATACATGAAATGGGAGTCAATTGATAGTCTCCCATTTCATGGTTTTTATACAAATTGTTCGAAAAGCACCCGCTAAATGGAAAAAAGGTGTTACTGTTAAGAGAATTTCTTGACTTTTTTGTTAAAATGCTATAAAAATTTAGCTGGGTTGCACATAAATGATACTTTCACATGGCAAGCGTCTGTGATTATCAAGGCATTTACGTTTTTTGATGTTCTTTACTAAAACCAATTTGAAAATATATCAGCGTTCTCTGCAGACGCAGATCACTGAATGCTTATGTTATTTCGCGCCTAACATTTTCAGTAAAATAAATCACTTAAGAGGGAGCCCTTCAGGATGTTAAAAAGGCCGCCAGTCAGGATTAGCTTCAAGGAAAAAGAAGATATTATCGATCTTCCCAACCTCATCGAAATCCAAATAAAATCGTACAATCAATTCCTACAGTCCGATCAGTTTCCAGAGAGTAGGGAAAATGTAGGTTTGCAGGAAATTTTTACCGATATATTCCCCATCAAATCCTATGATGAAAAGACGGTTTTAGAGTACTTGTCATACAGCCTGGGTGTTCCGAAATACAATCCCGATGAATGCATTCGGCGAGGCATCACTTACAGCGTCACACTCAAAGTCAAGTTCCGCCTCACGGATGAGACGGGAATTAAAGAAGAAGAAGTGTACATGGGAACCATTCCGGTCATGACGGATAAGGGGACTTTCATTATTAATGGAGCTGAAAGGGTCGTCGTCTCCCAGCTGCACCGTTCTCCCGGAATTTGCTTTGAACGGGAAAAACATTCCCGAGGCCAGATGCTTTATTCTTTCCGTATTATCCCTTATAGAGGAAGTTGGCTGGAAGCCTCGTTCGATGCAAACGATCTAATCTATATCTATGTAGACAGAAAGCAAAGGCGTCGGAAAATTCTTGCCACGACTTTTGTCAGAACCCTTGGATTCTCCTCTAATTCCGATATTATTGAAGAGTTCTTCAATACACGGAAAGTGAAGATAAAATCCGAAAAGGAAATTGCTAAATATGTCGGTAAAATCCTGGCAGAAGATGTCGTTGACGAAGAAAGCGGGCTTGTATTCGGTAAGGCTGCGGAAAAGTTGACAACCGCAATGCTAAAACGGATGATGGATGCGGGAATCACGACAATTCGCATAGCTGAAGATGCCGACGAAACCAGCCCGATTATTAAGATGCTGGCAAAAGATCCAACCGATTCCTATGAATCGGCTTTAAAAGACTTTTATCGGAAGATTCGTCCCGGGGAACCGGCAACTTTGTCCAATGCGCGATCAGCTATCATGCGCCTATTTTTTGACTCCAAACGTTACAACCTTGGCCGGGTTGGGCGCTATAAGCTCAATACAAAGCTGGGAATGGATGTTAATGACGAGACGCTGTCGAATCTGACAATGACAAAAGAAGATGTTATCGAGGCTGTTAAGTATCTTATCCGGCTCAGAAACGGCGACGAGGATACAAACATCGACGACATTGACCACCTGGGCAACAGGCGCGTGCGTTCTGTTGGAGAGCTTATACAAAATCAGTGCCGCATCGGCCTCGCTAGGATGGAAAAAATTATACGGGAGAGAATGAATCTCTTTGACTTCAGCTCCGATACGCTCACTCCGGGTAAAATTGTTTCGGCTAAAGCCCTGTCGGGTGTTCTTAAGGACTTTTTTGGACGTTCTCAGTTGTCGCAATTCATGGATCAAACAAATCCCGTAGCCGAACTAACCCATAAAAGACGTCTGTCATCCCTAGGGCCCGGGGGCTTAAACCGGGATAGGGCCGGGTTTGAAGTGCGCGACGTACACACAAGCCATTATGGAAGAATTTGTCCGATCGAGACTCCTGAAGGTCCGAACATCGGATTGATTACTTCCCTGTCTTCATTTGCGAAAATCAACGAGTTCGGTTTTATTGAAACTCCCTATCGCATTGTCCGAGATGGCATTGTCACCGAAGAGGTCGAGTATATGACCGCGGACCAGGAAGAAAGATATGTGATTGCTCAGGCGTCGGCGCCATTAGATGAAATGAGCATGTTCATTGAAGAAAAATGCTGGGCTCGTTATCGAGGCGAGCAAATTGAGAGCGAGACATCCAATGTGACTCATATGGATGTATCTCCCAAACAGCTTGTTTCGATTGTAACCGGTTTGATTCCGTTTTTGGAGCATAACGATGCCAACCGGGCATTGATGGGATCGAACATGCAGCGTCAGGGTGTTCCGCTGCTTAAGGCTGAAGCGCCGATTGTGGGAACAGGTCTTGAACTGAAAGCCGCCCGCGACTCCGGAGCTGCTCTGATAGCCGAAGATGACGGAATTGTCGAATATGTCGACGGATCAATCATTGTGATTTCCTCCAAGAGAAACCGACTGGATAAAAAGACCTATCATTTGAAAAAATTCATACGCTCAAACTCGGGAACGTGCGTTAATCAGGTTCCTCTTTGCTATGTTGGCGATGAGGTGTCTGCAGGGGATGTGATTGCAGATGGTCCTGCAACCGACAGAGGAGAAATCGCACTTGGCAAGAATGTTCTCGTAGCTTTCATGCCGTGGATGGGATATAACTTTGAAGACGCCATCATTATCTCTGAAAAGCTTCTTGTGCAGGATTATTTCACATCAATTCATATTGAAGAGTTTGAAATTACAGCAAGGGATACCAAGCTTGGAAAGGAAGAAATAACAAGAGATATCCCAAATGTTTCTGAAGAAGCGCTAGCAAATCTCGACGATGATGGAATTATCTGCATCGGAACCGAGGTAAAACCCGGCGATATTCTTGTTGGAAAAATTACGCCTAAGTCAGAAACCGAACTAGCTCCTGAAGAACGCCTGCTTAGAGCGATCTTTGGAGAAAAAGCGGCGGATGTCAAAGATGCGTCTTTGGTAGTCCCCACTGGAGTAGAAGGTGTCGTGATGGACATTAAGCTATTCAGCCGCAAGGAAAGAATCGCGAAGACAGACGACGAGCTTGTCGAAGAGGCGGCTAAATTGAAAGAGCTGCAAAGAGACTACAAGGTTCAACAAACTCAGCTCCGCAATGAAAAATATGAAAAGATGACGGTTCTTCTTCAGGGAGAAATGGCTCCGGGAACCATTGTCCACCGAAAAACCGCCGCGGTGATTGCGCAGGAAGGCGAGCTGATTACCGAAGATGTTATCGATGTCCTTGAAAACGAAGCTGTTGAAGATCTGCTTATGCCGGAAAATGATGTCTATAATGTCCTGAAGCAAATCCTCAGAGATTATGATACGGCGCTCTTGTCTCTCGAAATGAAGTATAAGACGGAAGTCGAGCAGCTCCGAAAAGGGGATACGGACTTAGAACCGGGCATCATCCGCCAGGTAAAAGTTTATATTGCAACTAAAAGAAAACTTGAAGTGGGCGATAAAATGGCAGGGCGCCACGGAAACAAAGGGGTCGTATCCAACATTGTTCCTGAAGCAGATATGCCGTACCTAAACAATGGGCAAAGCGTGGAGATTATTCTCAATCCCCTAGGTATTGCCTCTCGTATGAACCTGGGACAGGTCTTTGAAACACACCTCGGATTTGCCGCTAAAAAATCTGGAGTATTTATTAAAACGCCTGTATTTGAAGGGTTTCCTGAAGATCAAATCTGGAGCATGCTGAGAGAAAACGGTTTGCCTGAAGATGGTAAATTTTATCTATATGACGGAAGGAACGGCGAGCGTTTTGATTACCCGACTGTTGTTGGCTACATTTATATGATGAAGCTTGGCCACTTGGTTTCGGATAAAATCCACGCCCGTGCCGTTGGTCCTTATTCACTAGTAACCCAGCAGCCCCTTGGCGGAAAGGCTCAAATGGGAGGTCAGCGTTTTGGGGAGATGGAAGTGTGGGCGGCAGAAGCCTACGGCGCGGCCCACTTGCTGCAAGAACTATTGACTGTAAAATCTGACGACGTTTCCGGAAGAACGCGCATCTACGAGTCAATCGTTAAAGGTGAAAACACTCTAGTAGCCGGTACGCCGGAATCATTTAATGTTTTGATTAAAGAGATGCAAGGGCTCGGGCTCGATATTAAAGCGGAAAGAGTAGAAGAAATAAGTTATTAATTTTCCCATTTGTAGGAGAAATTCATGGCCGAAGAAACACAGCAGCAGCAACATTTTGATAGTTTGACGATTCAGCTCGCTTCAGACGAAGTCATTTGCAATGAATGGTCTCGGGGCGAAATAAAAAAACCTGAAACGATCAACTATCGTACTTTCAAACCTGAAAAAGGCGGACTCTTTTGCGAGAAGATTTTCGGGCCTACCAGGGACTGGGAGTGTGCTTGCGGCAAATACAAAAAGATTAAACATAAAGGAATCGTGTGCGATCGCTGCGGTGTCGAGGTGACATTGTCCAAAGTGCGCCGGGAAAGGATGGCGCACATAGACCTGGCAGTGCCTATTGTTCATATCTGGTTTTTCAAAACAATGCCCTCCCGCATAGGCAATCTTTTAGGTATGACTGCTGGCGATCTTGAAAGAATCATTTATTATGAAGAGTGGGTTGTGACAGATCCGGGAGAAACGGATCTTGAAAAAAAACAGCTTCTTGACGATGTCGAATTCCGCGAAGCGCAGGAAAAGTGGGGACGCGGTGCTTTTGTCGCTAAAATGGGCGGTGAAGCAATTCAGGATCTCCTTCAATCGGAAGACCTTTCTATCATTCTTAATGAGCTTAAGGAAAAATTAAGGAAGACAAAGTCTCAACAGGGACGGATGAAGATAGCCAAGCGGCTTAAGATTGTAGAGAGCTTTATGAGCTCCGAGAATAAACCCCAATGGATGGTGATGTCCGCAATTCCGGTGATACCTCCGGACCTCCGTCCTCTTGTTCCCCTTGATGGCGGGCGTTTTGCGACATCGGACTTGAATGATCTTTATCGCCGGGTTATCAACCGAAACAACCGCTTAAAGCAGATACTCAAACTCAAAACTCCCGAAGTCATTGTCAGAAACGAAAAACGGATGCTTCAGGAAGCTGTCGATGCTCTTTTTGACAACGGTCGTCACGGCCACCCGGTAATGGGCGCCGGCAACCGTCCGCTTAAATCGCTTTCTGAAATGCTAAAGGGTAAATCCGGCCGTTTCAGACAGAATCTATTGGGTAAACGTGTCGATTATTCCGGCCGTTCCGTTATTATTGTCGGCCCTGAATTGAAATTTAATCAGTGCGGCCTTCCTAAATTGATGGCTCTTGAGCTGTTTGAACCATTCATTGTCAAAGAGCTCAAGGATCTGGGGTATGTCTATACCATAAAATCGGCAAAAAAGATGATCCAGAGGCATGACCCGGAAGTTTGGGACGTGCTGGAAAAGATCATTCAGCATCACCCGGTTCTCTTAAACCGCGCGCCAACACTCCACCGTCTGGGTATCCAGGCATTTGAGCCGATCCTCATTGAAGGAAAGGCAATACGCGTCCATCCGCTCGTCTGCTCGGCATTCAACGCCGACTTCGACGGTGACCAGATGGCAGTCTATGTGCCTCTTTCGGTAGAAGCGCAAATCGAAGCACGCATGCTGATGATGGCGCCGGACAATATATTCCTCCCTTCATCGGGCAAGCCCTCCGCCGTTCCGAGTCAGGATATGGCTCTCGGTCTGTACTATTTGATGCACGATCCCATTTATAATCCTGAGGATTACGGGAAGCCGGTCAAAGTTTTCAGAGACAATCGGGAAGTTCTGCTCGCGTTGAATTCGTCAGGGAGCTACAACTGGTTCGACGAAAAACACCAAGAAGGAGAAAAGGGACGTACGGATAATCTAGGCCGGGGTCTGAGACTCCATGAGAAGATTAAGCTCAGGACAAGAGTCGGCATCATCGAAACTACGCCGGGGCGGGTGATTTTCAATACAATTGTACCCGACGAACTTGGATTTCAAAACTACCAGCTTCCCAAAAAGAGGCTTGGAGAACTTGTCCTCCAATGTTACAAAAGAGTCGGCCTTGAAAAAACCGTTCGGTTTCTAGACAACTTAAAAAGTATTGGATTCTACGAAGCGACAAAGTCGGGAATTTCAATCGGTATCAGCGATATCAAAGTTCCCGAAGCAAAGAAAAAGCTTCTTGAACAGGCCGAAAAACAAGTGAGCTCTGTCAAGAAGCAATATGACGACGGTATCATTACCGACGGGGAGAGAAAATCGAAAGTAATCAACATTTGGACCGAAGTGACAGAAAAGATTTCGGAAATCCTTTTCGATATGATCTCCAAAATTGAAAATGAACAACTCAACTCGTTGTTTATGATGCTCGACTCCGGAGCGCGGGGTACCAAATCTCAAATTAAGCAGCTCGGCGGCCTGAGGGGCCTGATGGCCAAACCTTCCGGTGAAATTATCGAATATCCGATTAAAACCAACTTTCGCGAAGGTTTAACGCCCGGGCAGTACTTCACCTCGTCTCACGGAGCGAGAAAAGGGCTTTCAGATACCGCTCTCAAAACAGCCGACTCCGGCTACCTGACAAGAAGGCTTGTCGATGTCTCTCTTGACGTCATTGTGACCGAAGAAGATTGCGGCACGCTGAATGGAATCGAGGTTTCGGCGATCAAGCAGGGGCAGGAAGAATTATTGCCGATCAAAGACCGTATCTTCGGCCGTGCCGTGTGCGAAGATATCTACCAGCCCGGCGACAAGTCAAAGCTTCTTGCCAAAGCGGGAGATGTCCTCACCCTTGAACAGGCGGAGAGAATCGACGACGCCGGTATCGATACAGTCAAAGTCCGCTCAGTCCTCACTTGCGAAACTAAATGGGGCGTTTGTGCGACTTGCTACGGCGTTAACCTGGCTAATGGCCGAAAGGTCAGCCTGGGCGAGGCAATAGGCATCATAGCGGCCCAGTCGATTGGAGAGCCGGGTACACAGCTGACGATGAGAACGTTCCACATCGGGGGTATTGCTTCTGCAAGCATCAGTCCCGAGTTGGTGACTGAGAGCGATGGCGTTGTCATCTACACCGACTTAAGGACCGTTCAAAATGACGAAGGCAACTGGGTAGTTCTTAACAAAAACGGTACCCTCAATATCGTCAGGGATGAAGGTAGGAAGCTTGAGGAATACAAACAGCTTCTCAGCACCAAATCCATCGAAGCGCTGCAAACAATCAACATCGAACTGGGTACTAGAATATTTGTCGAGGACGCAGCCGTAGTCAAGAAAGGGCAAAAAATCGGGGAGTGGGAACAGCACAATATCCCGATTATTTGCGACAGGCCGGGCTACGCGAAGTATGAGGATCTCGTTGAAGGGATTTCCACCGAGCGTGTGACGAATAAGCAAACAGGCCAGGTGGAGTTGATTGTCAAGCAGCACCGCGGCGAGCTTCACCCGCAAATCGCGATTTATTCCGACAAGGATTTCAAGGAACTGGTCGGAACCTATCCGATCCCAAGCGGGGCGATTATCTCCGTCGAAGAAAACAATTTCGCTTCAGCCGGAACACTGCTGGCCCGTCTGCCGAGAGGAGCGATGAAGACGAAGGACATCACGGGGGGGCTGCCCCGCGTTGCCGAACTTCTTGAGGCGCGCAAGCCTAAAGATGCTGCCGAGATTGCTAAAATCGATGGAATCGTGGATTTCGGTGTGCACAAAAATAAGCGTCTTGTCATCGTTCGCGATGAAGTATCGGGCATGCAGGAAGAGCATCTGATTCCTCATACAAAACACTTGATTGTTCAACGTGGCGATCATGTAGTTAAAGGACAGCAGCTTACCGACGGATCGGTCATTCCCCATGAGATTTTGGAGGTATGCGGAGTGCGCGAACTTCAGAAATATCTGGTCAATCAGGTGCAGGAAGTTTACCGCCTGCAGGGTGTCGATATTAACGACAAACACATTGAGATCGTAGTTCGGCAAATGCTGAAAAAGGTGCGCGTAGTCGATCCCGGCGATACAAGCCTTCTGTTCGGCGAGGAAGTTGACAAGAAGCAGTTTGAGACCGAAAACGAGAAGGTGACGGCAGAAGGCGGCAAAGCATCACAGGCGGCTCCACTTCTTCTCGGAATCACTAAGTCGTCTTTGAGTACCGAATCCTTTATTTCAGCTGCTTCTTTCCAGGATACAACCCGTATCCTTACCGAAGCTGCATTTTCAGGGAAAAAGGACTATCTGCGAGGTTTCAAAGAGAACATCATTATGGGACACACTATCCCTGCCGGAACCGGATTCGATGAGCATAAGCGAACATATGCGTCTATTGATTCTGCCGAAGCCGAAGACCTTGTCTTCGACTTCGAGTCTGTCGAACCGGTTAACTCCAAAAAGTAATCAACAAAAACCGAGGCCTTTAGGCCTCGGTTTTATTCATTTTTTTCTTTGACTTAATTTTGCAAAATTAGATATAAAATTGCTCTTTTGTGTAATCATGAGGGAAGCAAATGATAATTTATCAGAATAACTGGAGAACGTTATATCCGGATTATAAAGAAGGTTCGGATCCAGTAGAGTTTTCTCTAGGATATGTCAATCGGCAGATTGAAAAAAGCCCCAAAATTGACAACATTGCGGAAGAGTGTTTAAAAGACCTTTATCAGATTGGTTGCATTGAAAAAAACAGGAATTTGTCTACAGTCACAAATATTCTTCAAAAAGTGATTCAACTGAAACCTGCCAGTTGGTCGGATCTGGATGTCGCAACAAAATTTTCTAAATTTGGATTTGAGTATAATTGGAAATTTTCGGGAATCTTCTATTTTCAATTAATATCAAAATCGGAGAAATTTAGAAATCAATTGCAATCTGAATACAACTCTATCGTCTTGAACAATGTCAAATATACTTTGGAACAATTATCCGAAGATTTAAAGCCTTGTCTAAGATCCTATCGCTCAGTCCAACTGTGTCATTTCATTATCATGAAGATATTGTGGGAAAAAAAACCTGATTTGTCGGATGAAGAAATATACCAATTGTTAATCAAGAGGACTTATAATTCTCTGAAAAACAAATATCCTGATATATATAAAAATTTATGCCGTCGCATTTTTTTTAATGAAACTCTACAAGGTCCTGACATCAAAGATCCCCAGATCAGCCTGTTGGATCATAATATTGTCGTAACAAGGGAATTAATGCATTCTTATTTGGAGCATTGTCTAGAAAACAATCGGTATTTTCAATGTTCATTTGTCATAGACCCTGATCACACAATGGTGATTGATAAGATATGGAAAAGTAATATCAACAATACATTCGTCCTTTTATATCAGTTAAGAGTTTATATTCAGAAAATATTTGTTTTAACTTCATCTTCTGATCTTCTGTGTGAAAGATTGGGCTACATAAGGCAATTAATATTGCGAATTGATAAGATGAAATCCCCCAAAGTTTCAGACTTGAAAAAAAGAAAATGTAAGCGTTCGCTGATATACGTTCCTGGAGACCGCAGCGCGGGCGAAGCAGGCCTATCCGAAAACGTAGATCGCCGAATGCTTATAAGAAAATTAAGAGTCCATGAAGTGACAGAAATCATGGCAGGGTGGCATGCAAATTGTATAGAAAAATTCGTGTCCCGTAATATCGATCGGCTTGCTGATAGCCTTTATCAGGTTTTGCATCAAGAGATCTTGGAAACAAAAAAGATAAAACAACGAAAAAATCTCATGGACAATCTCATCGCTTTGTTCAATGAGTCTATCAGAGTAAAAAATTTTGAGATTGCAATGTGTTTGAATCAACTTTTGCAAAAGAAGGAATTGAGCAAGGCATTTAATAGCATAATCGACACTAAAGAGAAATATCAAAAACAGTTAAGAAACAGCAAAATTCCTCCGGTTCCTGTCATGGGATTTATCAAAAATGAGTTTATGGCTGCTAAGAAGCGCGGAGATATAAAACGATGCGATGCGATTAAAAATGAATTTAAAAAAAGGCAGGAGGCGCTTAAAGCGGCCTACCCCATCTGATAAAAGCACAGGCCGGTAAGAAGGATGCCGTCGACTGCGGCGCCTTGCCTGATTTTATCCCTGAGCTCTTCAAGCGAGAATGTAAACGTTTGTATAATCTCTCCCCCCTCAAGCTCGGGCTGGCGTGTTTTTCGGCAGTTTTCAGCGAGAACATAGATCACTTTTTGGTCGCAGATGCCCGGCATAGGGAATGATCGACCCAGTTCCTTAAAATTCTTTGCCTCAAAGCCCGTTTCTTCAAGCAGCTCACGTCTGCCTCCTTCTTTGGGCGATTCATTTTCATGAAGAAAACCGCCGGGAAGGCTGAGAACTCTTCCCCCGGCGGGGTGCCGGTACTCTTCGTTGATGATTAGCTGCCCATCTTCTGTGACGGGTACGATTGAAACTGATGTTTTCGCAGGCAGTGTAAGGGTGTAGTGGTTGTGCTCATAACCGTTTGGGAAACGAAGATGTTCTTTTTTGACTTTGAGAAACTCATCGAGGATAATGTTGCTATTCAATGTTTTAATCTGCATTGATCACCTGTTTTTTTGCCAGTTCTTGATAAAGATCTTTCTTTTGCTGGTCGCCTCGGCAGTGGTAATAGAGCGACAGCTGTCTGTAAAGCTGCCGTTTTTCCCACATAAAGGCCTGCTGAAACCAGCGGTGTCCGTCGTAGAACCTTTCGTTGATGTAGTGTGTGGCCAGTGTCCAGCTTCTGGGAAAGGAAACTTCCAGAACCCCTGAAAAATGGGCTTTGGCAATTTCAGGTCCCTCAGTGACATAAAGCCAGCATCCGTAGAGAAAGTGAAAGGCGCTTTTTTCCTCTCCGATATATTCAAGAGGGTACCTCTCAAATACTTTTCCCGCTTCGCTCCATCTCTTATCGATCAAAAGCGCCCAGATGCGGTAATAGTCGAGCCTCAGCCGCTGCTTTGTTTCCAGCTGCGTGATATTCAGTCGATCGAGTGCTTCATAGACTAGGGAGGTTTTTTCTTCGGAAAGTGCCTTTTCGATTAAATAAATGAGGATGCGCATTTCATTAAAGTTGATCTCCCGCTTGAGGGAGATCAGAAAATCTTCCAGGACCTCTTGTATGGGGGCTCTTTCGGCTTTGACAGCGAAGGCAAAGGGAGTGAAGGCTTTAATTAAAAATTTGCTCTCGTCTTCAGGACGTGTTTCCAATGTTTTGGCAAACAGCTCGCTGACTAGGTCTGCCGCCCCAAGCTCAAGGATGCAGTAAAGGGCGTTAAAAAATGTGATGGGATAAATGTTGTCGAGTTTGATGAGGGAATCGATCAACTCTTCGATGAATAGCGGTTTGGCCAGCCAAAAACTTAGGAGAAGGCTAAAAGAGATATTGCTGACTTTGCTAACGTGTGCGCCGCAAGGATCGTTTTGAATGAAGGGAAGCGTTTCCCAGTGCCTCTGCAGCGTTTCGATAAGTTTTTGTGTATGCGGGGTTTTCTGAACAGTCGGGATATGCCGATTTACAAGAAGGACAAGTTCATAAGTGGCATGGCGATGATATCGGGAACATTCGTGCATCCGGTAGGCAACCTGCTCGTCAAGCACGGAAAGAAGAGGGTGTTTCGGATACCTTCTATAAGCTAGCATGTAGCATTTAACTTCTTCGGATATGTCTTGTAGTGTTTTATAAACAAGAGCTTTGCCTAAATATTCGAGGGGAGCTCCCGGGGTTCGGTGAAGCTTTTCGAATTCCTGAAGAGCCAGGTCGTAGAATTCCTGAGATTTTTTCAATTCGCTTTGATAGCGGCCTTGTTCGAGAAGAGTGATCCCCGCCCGGAACATGGCTTCTCGTCCTTCCTGCCGTCCGGGAAAGGTATAGCCGATTCTTCGGTATTCGCTCAGCGCTATATCATAATACTTGTGGGCTAAAAATGCGTCGGGCACCGTGAGGCAGTTGACCATAACGCTTTGGCTTCCGAGCGACACTGAAAATGATTCCAGGTCGAAGTTTGTGTCTCTGCAGATCAATCCGACGTGGGTACCCGTTAAGGGAATATGGCTGATATAGGAAAATTGAAGAGCTTTGTTGAGATAAAAATAGATGTTATGGTCAATTTTTTCAATGCGTATCCGGTGCCAAACGCCGCTTTCGAGAAAGATGTCGGGCGTGTGAAGAACCTCGACTGTCGACCTCAGAAGTTTGGTCGCCTTATGATCTTCCGTACCCAGCCAAAGGCAATACCCGTCATTTAAATGCCGCCTTTCTGAAGTTTCGGGTATACTCAGCAAAAAACCGATTCCATGTCCGTCGGAGTAAATCTTGACCCTGGCGTCTATTCGTATGTTTTCCGCAAAAGACTTTTCGGAAATCATCAAAGTGACCCATTGCGAAGACTCGGGTGTCCTTGTGATCGCCATCTGCTCTGCCATTAGGACATGTTCTTGAAACTGCCAATCGTCTTTCTGAAGAATATCGAGCTGGCAAACTTCGAACCATTCCGAGCGCCCTTCAATATAGTTTTCCAGATCGTGTATCAGTTCGTCTACGGTTTGATATCTCTCTTCGGGATTAACCGACAAACATTTTCTGCTAATTTGCCCCAGGAGTTGGGGGACGTCCCTGTAAGGGGCGATTTCTGCGGGATCCTTGAACACTTCGTTGACCATGGTTTTTCGAAATTCTTCGAGATTGCCTCGTTTAAAGGGATGCCGAAGTGTGAGGATAACAAAGAGGAGTACGCCCAAAGCATAGATGTCGGTTAGAGTCGTTGCGGGATTGCCTCTCGCCCTTTCAGGCGCCATATAGGAAATTGTACCAACAACTTTCCCTATGGCAGTGATATCGGGCGATGTCGGCTTTTCTTCTTCAAAAACTTCATCCTCAGGAGGAGACTTCACAATTTTTGCCAGGCCCCAATCCAGAATCATGACTTCTCCGAATTTTCCGACAATGATATTTTCTCCCTTGATATCCCTGTGAAGAACCCCATGTGAGTGTGCATAGGAGATCGCTTGGCAAACATTGACGAGAATGCGCGCCAGCGAGGGGATCGACGTTCCGGCGCTTTCGGATTTCTCTCCTTTTTTTTCCAGTTTTCTGGCTTTATTAATGATTTCCCTGAGCGTCTCTCCTTCCACAAAGGGCATGGTATAATAGATATTTTGTCCATCTTCGTGGATGGTATAAATAGGAATAATCGACGGGTGGGTGAGCTGGGCTGTGATGCGCGCTTCTTTCAGGAAGCGCTGAAGCAGCTGTTTTCTGTTTTTTAAATCCGTACGGATACGTTTCAAAGCAATTCTTCTGCCGCATTCGGTGTCGTAGGCGAGAAAGACTTCGCCCATTCCGCCTTTGCCGATTCTTTTTAGAATTTGATAAGACCCGATGCTGAACTGCACTGACTCTTCATCGGGGATATGTTTTTGAACAAAAGAAATTTCCTCCAGGGTGGTTTCCTGGTCTCTCGACTGGTCCAAAGTATGGCCGCAGTAGGTGCAAAATGCGGGATGTGCTTTTTTATCTCCCGACAAGAAGAAGTGGGAGCCGCAGGAAGGACAAACGATTTCTTTAGATTCATTTTTGCGAGGACGTTCCATGGGTGGATTCCTCAGGATTTTAGAGGGAATTGCAAAACTCCTGCAGACCGCTTTTTGGCGCTTTCACCGAACTTCGCCATTTGATGCAAATTCCCTACTCTTAGGAGTATGTGAATTTGCATCAAATGACGAATTTCGGCAAAATCGCTCAAAAATCGGTTTTGCATTACTTTTGCAATTCCCTCTTTAATTTTCTGAGCAATTCGCTTGCCTCGTCCGAAGCTTTTTTAACGATGCAGCTGTGTCCCAGCTCTTCGTCAAAATAGATGCCATTGGATGCCTTATAAGAGGCGGCCATTTGACAAAATAGCGCATTGCCTCCGTGCTCGTCTCTTTCCGGAAGGGTAAAACGAAATCCGCAGTTTACAAAACGAAAGGAGTTATGCCTCCATTGCCTTTTGGCAAGCCTCATGGCCTCTTCCGGGGTGATTCCTTTGACATCTGTCGTCTCTTCACCTCTAAACCACTGGTAGGTTTCCGGACCCGTTTTTTTTAAAAAAAGGTAAACAGTTTCGCCCCGGCTTAGGATTTTGGCAATATGAATGATATCATTGTTCATCTTCTTCCTCGTCATTCATCTCCCGGCTTGCATCTTCAGCGGCCTCGTCTCCTGTCCGTTTTTGCGTGCTCAAAAATTCGCGGAAGATAATCCATATTCCTGCGACAGTAAATAAAACAGGAACGGCAATAGACCAGCTACTGTTTAAGAAGAAGAACAAAAACAATACACCGAAAATGGCGACAGACAAGGCCATATCGTAATACCGCCCTCTAAGCGCTTCTTTGATGCCTACAGTTGCCATAAGGGCCAGCAAAATCCCCGGCCACCAGAATTTGGTATAAAAGAGTATGCCGATGCAAATAAGCAGGACCCCTCCGGCGATAGAAACAGCTTTCTGATGAGAGACAAGTGGTTTACTCATATATTTTAATATAGCCTATATTCCCGATTTTCTCAACAGGACTTTCCCAGATGAGGGTGTCTCCCTCAGCCACTCCATTTTCATGAAACCAGCCATAAGGCATTTCCAAGGCATATTTGACTGGTTTGGAAGATATAACAGACTTTTTGATAAAAAACCGGATGACAGGATCCTTGAGGTCCAGATTTTCCAGATCTTCATAGGACTCGATTGGAACGGTATTTTTCACTTTGTCGGGATAGGCTTCCAATTGGTGAATTTCGACGATTTTCCCTTCCTCGTCAAGAAATGCGGCAGAGAGGGGGATAAGACAGCCAAACATCCAAAGCTTATGTCTTGTGCATTGAGGATAATGGAAGAGCATCCCGTGATTTTCCGAAAGCTCCTCTCTTCCCATTAGGCCCCAGCTAAGCTCTTCGGGGGTTTGGGCGTGTTCAATTGTCAAAGTGATGTCGTTTGCTCCGAGTGTTCCAAGAGCAAGCAGCAAAAGCAGTATTCTCATAATAGCTGACTTTGTCTATAATAACTGCGATGTTTCGCTATTTGTTTGTCGCTTTATTCCTGACGATCAGTTTATCAGCTGCCGAATTTATCGTCACGACAATGCCGAAGACCGGCAGTCATCTTCTCATCCCGATTCTAGAGAAGCTTACCGAGAAAAAGGCTTGCTGGATCCCTTCGACCCTGATTGCTACCTAAACCTTAGCTAGAGCTTACACGAGTGCGCCAGATACAACTGTAGCGCCTCGGCAAGGGTAATCCCTTGCCGAGGCGCTACAGGCAGTAGATGGTGTGCTCGTGTAAGCTCTAGCTGAGCTCCCCTTTGCATAAAAACGAAACACTATAGGCAAGAATTGCACAGAATACTTTTATCAAAAAGCCTTGTTCAGTGCAGAACTTAAAAGTTCTTTGGAAAAGGTTTGTTATGCAGCTAAATGTCGTCTCGACAATCTGTCGCTTGCTGCTAATTTCCCTCTCTTCAATTGGTGTTCGGACTCTATTCTTTGCTTTACATCCCCGTTTTGCAAGCAATGTAATTTGTTCTTCTTTCAAGATGTCTTCTAAATCAAAGCAATTATACGCACCATCTGCATAAAGTTTAGAATCTGGTGGAATGTCCAGTTTCATTTCCCAGAGCACCTTTACATCGCTTACTGCTCCTGGCTTGAAAAGAACTTCAACCGGCTTGCCTTCGCTCGTCACAATCCTATGAACTTTTATGCCGCAAAAGTAACGCTTTTTAGAAGCTGCGAAACCTAAATACCTTCGTTCTAGAAAAACCTTCCGTTTATCGATTCTATTTTTCTGACAACATGAAACTGGAAAGCTGTCTATAGCAAAACCCTGATCTTTATTTATTTGCTTAAAAAATAGAGCTAAAAAACGGAAAATGGCGTTCCAACAAATCCAAGGAATTTTATGAATTCGGCGATTTAGCCGGCTATTGCTTAAAATAGCTCTGAATAATCGTAATCTTTTACATAAATATCTGGACATTTTATAGTTACAAGAAAAATATTTTGCTGATAAAATAGCAAAAGTTATCACTTCTGCGTTGGGCATTTGAGATTGAGGATCGTCTTTAATCCCCAAAATTCGAAGGATTTCTTCGCTGATGACATAAACTGTTGTTGCGTAAGTTTCCATGATGCCCCCTTTTTTTTGGCTAAGGAAGTATCATAGAGACTATTGTCGTTAAAATCTTTCATTGAATTCATCTGCTAAGCCTCGATTATCGGCAAGGGATTACCCTTGCCTTCAAATCGAGTCTACGCATCTGAATCCAACGAAAGACTTTAACAACAAGTTTAGGTAGCAATCAGGGTCTTCGGACTTCAACTATAGGGACTGCTCCCGGTGGAAATACACATATCTTCTTCAAAATCTAGGCTATGTTCCGATATATCTTCACAGGCCGCCCATACCCAAGGCAGAATTGTTGACATGTTGAATCGATATAAAAATGAAGGGCGGTTTTTGGCTTCTCATATCCCTTGCAGCGACTCTCTAAGAACCTATCTGGAAGAGAGCAAAAGTTTTTCATATTGCAAGAGACATCAGGGATTTTGTCGTTTCGGCTGCCAAATATTATGGAAAAAACATTTGCTGCCCCTTTCCTCTCGAGTGGTATTCCCGTCTCCCTTTCGACAAACAGATGATTGTCATGATCGAGGGGACCGATTGGTGGAATTTCACCAGATGGCATGTCCAGGCTTTTCAGGGGTGGCATAAGAGCCCCAATTGCTGCATCTTAAGTTTTGAAAAGCTTATCGGCCCTACCGGAGGCTGTTGAACCGAAGAGGAGCATCTTGCCGAGCTGAGAAAAATTGCCCGGTTTCTCGATATAGAAATCTCGGACGAAAACCTCCTTGAAGTGTTTTCCTCTGTCTATGGAACAGGAGCGACCTTCTGCCGTGCCAAGACTTCCATATGGAGAGAATCCTTTGATGAAAAGATAAAAGATGTTTTCAAAAAAAATGTCGGAGATCTGCTTATCGAGTTGGGCTATGAAGAGACTAATAAGTGGTAGGGTCAACCCAACGGTCATGAGCTTTGATTAAGTCTACCAAACGGTCGTCAGCATCCTCGAAGTCGATATTGCGCTCAACGCATGTCTTGCCTACATACAGGTCGATTTTTCCCGGTTTTGACCCCACATAACCGAAGTCAGCGTCCGCCATTTCCCCCGGACCGTTCACAATGCATCCCATGATCGCGATTTTGACGCCGGGAAGATGCGCTGTCCTTTTCCGAATTCTTTTTGTGACATCTTGAAGGTTGAATAGCGTCCGTCCGCAGCTGGGGCAGGAGATAAAGTCAGTTTTGATCATGCGCATCCTTGCCGATTGAAGAATGTTAAAGCTCAAATTGCGCAAAAATGCGGGGTCATAAGGCCCTTCAAGGCAGAGGCCGTCTCCAAGACCATCGCAGAAAAGAGAGCCGCATTCAGCCGCAGAGCGAATAATCAGGTCTTCTTTCGAGCAGTCATAGGAAAAATTCAGAATCACAGGAACTTTTAGATCGTTTGCTTGCAGCCACTCAAAAAATTTGCGGCAAACATGGAGGCAGTTTTCTTTAGGGCGGAGTAAGATCATCGCGGGTTTGATCGTTTTTAAAGACTGCCACACAGCTTCATCATTTTCCTCAACATAAACGGCGTCGCGATATCTTTCTCCCAGCCGAGTCGCAAAGCGCCTGAGTTCATGCTCTCGAATCGAAACAGGCTGCAGGATGCCCACTCCGGCCTCTTTGAGATCGCTTCCATTTTCCGGCATTTGATCAAAAATGAGGCTGTCTGCGCTCATCGGGGTTAAGCTCCCAATTTCGGAGCATCCAATCTTTTCATAGAAAGATGGATCATCCGCTGCTTCGCGACTCATCTTTAGGATGACTGTTCCGTCTCGGTGCATCGAAACATGCTTGGGTAGATCGACCGAGCGCCGAACGATGTGCATCATATCGCGATGTTTTTCTTCGAACGGAAGAATGCCTCGCCCTTGATAACTCTTGGCAAAGCGTATCAATCGCGAGCAGGGATCGATCTCGTGCCATGGATCTTCCGTGAGGGAGACGCGGATCGTATCGCCCAGCCCGTCGAGAAGCAAAGAGCCGATGCCGATTGCCGATTTGGCCCTGCCGTCTTCGCCCTCTCCCGCCTCCGTGACGCCGAGATGGAGGGGATATTCCCACCCCAGTTCATACATCCTGGCCGCGAGGAGCCGGTAGGCCTGAATCATCACTTGCGGATTGGAAGACTTCATCGAAAACATAAAATCGTGATAGTCATTTTGCCGGCAGATTCTGGCGTATTCAAGAGCCGATTCGACCATCCCCTGAGGGGTGTCCCCAAAGCGGTTCATGATTCTATCGGACAGCGATCCGTGATTGGTCCCGATACGCATAGCTCGTTTGAGCTGCTTGCATTTGACGACGAGGGGGGTGAATTTCTCTTCGATTCTTTCGATCTCTTTGGCATAAGATGCATCATCATATTCCAAAACCTTGAAAGTCGCCCTTCTGTCTGCAAAATTTCCTGGGTTGATCCTCACTTTGTCGACAAATTCGCACACTTTCATGGCGGCAGGGGGGTAAAAATGAATATCGGCGACAAGGGGAATCTCATACCCTTTCCGCAAAAGGCCATTTTTGATCCCCTCGCACGCTTCGGCCTCTTTCATGCCCTGTACAGTCACGCGGGCGATTTCGCAGCCGGAATCGGCCAGCCTCATGATTTGCTCGAGCGTCGCCTCGACATCCCTTGTGCTGGATGTGGTCATTGATTGAATACGGATAGGATTGGCCCCTCCGACCCCGACGCTTCCGACCATCACTTCTCGCGTCTTTCGCCTTAACGTCTTGTAAACGAATTCACAGTACTTCATCAGGTGAAATTTTATCTCAATCCACGTTAATCTACAAGCCGTTAAAAAATTGTTTTGGCATGAATCCTGCTTCTTCAGTTTAAAAAAGCTATTAAGGAGATGAGAGATGCAAAAATTGCCGCCAGATAGAGATAAAATTGACCGGTCTAAGCCCCCGGAAAAAGACCTTATTTCGAATCTTCCCGATGAGGTTAGATTATTTATTGCCAGTAAATTAGATGAAGAAGATGTTAAAAATTTAAGTTTAGTCAGCCGTTCATGGAAACAGATTTGCGAGGATGAAAGCCTCTCACCGATGAAACACCTGAAGAGAGCTTACCCTAAACTCGGGGAAAGGGTTGAAAAAATGCTTCCAGATAAGGCCTTCTATTTGGAAGAGGAGCAAAAACCGGAAAAAAAGAAAGGCATAATTTCGAAATTATTTCGAAAAAAAGATAAGAAGCCTGAGTTCAAAAAAGTGCCCATAGAACCAAACACACGTGCTTATCGTGCGGCCTTTGTCGAGGTTTTTCTAAGGAGCTGGACAGGCTATGCCGTGATTACGAAATTGACGTGGATGAAACGATTAAGCCGGAAATCGTCGAGCGCATCACAAAAGAAATTGAGCAAAAGCAGGATGTGGCTCTTTGTCAATTTTGCCGTATCGTTTTATCCGATAGGAAAATATCCTTGGAAGAGCATTTGGAGGATCCTGAGCAAGCACAAAAAGAGGCAAAAAGATGGAGAGAGACCCTTGAAGACCGGTCTCCGGATATTCAACAAATAAATATTGCAAATCCAAGAAAAGATAAACCTCAATTCTATTACATACCTCCGGAAATTCAGTATTTTTCAAAACTCGAATCTTTCACCTCAATGTATATGGATATAAAGTCGATTCCTCCGGAAATCGAGAAGTTAACCAATTTAAAACATATTTATTTTCACCGTTGCGATCTCCGTTCCCTTCCCCCAGAAATTGGGAAGCTGCAAAATCTGGAAACAATTTTTATTCTTAACGGGTCAGACTTGTTGACTGGACCTACGACAATTTCCATTCCTAAAGAAATACTTCAATGTGAAAAACTCAGAGAATTTAGTATAGGTCCTCTAGATGAGTCTGACAAATCAACTACTGACATTATTTCAAAACTATTAAGTCGAAATGTTATCTTTAACCAGCTATCTTAAGCAAAAAACTTTTGAGACAAGACACAAGGAATCATTTCATGACTAGAGATAACTATTTTGAAAGTCCATTTAAGGGTATTCCACTCGATCAACAGGTAAAAAATCCAAATATTATTGTTGGGCGTTACAGTTATTACTCAGGTTACTATCATGGCCATTCATTTGATGAATGCGCTCGCTATCTTATGCCTGATAGAGATGACGTGGACAAACTGATAATTGGCAGTTTCTGCTCTATAGGTACAGGTGTTTCTTTTGTTATGGCGGGTAATCAGGGACATCGCATGGAATGGGTCAGCTCCTTTCCTTTTTTCTATTTTGATGAACCGTGTATGAAAGAAGCTGCTAACGGTTACTTAGGAGCCGGGAATACTGAAATAGGCCATGATGTATGGATAGGGGCGGAGACGATGATTATGCCTGGCATAAAGGTGGGGAGTGGAGCGGTCATTGGAGCTCGGTCAGTAGTTACAAGAGATATCGAACCCTACACCATCGTTGCAGGAAATTCTGCAAAACCTATCAGGAAAAGATTTTCTGATGGGCAAATACAGAAATTGCTGGAAATGTCTTGGTGGGATTGGTCTGAGGATCAATTAGCCCAATCGATGAAATTATTGTGTTCTGAAGATATTGATGGATTGTATCAATTTTGGTTAGCAGCAAAATAAAAAGAGGATCATAACACTGCGTGAGCCGTTTGATAAGCTGATCGCAGTTTCAAACTCATATTAGGTGTCGGAAGAGGAGGGATTCGAACCCCCGGTCCCTTGCGGGACTCCTGTTTTCAAGACAGGCGCATTCGGCCACTCTGCCACTCTTCCTTAATAATGAGAATACTTTTATAGCTGATTGCCCAAAATGTGTCAAGCCGTTACATAAGACTCATCAGGTCCGACATGCGGCTGTTTGCCACAACTTCAAAATAGGGGATTCCGAGCATTCCGCTGATAAAATTGGTTTTCGCGCTTTTGCCGATCTTAATAATCAACTCTTTTTCTAAATAAATTTCTATGTCGATTTTTTCCAGGGTCTCTTTCAATTTAGGGTCGTCTTTAAGCGTCTTAATTTTGTCAAAGAGCAGGTCTTTCAGCGTTTTCAAGGTGTCGATGCTGTCAAAATAGAGCTTTAATGAGCGGTCTTTAAACTCGGCTTTAAAATCATTGCCCTCATAGGCCCCGGTTAACGTCCCGTTTAATTGCAGCTTGTCTAACATAGCGGCGCTCTCCTTCTTAATCACTTAACCATAACGATTTTGAGATTAAATGGAAATGATCAAAATTTGGTGGATTATAACATATTTTAAATATTAATTTAAATACCTAATAAAATTAATTTGAATTTTAATTGTATAAAATATTTTATGATGGGATAATAGTTGTAGATAGTTGTGAGGATGGTTTTATGGAAAGTAAAAAAGATGATGATAAAAGGGTAAGTATTTCAGAAGCGCTTAATACCCTATCTCTTATAGCTCAGCTGGGGGAAGAGGAGCCGGCTGTCCCTCTGGCTAACCTTGAAACAGTCAAGCCGATTTCTGGAAGGGTCAAAAAAATCAAGAATGTTTCTAAGGAGCTTTCCGAAGGTCGGATTAAGGAGATTTTTCAGACTATTTTGCACTACGTGAAATTGATCTATGAAGAAGAGCCTGTTGTTTCGGAGAAAAAAATCGAAGATGTCAGGTCGATTATGGTGCTGGTCGGCGAAGCGGCTAAAAATTTGGACAAATTTTCTAGTCTCTTCAAAACGAAAAGCACAAAAAGCGTGACCCAGATGAACGAATATAAAAGGCTTCAGGAGTTTTATACCAGGAAAGTGGAAAGACAGGTAGACGAGGGGATGCTCAGCAAATGGATTTTCGGCCTCGCGAAAACCGGTCCTTCCAAGGAATTGCTTAGAAAAGCTAGAGCGAGAAAAAAAGAAAAGAGCCAGCATGTTTTTGTGGATCTGGAAATGGTTAAGCGGGACAATGAATATGAGCTTCTATTAATGAGAAAAGAAGACGGGAGCCGATTTTTCAGTCCCAGACTTTTGCGGAATATTAAACTTGTTTGCGAATTCGGAAGTTATTCTGATGAAGAAACCGATATTTTTGCCAGGGTATACAACTGGCGCGATGTGATGTGCCATGTGGCAGCGCTCAATATTCTTCACTCGCTGAATTTGTCGTTAAAACGATTCTACCATGAGGCGTTTCGTTATAAAGGCCGTGCACAAGTAAGAGAAATGAGCAGCGCGATTATGGCCCTGATGCTCGCCGCAGATCCAAAAAATCTCCATTCCAACAGAAAAAATAAGGAAGGGAAATCGTGCATTCACTATTTCGCCGATTTTCAGGGATATCTCAGGGAAGCTCTCAATAACCGCTACTATCAAAAACTACTGGTTTATCCTCCAAAGCCGTCAAACATTTTGGCAAACTGCCTCGTGAGCGTATTGCAGCATCTATGCAGAGCAACTTTTTTGCATTCGCACATCCAGCAGGAGCTTCTGCCGAATGTCCACGAGATCTTGAATGAGGCAAAGGAGGCAATTCCCCGCTCGGCGTCCGTTGAGCAGGAAAGAGGGATATTTTTATGGAGCAGGCTGGCTTATGATTACGCTGAAATTGTCAAATCTTTCAAAAAGCATGCCAGCGGACCCTTAAAGCGGATTCTTGAATCGCTCGAAGAGGGCAAATATGCCGCTTTTGACTCGTTGCATCAGCACAATCTTCCCCACAGATGGTTCGATTTATATCTTGGCGATGATCGGGTTGTTAATTTGCGCATGGCCTCTCCAACACGGCAGGTCTTTGTCAATAAGGCGTCTGTACTCGATGAATTCAAAGGCTTTCTCCTGTCGACAAGTCAAAGGGGAAGGAAGGCAAAACACCTTCTTGTGAATTTACAGGACAGAACATCCTGGAGGGAATTCTCACGCTGCCAGGTTTTGGAGCAGCTTCAAAATGCTCCACTCTTTTCAGATAGTTTGACTGTCTTGACCCTGGCTGTCGATACAGAGTTTTATCATCAGAGCGGGACCTATGAAAATCAGGATGACGTCGAAGATTTTATCGAAGGCTTTAAACAACAATTGAAAAGTTCTTCCGCAGGATACTACTTTCCGGACAGCGTGAAAAAGAATCTGACTGCAAGCTTTATCGATAATGCGACAGCAGCAATCCATGAATTTTTTTTCAATGGAGAAAAATATTTATCCATGAAAGACAGACAGAGCTTTATTACGCTCTTTCATTTTTTCCTAGAGCTTAAACTCATTGATATCGTCCGCCCCTTCAGTTTCAGCTTAAGCTGCAAAGACGCCATTGACATTGGGGGAGCGGCTTCTGTATTTATGCTGGCTTTCTATAAAATTTTGCAGAATCAAAAGATTTCCGATGAGGAAATCGAATATATCGAATCGATGATTTACGGTCCTGCGATTTTCATTCGGGAAAGGGCGATTTTGCCCGAGCCCTTGAATCGGATGCTTGGAGCCTTGCAGGTTGTGGAGGGAAAGCGCGAAGCTTTAGGATTTGAAAACTATGGCAAAGAGCTGTGCAGCGCTTTTGATTCTTTGTTCAAAAGACCGATGTTAGGTGCAAAAGTTTACATTCCGATGATCGAATTCGGTAGGGAGGTCTCCGAGGCCGCCTAAAAAATTCCTTTTAATCCTTGGTCCCATGCAAGTGACCAGCTCATGGGCTATCGTGCCTCCGGAAGCGGCAAATTCCTCAGGCGAGAGTTCATTGCCGCAGTCGTCTTGCCCGAAGAGTGTGACAGTGTCGCCGACGTCGACATCGGGTATGCCGGTTACATCGATCATCATAAAGTCCATGCAGACTGTGCCGACGATTTTTGCTTTTTTTCCTTTGACAAGCACTGATGCCCGATTGCTATAGCTGCGGTGCAAGCCGTCAAAGTAACCAAGTGGAACAGTGGCAATCAGGGTACTCATTGCCTTTGCTTTGTAGGTTCTGCCATAGCTGACAGTGTCTCCGCGGTTTATCCGGTTGAGTGACACGATGCGGGATCTCAAGGTTAAGGCAGGGATTAAGGGGAGTGTCTTCCTCGTTTCCGGCGAGGGGTGGATTCCATACATGATCAATCCGATTCTGACCAAATTGAATTCGGGATGAGCGAATCTTAAGGCGCCTGCGGAATTGTGAATATGGGCAAAGGGAAATTCAATACCCGCCTCCTTCAAAGAGGCTGCAGTTGCGATGATCTCCTGAATTTGCCTTAAGGTAAAGGCGTCGTGCAGGGGATTTTCCGCGGCCACAAGGTGGGACATCACAGCCTCGAGCGTTAAATTTTTAGACATCTGAATATACTCGGCAAGTCTTGCGGCTTCATGGAGCGGGCTGCCGAGGCGGTTCATTCCGGTATTGATATTCAGGTGGACTTTCACTTTTCCTTTTGCCTCAAAGGCAATCAGCGTCTCTATATCGCCTGCGGCTGCCTGAAGATTGTGCTTGGCGACATTTTCGGCATCGCCGGGAAGGGGATTTAAGACAAAGAGATCGTTTTGAAAACCTGCCCTGCGGAGTTCAACGGCTTCATCGACAAAGGCAAAGCCGAAAATATCGATTCCCTGGCAGCTTAAAAAATGCGCGAGTTCAACCGGCCGCCCAATACCGTAAGTTCCCCCTTTGAGAATGGCCATGATGCGGGTGTTTGCAGGCAGGTGGGAGCGGATTCGGTCAATATTTTCACCAATGGCAGCGAGGTTTATGATAAGTTCGCTTGACACCTGAAGCCTCCAGTTTTTAGCTTAGCTTATAATATTTCCAGCTGAAAAAGAAGAAATAAAGCGAAAAGGGGAGTCCGATAGCAATAATGGGAGGAAAAACCTGGTTCTCGCCGATGATTATCGCCGAGTTCATAATCAAATAATAGGTGACCATAGTGATCATGCTGACCAGATAAATGAGAAATACCGGCAGCTGGCGGGTAAACTTCAGACACCAGGGGGCAGGACCGATCACAGCCAAGAGGCAGAGCCAGGGCATGACGAGTTTGTGGTAGAAGGAGGTGAGCGCCCTGGCTTTGGCGTCGGTAAGCTTTTCCTGCCCCTTGGGAAGGTGCTCCCATAAGCTGGTAATTGATTCCTCCCGCGGATTAATGATCGACTGCCTGAGTTTCTTCGGGTTGAATCGCATGAGAGGAAAGTCTTTTGTTTCAAAAGATTCGGCAAGAAGAAGCTCGCCATCGCCGCTTCTTGTGAAATGGTCGACAAATTTTCCTCTTGGGGACCCTTCATAGGGAAAAAGGTATTTAATTCGGTAAATATCGTCTAAGCTGATGATCCAATAGACATCGAAAAAGGACTTTCGGGCATTGTCATATCCGTGGAAGAGAATCTGCCCCTTGTCGATCACTTCCAGATTTTGTATGTTCTTGTATTGATCCTGGCGGGCTTCGTCATCATTGTGTTTGTCTTTCAAAAAGTTAATCCGGCTGTATGCCGCCGGCTGGAAAAATTGTTCATTAATATAAAGCAAGGAGACAAAAAACAGCCCCACTAAAATGAATGGGCGCATCAATCTTTTTAGTTTGACTCCGGTGCTCATCAAGGCCACAATTTCGTTGTGCACATTCAATGAGCAAAGCGTTTTTACTGTCGCGACTACAAGAGCGAAAGGAATGAGAATATCCATCCGTTGGATGAAGATGAATAAATAGAGCTTCCCCATTTCTAAAAAGGTAAACTTTCCAGCATAGTGAGTGGCGCTCCTGCTGGAATAATCGATAATGATATAAAGTCCGTAAAAACAGAAAATGAATAGGCTGAAGATTTTTAGAATTTCCTTTAGGAAATAGCGTTCCCAAATTCTTTTGAATATCATCCGATGCCTCTGCTTATCCGTTTTAAATTCCAAAGAGACAGCCATATGATAATGATATGGGGCGCAAAGTAAAGGGCAGTGGCAAGAGCGACATCTTGCATGAAGGCTTTAGCCGCAAAAATGCAGATGAGCAGAATGCTGGCGAGTCCGATCACATAGTAGGCATTTCGAAAAGTTCTCTGCCTGCCGGTAGAGATGCCGAAAGAGGCGCCCAAAAGAGTTAATGTAAAAACGGAAAGGCCCATGGACAGGCGCCTGAATATTTCCGAATAGGATTTACGAATCTTAACAGTAAGATCCATTTTCTCGCCGACTGTCAAGTCAGGCAGCAAGATATTATCTTTCAGCATGCTGATATGTCCGAATAAAAGAGCCATTTTCAGGTAATCGTCATTGATTCTTGCCGCTTTTTGCTTCAGATAAAGGGAAAAGCCTTCCACATCCATTGAGGAGTCGTGAATATTTTCAATGTATAAATTATCGTAGCGGTTCTTTTCATTGGGCTCAAAGGTGGAAAACATGGTTAATCCTTTGGAGTATATGTGCGGCTCGTAAAAAGAGATTTCTTTAACTGTTACCAAATTGATGCGTTTCATCTGGCTGTTCCAAATCGCCACGATCAGTCCTTCCAAAGTATTTTGCGCAATCGACCGGTTTTGGGTATCGATAAAAAGATCTCGATGTTTGATCAATTGTTTGTTCTTGACTAGAGTCAATGGGTTGATGAGGGTAATATCTCTTTGCATTTGACGAGTGCCCAGAATTGACTCTGTAGCCACTTCAGAGACAATATAAAAATTGACCAGGGACAAAAAGGCTGAAGTGATGAGGACCGGAGATAAAATACTTTTTAATGATAATCCCGCAGCTCTTAATGTGGTGAGTTCCTGCGAGTAGCTCAGCCTAAGAGACAGGACGATCGCAGAGATCAGGCTCGAGACCGGGAGGACAATCGGAAGAACATAGGGGATTTGCAAAGCGGCAAATTTTAAAATAGTCCAGCCGCTGCCCCCCGATGCGGCAAAGCGGGCGATTTCTTCGAGCCTTGTTGTCAGTAAAATGGCGATAAACGAGACCACGCAAAGAAAAAGAACTTTGAGGTACTCTATCAGCAAATAGCGGTAAATTATCATATATTTAACGACACAAAAACAAAAATCTATGTTATACTAAAGTGAGAGTTATGCGCAAAGAGTGGTATATCAAGGTCGGTGAAGAACCCGAAGGCCCTTATTCAAAATGGGACTTGAAAAGAGACCGCAGGGTGATGCCCTATACCCTGGCTTGGCGTGTTGGGATGCCCAACTGGCTGCCGATCAGGGAAATTCCCGAATTAAAAAGTATTTTTGAAGACTCGGGCCCAACTCCAGCGGGTACAGAGCCGGAAGAAGTTGAAGCGAAAGAAACTCCCGGCCCAGAACGGATTCTTGAGATGAATCAGGAACCGAACTATTTTTATTATATACTGATGGCTTTGGCTCTCATAATATTAATATTTTTGTATTTTCAATATATTCGATGAGACTGAAAACAACCTTTAAAGCATTTCTTGAGGAGCATGCTCAAGCGAAAAGCCCTTTGATTTTAGGTTTATCCGGAGGAGTAGATTCCCTTTGCCTCTTTGATCTGCTTCGGGAAAACCGCTCCTTTTATTCAGTGCTTCATATTGCTCATGTAGACCATGGGTGGCGAAAAGAGAGCGCTGCCGAGGCTATGGAGGTGGAGGAGCTTGCCCGCCTTCATGACCTCCCCTTCCATCTTCATATGATTGAAAAGCACCGGCTTAAGGGAAATTTGGAAGATGCGTGCAGAAACGAAAGAATGCGCTTTTTTTTGGATCTTGCAAAACAATATAAGGCCCAGGCGATTGTGCTTGGCCATCACGCTAATGACCAGGCAGAAACCGTCTTAAAAAGACTTTTTGAAGGGTCTTCATGTCTATCGGCTTATGGAATGAGGCCGGCAGCCCTGTGGGAGGGAGTGGCGATCTGGCGGCCGCTTCTCCGGTCATCTAGGAGCGATATCGTGAAATACATGACTGGGCAAGGCCGCAAGTGGATGGAAGATCCGACTAACAGCGATCAGAACTTTTTGCGGGCACGAATGAGAAAGAGTCTTATCCCGTTGCTTTCCAGAGAGTTCGGAAAAAACATTATAGACCCGCTTTGCCGTATTGGAAGCGAGCTTAAAGAAGTTGCCGATTATTTGGCATTTGCTACAAAACCCTGTCAGCCAAGGGAAATTTCCGGGCCTTTCGGTATTTGCTATGATTTTTCTCAATCTCCTCCCAAGCAGTTGATTGAGTGGAAATTTTTAGTTAAAAGCTGCTGCGGAAATATGGATTTTCCGATAAACCATGAAAAATTACAGGCAGCAGCCCTGCTTTTAAGCACCGGAGCCGCGAACAAGAAGATCCGATGTGGAGCGAAGGAATTGACTATCGATAGAAAAAAACTCTTTTTTCTTGAGGAAAGTCCACTTGGAAGATGGGAAATCGAATTGGGGCGGCAGACTCATGACCATACCCCCAACTGGACTCAAGTTTTTAGCGGAGAAGCGGATATAGCTCTTCCTGAAGGCAGCTATCAAATGGCTACAGCAAAAAATACTTTGGTTTATCAAGGGTCTACGACCCTCGGAAACTGGTGGTCAAAAAACAAAATACCCGTTTGTGTCAGAGACTTAGCTCCTGTTTTAATCAGCGAGGATCAATCGATTTACGAGCTATTAACAGGCAGGGCCAAACAGGGGAAACAAAAAAAACAAAGCGTCTTGCTGAAATTTAAAAAATTGTGTTGCTAGTATATTCGCAGAGTTTTTTAGTTAAGAGTAAGAGAAGATATAGAGAGGAGTGAACCCTAAGGAATTGTAAATGAATCGATTATTTATATTTTTTTTGTTCGTGATTGGTTCTTAAGGGTATAACTGTTGAAATGTGAATAGCTTGTGTGATAAAATGATTCCTACTATATCTGAAATCAGCAACGCAGCACTGTATAGAAGGCAAATATGAGCGATTCAAATAATAACGAAACCAAGAAAGGGATGCCGGGCAACTTCATTTTGTTCCTCATCATCGCTTTTTTTGTCGTCTTGGTTGTACAAAACTTTCTCGAAGTTAAAACTGCTAAAGTCTCCTTCAGCTACCAGCTTGAACCGCTCGTCAACCTCGATCTGGTAAAGCCTGAAGACAACCGTAAAACAGCTATAGGCGACAGCCTTGTCACTTTTAGCGGACGGTTTCGCGACCGCCTAACCGATGAGGGAAAAAAACGATACAAGTTTCTATCTCTTTTGGAACAAAACCATGAGCTCACCAATGAAAATGAGCGAATTGAGGGGAATCTGGTTGATTATAGAAAGCGTGTAGAAGAGAGCGCCGATCTTTTTTTGCACTTGAGCGGCATTCCTGCCCCATCATCGGGATATATTGTCATTGATGATCTTCAGAGCTCCATCGGCAACAATAAATCGATTGTCATCCATAAACTGTCTTCCACGGATGTGACAAGCCTGAAAGATGTGCAGCAGCAATTTGAAGCGGCATCCCAAAATCCAAGTGATGCAGCTGTTACAAAATTGGGCGCTGCACTTGCCGAACTGATCCGCAACTTTAGATCGCCGCTTTTGGGCATCGGCAGCGAAAAAATGAAAGCCGAGCTTCGGGAAATCCAAAAAAATGTAGCCGACGCAAATAATGCCAGTCTTCCCGAGCAAAAACGCCTGTCAGTTTATAAAAAAGCACTCGATTCCCTAAACAGCCTTGTAAATGACCTCAATACTTCTGTTGACGGCGTCCGTCTCACTGAGCTGAGATCGGTTCGCAATTATCAGCAGGCCGTAGCGAAGTATAGTCAAAATATCGTGCAGCTCCAGGATAATAAATCTCAGCTGGAGAAAGCACAAAACACCGTTTCCAATGTGATCTGGTTTTTCAATAATAAAGAACTTTCCACCCGCGCCCTTGTCCGTCAGGATCCGGAAACCTATCAACAGTGGTTTCTCAATGAAAATGAAGAGTGGAACAGCTTTGATAAAAACAAAGGGGGATATTTCAAAGCTCCCGACCAGCCCCTGAATATGGTGTTGAAGAAAAAGTTTCGAAGCGAAGAGCCTCCTCCGAAATACCTGAGCTACTTATTTCCGGCTTTGCTGGCCTTCGGCGTCCTTGCAGTTCTCTATCTTTTGTTTGCCCGCCAAATGAAGGGCGTGGGATCCGGAGCTATGAATTTCGGTAAATCTCCTGCAAAACTGATACAACCAAAAGGCGATCAGAAGATTACATTCAAAGATGTAGCCGGTATCGATGAGGCTCTTGAGGAACTCGAAGAAATAGTCGACTTTTTGAAAAATCCGAAAAAATTCACGAGTTTAGGGGGGCGCATACCAAAAGGGGTTCTTTGTATCGGGCCTCCAGGGACAGGGAAAACCCTAGTAGCCAAAGCAGTCGCCGGCGAAGCAGACCGCCCGTTTTTTTCGATATCAGGATCCGATTTTGTCGAAATGTTTGTTGGAGTCGGGGCCAGCCGTATCCGGGATCTTTTCGAACAGGCGAAGAAAAATGCCCCCTGCATTATTTTTATTGATGAAATCGACGCTGTCGGACGCCATCGAGGCGCAGGAATCGGCGGCGGCCATGACGAAAGAGAGCAGACACTAAACCAGCTTCTTGTCGAAATGGATGGTTTCGACACCAATGAAGGGGTGATCATTATGGCCGCGACAAACCGTCCCGATGTCCTGGATAAAGCCCTTTTAAGACCCGGCCGGTTTGACAGAAACGTCGTGATTCCCCTTCCCGATATTAAAGGACGCTTTGAAATTTTAAAAGTCCACGCTAAAAAGATTAAGATGGATACATCCGTCGACCTTATGGCCCTTGCCAGAGGAACGCCGGGCTGTTCCGGTGCCGACCTTGCCAATATGCTCAACGAATCGGCATTGATCGCAGCCAGAAAAGAACGAACAGCAGTTACGATGCAAGAAGTGAACGAAGCCCGCGACAAAGTTCTCTATGGTAAAGAAAGACGTTCTCTCGAACTCGACGAAAATGAAAAGCGGACAACCGCTTATCACGAAGCAGGGCACACAGTTGTAGGACTCGTTGTCGAGCATAGCGATCCCATTGACAAAGTAACTATCATTCCTCGAGGAATGTCTTTGGGTGCGACGATGTTTCTTCCTGAAAAAAATAGGACCAGCTATTGGAAAAAAGAGGTCATCGACAAGCTCGCAGTGCTAATGGGCGGAAGATGCTCTGAAGAAATTTTTGTCGGCGATGTTTCAAGCGGAGCCAAGCAGGACATCGATCATGCCACCCAGCTTGCAAGAAGTATGATTTGTGAATGGGGAATGAGCGATAAATTGGGCGCTGTTGCCTACGATGAAAGAAACGAATCGGGTTCTTATTTAGGCATTCAAGGCTATCACGAGAAAAAGTATTCGGAGGCCACAGCACAGGCCATTGACGAGGAAGTGCGCCATATTCTCGATGAAGCCAACAAGACGGCAAACAAGATCATCAAGGAACACCACAAACAGGTGGAGCTTATGGCAAGGCTCCTTATCGAATACGAGACACTCGATTCTGAAGACCTGAGAATGATTATGGAAGATAAATGGGATGATACCGAAAAACGGCTCAGGATCAAAAAGCTGGAGGAAATGCACAAAAAACCTCAGACACCCCCCCCTCCGCCTCCGCCAGCAGAAGAGGATGGAAAACCCTCGAAGCCGATCCAGCAGACAAATCAGGAAGGCAATGCCACTGCCTAGGAGGCATGGATGCTTATACGAAAAATAGCGGCAATGATTCTCCTTTTTGCCCTTCCATCACTATCTGCGGAAAAAAACGAAGTACGCATAACCACAGATCAAAATTTCCGCATCATCGAAAGCAATGGCATCCCCAATCATCCGACAGGACATTTCCCCAACGCGCACAATCCAAATACTATTGAGCCTCAGCATTATATGTTCCGCGTTCCGCTGCATCCGGAAATAGCGTCTCATACGACTCCTTTAGGCATGCACCCCTTTGGCGTTGCCGTCAATGGAGTCCCTTTCGATCCCGGGGCAATGGAATTTTGGAATCGCAATCCTCGTTCCGGATGGCAGTATGAGGCCCTTTCAGGCCATATCAACCTCGGATTTGACCGAAGCGATGCCCATGTACAGCCAAACGGCGCTTATCACTACCACGGCGTTCCCTGGGGGCTTGTGAGGAAGCTGCCGGGTTGGAAAACACGTCCTGTACTTGTCGGCTGGGCGGCTGACGGGTTTCCGATCTACGCTGTCTACGGATATAAAAATCCTCAGGATGCCTCCAGCGGGATAGAAAAGATGAAAAGCAGCTATCGGATAAAGAGGGGAAAGCGCCCCGGCGGTCCGGGAGGACGCTACGACGGTACTTTTGTTCGGGACTATGAATATGTCAAAGGTTTAGGGGACCTCGACGGCTGCAATGGGCGGTTCGGCGTCACCCCTGAATATCCCGAAGGAATCTACCATTATTTCATTACCGAAGATTATCCATTCGTGCCCAGGTGTTTTCGCGGCATGCCGGATCCCTCTTTCTTTCGCCGCCCTAGGCCGCATTTCTCACCAGCTATCGGACAATTTTGACAGTTTGTCACTCCATCTTCGTCCTCAAATGCCCTCGTCTTATCGATCAGACAATGCCAGAGGGCATTTAAAAACAAATCTGAAGCAACATCCTGCCCAGCTTGCCTCGAGATCTGGTAAGAAATACTGCCCAGGCTCCCTTTCTAAATCGACGAATAAATTGACCAATTTAAGTTGAGTGTTTAGAATTTTCTTTTTTCTAAAGGAGTCATCATGAACACCATAACATCTGGGAAATGACCTTATTCAGAAATCACCAATTACCTTTGGCCGAACAGTCAAACTAGCGTTACCGAAACTCTCACAACAATGGAGAAATTACAAAGAGAAGGTAAAGTTCGCGAAATCGGAATGAGCAACGTGACAATCAACCATCTTCGACGAGCTTTTGATGTGGGTGTTCCCATATCATGGGTTCAGAATGAAATGCATCCCGACTATTGCGATGACAGTTTAATCTCTTTCTGCCAAAGAAATAAGATTAAAATACAAGCATGGAGGCCACTAAATCGGGGAAAACTTGCTAATGATGCGGGGCTTGTTGAAATTGGCAAGAAATATGGCAAAAGCTCCGGGCAGGTTGCATTGCGCTGGATCATTCAAAAAGAGGTTATTCCCTTGCCCGGCAGTTCTAATCGGCGTTGTTGCATAAATCACCACTGAGACCACCGAGCTCACTGAGAGATTATGAGAGAGGAATTAAATGATTAGACGCCTAATCCCATTTTTTAGAAGTTTTACATTGAAATTGATGAGCAAACCTCTGCCACCGCCATTATGCTTAAGATAGGATAGAAGTTGGGCCTCATGAACAGGCAAGAGATTGGCCACAGATTTTATCTCCAAAATAACCTTATCTTCCACTATCATATCGATCCGGTAGCCTGAGTCTAGCTTTTTATCACGATAAATAATAGGTACTGGTATCTGCCGGTTAACTTTCAAACCCGCAAGGTTCAACTCGTAGCAAAGACAAGTTTCGTATGTCGATTCAAGCAAGCCTGGACCTAATCTTCGATGAACTTCAATCGCAGCACCTATGATTTCCCCTGTTAAAAGGTCATTTCTTTTTTGGTTGGCTTCTTCAGTTGTGTGGGTACTAGTCATCTTTTCTCCAAAAAGGGCGAATGCGAGCTTGCCGACAAATACCTAATACTCTAATTTTTAGTTGCAACAAATTGGAGGATCAAGATGAAGGCAAAATATCGCATTCGCAACTGGAACGACTATAACAAATCTCTTATTCAAAGGGGAAGCATAACTGTTTGGTTTTCTGAAGATGCTATCAATAAGTGGATGGCTCCAAAAGAAATAGGAAAAAAGGGGCGTCCAAAACTCTATTCTGATGACGCTATTCTCACCGCGCTCATTATTCGATCGGTTTTTCATCTTCCATTGAGAGCACTCGAAGGATTTTTGACATCTCTTGTTATGATTTTATCTGTTGGTTTATCGATTCCTTCTTATACTCAAATTTGTCGGAGAGCTAAGTTGTTGGGGCAAGAGTTGAAGAAACTTTCGAAAAAAAAAGTCACCAATATTGTAATCGATTCAACCGGTTTGAAAGTGTACGGAGAGGGTGAATGGAAAGTTAGGCAGCATGGAATCAGTAAAAGGCGAACATGGAGAAAGCTCCATCTGGCAGTCTGCCCTGACTCTCACGAAATTATTTTCGAAATTCTTACTGAAAATAACGTTGCAGATTGTGAAGTGTATCCAAAACTTCTCGAGGTAATGCCGAAATCAGTTAAGCGCACATATGGAGATGGGGCTTATGATACTAAGCGATGCTATGCTGCAAATGTAGTTCACGGCTCAATTCCTATTATTCCACCCAATAGGAATGCTGTTTTTCGAGAAAACATATCTCCTTCTTGGAAGATGCGGAATATCAGTTTGCTGGAAATTTCAGGTTTAGGAGGTGATGATGATGCAAGAAAATTATGGAAAAAGTTGAAAGGTTATCATCGTCGATCACTTGCAGAAACAGCCATGTTTAGATTTAAACGATTCTTTGGAAATGATTTAAGAAGTAGAACTCTGGAAACCCAAAGGGCTGAATCAAGGGCAAAATGTGAAGCACTAAATATAATGACAAAGCTGGGAATGCCTGAAAGTGAATTAATAGCAGCTTAAATCAAATCTCTCATATTCTCTCTGTGCGCTCTTGTGAGCTCTGTGGTTAATTACGCAACATATTGTAATCGCGCTGCTTAGTTAAACGAAAGGCTGCTTCTCTGGCAAAACGCCGCGGAGTAGTTTATATAAACTCTCCATTGGAATAACACGGCCTCGAAGGCCAAAACCAAAAAGGAGAAGCAGCCATGAACCATTATGTAGGATTAGACGTATCTTTGAAAGAGACTTTTATTTGTGTCGTAGACCACCAAGGAGAGGTAGTGTATGAAGGACATACCAAAACAGACCCCTCATCAATCCAACGGAAGCTTTTGAAAACCGGGGTTCAGCTCGATAAGATTGGGATTGAAACAGGCTCCCTAAGCCACTGGTTGGTTACTGAGCTAAGAAAGCTCGGCCTCCCAGTCCTATGCGTGGATGCAAGACATATGTCCTCGATTCTGTCCATGAACATCAACAAGACAGATACCAATGATGCGCGGGGAATAGCTAATGCCATGCGAGGAGGCTTTTACAAAGAGGTGTTCGTCAAAAACCAAGAGCTTGTCGATACAGGCGTTCTCCTTCAGTCAAGGAGCACCCTGGTTCAAGAGCGCACAAAGCTAAAAAATGCAATTCGCGGTTTTTTAAAAGCTTATGGACTAACTGTTTCTACAACCGGAAAGTTGTTGTTTATCAAGCTGGTTCGGGAGTGCATCCAAGATCAAATAAGCTCCGTACAAGCAGCTATCGAAGCACTTTTAAAGGGATATGAATGTTTAACCGAACAAATAACCAACCTCGAGAAACAGATCTCGTCGATAGCTCGAGACAACGCCGATGTCCAACTGCTGATGACAATTCCTGGTATCGGGGTTTTAACGTCCTTGAGCTATCTCGTGGCGATTGGTGATTACACCCGCTTCAAAAACTCGAAGAACGTCGCTGCATTTTTGGGGCTAACACCAAGGCAGTACTCCTCAGGAGAGACCCAAAGATTAGGTCGTGTGTCAAAGTGCGGATCTAGACAAACCAGGTCGTTGTTAGTGGAGTCGGCAGTTGTGATGCTAAGCCGAACTAGAAGTTGGTGTAAACCTAAGGCATGGGCGTTGAAACTTCAAAGAAAAAAGGGCTTCAAAAAGGCGACAGTTGCCCTCGGCAGGAAGCTGGCTGTCATCATGCATGCGATGCTTTTGAAACGCGAACCCTTCCGGTACGGAGACAGCAAGGAAGAGAGTATAAAAAAGGAACCGGTAGCAGCTTAAATTTACCCCGCTCTGCTTTCCTCTTTTTTCGGCCTTCAAGTCCGGGTGAGAGGCCGAAAAAAGAGGAAAGCAGAGCTTGAAGCCAGAATAAATGGTGGAGAGAAGTTAATTTTTAAGCCAGAAACACATACCGATTTGAATCAGGTCAAGGCGCGGCCTTGTTTGGAGCTTTAGACTCCGCACGCAACATAGCCTGCCCTGATTTATTTCGAAAAATATATTGGGACGAGAGCAGAGAAAACCGCTCTCCAAAGTAGATCCCGGAGAGAACCAAGGGAGTGTGTTATGGCGATAAAAGAGACTTTTTTCAAAATTCTTTATGGAGAAGAGAAAATGTTTGACTAAAAACGGCGCGATTAGAGAACAAAGCCGTTCTAATCCAAGCCACATTGCTGATAATTTCAATGTTTTTGATTTTGACCTTTCTGATGAAGATATGACTCAAATAAGTAATAGAGCTGCCTTAGACCCTGATTGCTACCTAAACCTCAGCTAGAGCTTACTATTGCATAAAAATGAAACGCTATAGGCTAGAATTGTACAGAATACTTTTATCAAAAAGCCTTGTTCAGTGCAGACCTTAAAAGTTCTAGGAAAAAGATTTGTTATACAGCTAAACGTCGTTTCGACAATTTGTCGCTTGCTACTGATTTCCCTCTCTTCAATAGGTGTTCGGACCCGTTTTTTCGTTCTGCATCCCCGTTTTGCAAGCAATGTAATTTGTTCTTCATGCAAGATGTCCTCTAGATCAAAACAATTATAGGCGCCATCTGCTTAAGAGTTTAGAATCTGGCGGTATGTCCAACTCCATCTCCCAGAGTACCTTTACATCGCTTACTGCTCCTGGCTTGAAAAGAACTTCAACCGGCTCGCCTTCACTCGTCACAATCATATGAACTTTTATGCCACAAAAATAACGCTTTTTAGAAGCTGCGTAACCAAAAAACCTTCGCTCTAGAAAGATCTTCCGTTTATCGATTCTATTTTTCTGGCAGCAAGAAACTGGAAAGCTATCTATAGCAAAACCTTGATCTTTATTTATTTGTTTAAAAAATAAAGCTAAAAAACGGAAAATAGCGTTCCAACAAGTCCAGGGAATTTTATGGATTCAACGGTTAAGTCGGCTATTGCTTAAAATAGTTGTGAATAATCGCAATCTCTTACATAAATATCTGGATATTTTATAGTTACAAGAAAAATATTTTGCTGATAAAATTGCAAAAGTTATAACTTCTGCATTGGACATTTGAGATTGAGGATCGTCTTTAACCCCTAAAATTCGAAGGACTTCTTCGCTGATGACATCAACGGTTATTGCATAAGTTTCCATGATGTACTCCTTTTTTTGGTTAAGGAATTATCACATGAGTCTATTGCCGTTAAAATCTTTCATTGAATCCATCTGCTAAGCCTCGATTATCGGCAAAGGATTACCCTTGCCTTCAAATCGAGTCTACGCATCTGAATTCAATGAAAGACCTTAACGACAAGTTTAGGTAGCAATCAGGGTCTTAGGAAAGCGATTTAGACTCAAGATGGAACGCGGACTCGGTTTTGAAGATGAATTTGACTTTTCCTACGATCAGTGTTGGCCGGACCTTTAAAATAAACTAGGCCGACCCTGAGGGGCCGGCCCTTGGTTTACCGTAGAGTGTTACTCTACAATAACTGTATTGCCGACTCCCTGGTTTAGAACATCGCTGGCATTCTCAACCGTTACTGTATTGTATGAGGATGCCGGCCCTAGTATGATATTGGCAATTGAAGAAGTCAAGTTGCCAAAATCATTGTCGAAGATAGTATCTTGAACAACGGGAAGTGGAATAGTTGGCGGCAGAGGTGAAATCGTATTCCCTGCCGAAATTCCCGATTGGGCTTCTCCGAAGAACTTATTATCGTCAAAGGTTGCCGCAGTACCCATAGCATGTTCAATCAGAGGTTTATTATATCCGGTGCCTCCCGTTAGAATGTTATCTTGCGCATATACAATGAGCGGCGTGCCAGCAAAAAAGGAGAAATCGAACAAGCGGATGCCGGCTCCATTTAATGGGTTGGCTACCATGTTGATTGTATTATCCTTAATTGTAGCAAATGAGGTGAGTTCAGGAATCGTAATAGCAACTCCTCTCAAAAAACCAATCCCGCTTGACACAACGTCATTTAATATATTGTCTTTGATTGTGATAGTAGTTTCGCTTGGGGACAGGACGAGTGTATTAAATCCGAATGATCCCGGAATTCCGAGGCTGCTGCCCACTCCATTAAATGTATTATCCCTGATTGAAACAGCCGATGGGGGGAATACGGGATTATCGGGGAAGGTATATCCTGTTCCCGGATTCGTTGTATAAGTTGCCTCGACTCCAATAGCGAATTGGTGGAAGAGGTCGAAAGTGCAATCGCGAATGTCGACTACAGCATTGACAGGCCCATGATCAATTTCAGTATATCCATTCAACCCAATTGAAGGGACCCAGTTTTCTCCTCCATAAAGAAGTACCCCGGCAGCAGCATTTGGATTGCTTAAATTGTTTCCATTGAGAGTGTAGGAAACTTCCTGAGCCTGTAAGTTAACATCTTTCAGCTCCAAGTCAACATGAGAAACGTTGCCGGAAGCCTCTGTAATAACGGCATTGCTTCCTGTGATAATGAGAAGAGACCAAATGGATCTTACCGGAACGCCAAAATAAGTGATGGCGGGACCGACTCCATCCAGACGAATTGTCAAATCCTTGATTTCTAAATCCACTTTATTTGTAACCCAATCATTGGCAGCCCCTTGCGATGGGTGAAACCAAATCAAATGGGGAACGCCTGATGGGTAGAGTCTGGTTTTAAAATCCTGATTGAGTTCTGGAAAAACATAATCTCCATCGACAAGAGGTCCTCGTCCCACGAGAAAAGTGGAGTCTTTCCCTGCTCCTTCAATTTTTCCTTGATAGTTAACGGCTTCAATCATGGTGCTGATGTGGAATGTGCCGGCACTTAGACTGATATCGCCATTTGGAAAAGTATCGAACACCCATTGAAGGTTGATTGTGTCTTGGGAAGGTTGATTAGTGTCAAATCCGTTAGGAGTCATCTCGATGACTCTTCCATTATCTATAATTGTGATATGGTTTGGATCGGGATTCATATACCCCTGTACCTGAGATGCCAAGCTGACAAATGTCAGAAAAGTTAATAGAATTTTTGATCTCATCATCATATTTGTCTCCGTTTGTTTGGTTTTTAAGTTTTGTAAATTGTTGAACTGTAACTAGTTCCTGAACTGTGATCGTTTAATAGCGATTTTGCCATTTTTTCCCCTTTATTTTTTCATCGATAACAAATGACGAGAAAAATTCAAAGAAAATATTTATAGATCTATTCTACCCTGACTAAGCGTTCAATCTCACTAACATCACTATGTTTACTTCGATCTCCACGCAACGTCAGGATAAAAAATCCCACCCAATTTTCTGTAAGAACTTTATAGACTAGACACTAGAAATATTCGAAGGGATTCAGATAAGACAGATAGGAAGGCTCTTCTTTCGCGTTTGTCTGCTGTTTGAATTTTGGGAAGTTGTTATTGTTTTTCATCATGCGGCGATAGAGGGCAACTTGTCGATGCAGCTTCATTCTTTGGTGTTTTGAGAGATTGGAGGATTCTTTTAGGGCCTTTTTGATGATTTCTATATTTACAAGGCATTGATCTTTTGTTAAATGGAGCCCTTTAGCACGTGAAGCTGTTGGGATTTTATATTTGCTACCTTTGATTTCAAAATTTAGATAATCAATTCTCATCGGATCACCTTTGTTGTGTCTTTGAAACCAAGATATACCAAATAACTGAGAAAATGTCCAAGATCGAAAATCCTGGACAGTTCATTCTTTTGAGCCGCTTGCAAATCTCAACTAAATAGCTGAAAAATTAGCTTTGTCGGAGTTTTGCAAGCGACACTTTAGTTGTTACTTTGTTTGGCAGGGTCGGCAAGTGTCGCCTTGCGGCTGAGTTTGATTTGCCCCCGTTGATTGATTTCCAGGACTTTGACTGTGATCTGGTCGCCTTCCTTAACATGCTTTTTGAGGTCGTCGATTCTTTGTCTGTCAAACTCGGAAATATGGCAGAGTCCTTCTTTTCCGGGAAGGATTTCGACAAAAACACCGAAATCCATGATTTTTTTTATCGTTCCCTTATATGTTTTTCCTTTTTCGGGTTCCTCGGTCAGGGCTTTGATGATTTCAATGGCTTTATCAAGACCTTCCTTATCAGGAGAGGCCAGGTTGATCAGGCCGTCGTCATTGATGTCGATTTGAACGCCGGTTTTAGCAACAATATCGCGGATTTGCGAACCTCCCGGGCCGATAACCGTTCCGATCTGACTTTGCTTAACTTTCAGTGTTTCGATTCGGGGAGCGTGCTTGGACATTTCGGAGGCATGTGTTGGAGCGGTTTGGAGCATTTTTTCTAAAATGTGAATACGTCCTTCTTTTGCCTGTTCAAGAGCGGCTCTCATGATCTCTACGGTGATCCCTTCGACTTTTATATCCATCTGGAAAGCGGTAATCCCGTCTTTGTCTCCGGTGATTTTAAAGTCCATATCTCCGAGAGCGTCTTCAATGCCAAGGATATCGGAGAGGATAGAGAAACGATCCATTTCCAGGACCAGCCCCATGGCAATCCCTGAAACCGGGCGGCTGATCGGGACTCCGGCGTTCATCAACGCCAGGCATCCCCCGCAAACCGATGCCATTGAAGAAGAACCGTTCGATTCAGTGATATTCGACTCTAGACGGATGATATAGGGGAAGTCATCGGGCCTGGGAATAGAGTATTGCAAGGCTCTTTCCGCAAGTTTTCCATGTCCTATCTCCCTTCTTCCCGGAGGGCCGGAACGGCCCACTTCGCCAACGGAAAAAGGAGGGAAGGTGTATTGCAGATAGAACCGTCTGGCACCTTCTCCATCGAGGCTCTCAAAGCGCTGCGCCATTGTCTCGCCTCCTAAGGTGCAGACAGCCAGCGTTTGCGTTTCTCCTCTGGTGAAGAGGGAGCTTCCATGAACTCTTGGAAGAACACCCTGTTCGATGTCGATCGGACGTATATCTTTGTTTGTTCGTCCATCGCAACGAAGGTTTTCTTCGAGGATCATTTGGCGGAGATATTGAGATTGGATTTCTTTAATCGCCGATTCAACTTCAAGCTGGTTGAATTTTGGTTCTTCACCCTCGGGAAACAATGTCTCAATCACAGTCTTTTTCATTGCCGATTGAGCTGTTTCTCTTTCCAGCTTGTCTTTGATACGAAGCGTTTGACTCAGAACAGGCTCAATAATTTGATTGACAGCAGAAAACACGTCATCAGAGATGGCCGGACGGAGTCCTTCGCGATTTTTGGCTTTTCCAACTTCTTTTTGCCAATCTGAAAGAATATGGCAGATTTTCTTTATGGCCTGGTGGCCGAAGTCAATGGCTTCGATAACCTGATCTTCGGTCAAAAAGTCGCAATACCCTTCGATCATTAGAACGGCATCTTCGGTTCCGGCCATGAGGAGATCTAGATCCGACTGTTCCTGTTCACTCATTGTTGGGTTGATAATGAATCGCCCGTCGATTCTCCCAACGCGTACAGCGGATATTGGCTTGATAAGGGGGATGTCGGAAATCACAAGAGCTGCCGAGGCCGCGCAAAGGGCCAACGGATCCGGAGAGACAACTCCATCGTATGACCAGACATAGACAAGGATCTGCGTTTCGCAAAAGTACCCATTTTCAAACATTGGCCTGATGGGCCTGTCAATGAGCCTGGAGATTAAAATTTCTCTTTCAGTTGGCCTGCCTTCCCTTTTGAGATAGCCTCCCAAAGTTTTGCCGGCAGATGAGAATTTCTCCCGGTAATCGACAGTCAGGGGTAAAAAGTCATTTGTTGTATTGGGTTTTAGGTTTGCACAGGCAGAGGTGAAGAGAACGGTTTCTCCGCATTTGACGACAACCGAACCGTTGGCTTGTTTTGCGATTTTTCCGGTCTCAAAAGTAATTTCTTTATCACCAATAGACACAGATATAGTGTTTCTTTGCATTGGATATTCTCCTATCGTTTGATTGGGAAGGCGAGGCAGACTCGAATAGAACTCAGAAAGTTCTCTTTACACGTTGTGTTAAAAAGAAGTCTCTGACTTCAATTCAACCTCAACTTCCACAGTTAATTTTTAAGTTCTTTGCAATTTAATTTCAAGAGGTAAATTAACAAAAAAGAGGAGCAAATGAGAAGCGGCCGGATTGCCGGCCGCTGTCAATTAGCGTCTTAATTTCAGCTTTTTAATCAAAGCTTGATACCGCTTTGTATCGGTAGAATTTAAATAATCCAGGAGTCGTCGTCTTTGGCCGACAAGCTTAAGGAGCGCCAGACGTGAATTGTGGTCTTTAGGCGATCGTTTCAGGTGTTCGGTCAACTCGGTGATTCTCTCTGTTAAAATGGCAATTTGCACATCGGCAGACCCGGTATCCTTTTCGTGAAGCTGGAACTTCTTGGTGATTTCTTCTTTGGTACCCTTATCTAGTGACATCCTGAGGACCCCCTCTTGTGTTAAACCTCTTTAAATTGTTTCTAAGCTTACATTTTAGCACAGAAAGCCATTATATATCAAGCAGAAAGCAGAGATCAGAAAACGGAGATCAGAAAGAAGAAATGAATTTCTACTATAAAAACCTTTACATTTCAAATAATTTTTTGTTTGAGCTTTATTTAATAATTGATAGGAACTTAAACCTCTCTGCTCTCCCTAGGATCCTGATTGCTACCTAAACTTGTTGTTAAAGTCTTTCGTTGGATTCAGATGCGTAGACTCGATTTGAAGGCAAGGGTAATCCCTTGCCGAGGCGCTACAGTTGTATCTGGCGCACTCGTGTAAGCTCTAGCTAAGGTTTAGGTAGCAATCAGGGCCTAGAGTTTGGTATCAAGAATTACTTCTATAGTGTCGGGGTACCGGCCGTATTCGTCTTTTCTTGCGACTATCTTAAAGGGAATGGAGATATTGCCAAGATGTTTTTCCCATTGCAGTTCGTTCCAGATCTTTTCTCTCAGCTCTTCGGTGACTTCTTCATTTTTATATTTCGCAAGGAGTTTTTGAATATACTCCATTTCCTGATCGGCAACAATGGGTTTGCCATAGAAGTAATGCTCATGTCTGCTCATCGTTTCTTCCTTGATCGAGATCCTAAAAATTGATAAAGTGTCCTATAAAGGGAATAGAAAATCTTAAGCAAATTAGCTCAAAAACCGGTTTTGCCTTAGTTTTCAATTCCCTCTATAATAAGGAATACGCGATTATGCTTAAAGATTCAACATATGACCAGCAATATGCGCTTTTGGAAGAGTGCATCCCGGATATCATCAGAAGCATCAGACGGGATTTAAGGGTGGACCATCTGAAGCAGGATGACGGGTTTTTAAAGAAGCATTTCGGGAAAAAAAGTCCTAATAAGCTGAAAACCGAGGATTTGGTCCCGGTTTACTCCCCCTATTTAAAAGAGGGGGATGAGAAAATCTGGGAGTTTTTTACTGAAAGGTGGTTGATGAAGCACGGTGGAATTTACGACTTTTTCGAGGCCGGGCTTATGACAGTCGCCAAAGATTTTACAGAGCTGGAAGAACTTGACGAAGAATTTTCCAAACGGCTAGCCAGTGAGTCGGTAAAACATTTCGGAGCTCTCGATACCTATATCTTTTGCGTCTTGAATACAGTCGTTTTTCCCGAAAGCGTTTACAAGGAATTGAGGGAGGCGGCTCATAAGGATCAAGAATGACGTTTCCTTTTCATTTAACACCCGATAGCGACGATAAAAAATTTATGCTGGAGGCTTTGAAGCAAGCATGGAAAGCTTTTCAAAATGAAGAAGTTCCTGTAGGTGCCGTGCTGGTCTTAAAGGGAAGGGTGATTGCTAAGGGATATAATCAGGTGGAGCTTTTAAAGGACGCCACTGCTCATGCCGAAATGCTTTGCCTCACAGCAGGGGCGAATGCAATGGGGGATTGGCGGCTTCTCGATACGACTCTTTACTGCACGATTGAACCTTGTGCGATGTGCGCTGGAGCCACGCTGCTTTCAAGGGTGAAAACCGTTGTTTGGGGCGCTCCCGATATTCGGCACGGCGCCGGAGGGAGCTGGATCAATTTGTTTGAAAATAAACACCCCACGCACGCAATTGAAATCCGGAAAGGGATTTATGCGGATGAAGCCTCTTTTCTTTTAAAAGAGTTTTTTATTAAAAGGAGACAGTCGCATGCAGACTGAAAATCTTTTATTGGAATTGATTTCTGGGCAGGAGGCAAAATTGCTCAAATTGGCGAAAAGAATTGTTCCTCACGTGACTAAGGACGATCTACTTCAGCCAAACGACTTTCCCGAACTGGAAAACCACCCGGAATTTCGGTATGAAGAGGGCGTGCTTCATGGGGTTCAACTGACGTTAATCGCTCTTAGGGGAGCTGAAGATTTCCAATGACTGTTCCGCAGATGCCCGATGAGCTTAAAGGAGTCATAGCAGAAGAAGATTGGCCAAAAATCGCTGCAAGCACGAAAGTCGGGCATCGGACTGCAATTTTGGAATATCCTTCAGCTGTCAGGAAGCTCATCGCTAAAAAGATTTTTACTTTTAACGAGCTTTTAGAATTTTCTTGGCAGGAACTGCAGGTTCTTTGCATCGAGTCGGAGCGGGTCATTGAACTGGTTTCAAAAGGATTTTCTTCTCAGGATTTTTACCTTTTTGATTCACCCCAGCTTATCGAGGTGCTGCATCATACAGAAGGTCTTGCTGTCATTCTTCAGTCGGGAATTTCTATTCGAGAGCTTGTCCGCTTCAGTGGTTATCAGCTTGGATTGATTCTCCAGCATCCCGATGCGATTTCCTCTATCCTAAAAAAGTTCGAAACTGTCGATGATCTTCTGAAATTGAGATGGAATTGGGTTGAGGAGATGCTGATTCGGCCCGAGCAAACACTGTCTCTTTTGGAGCATGGCGTCAAATGGGAGCAGCTAGTCCCCCTTCCCGATTGGGATTTCGGATGGTTTTTAAAACATGTTCCCGAGATTATCAAGCTGCTGGATTTGGGTGTCGAGTTCGAAACGATTGGAACGATAGATTCGGGCAAGCTCAGAGAGGCTGAGGCTTTTCAACCGCTTATTGAAAGAAAGGATCTGGAAGGACTTGATTTTTGGCAGATGTTTATGATCCTTTCTCATGGAGAGGCGTTTTCACGTCTTCTCGGTCAAAACGCGCCCCAAAAAATTCTGTTTAAAATCGATTCGTATAATTTGGAGAAACTTTTTAAAAATAGTGGATTTTTTCTCACAGCAAAAGAGAGAGACACGGATATTTTCATGGGCTTGGCAACGTTAAAGCATGCCAAAACAGACCTATTACTCCAAAATCGAGAAGGTTTTTTAGCGTTGTCGGAGGTGGGGGTGGGTCTCAAGGATCTCAGTCCGCTTTCCGACCGGCAGTTTGAAGATGTCCTAAAACATCAGGACCGCTACGGCCCTATGATAGACATATCAGAAAAGCTTGGCGTTTTTAGGCAATCAATACTTGAAATCGATATCGATGTCATCGAGACTCTGACTGCTTATCCTGCGCAGGTAGAAAAGCTGATAAAAAGCGGCCTCACTTTAAATGATCTGACTCGTTATCCTTTGATTCTTTCCGAGGTTTTAAGGCATGCCGCCAGTATTCTGAAACTTGAGAAATCGGGAACACCTCCAAAAGAGCTTTTCAAACTGTCCAAAGATCAGGCTGTTTATGCTTTTTCTCGTTTTCCACTCCTGGAAATAATGCCTGAACTGGGCCTTTCTATAAGCGATCTTGAGCCATTTTTGCTTGAGGAGTTCAAAGTAGCTCTTTCAAACTTGAAATCTCTTTCGATTTTAAAAAATGGCGGTGTGGATATAAAGCAGCTTGCAGAAATTCACCTTCCCCATTTTCAGATTCTCCTAAGCAAGCCCCAATACACCCTTTCATTAATCAGAAAAGGGATTCCGCTTTACCGATTTGTGCGGGTAGAAGAGAAAAGTCTCAAGAATCTTCTTGCCGACCCGCTTTCTGACGAGTCCCAAAAATTGATCAGAAACCTTCTCGCGTGAGTTTCATTGTTTCTGATATAATCAAAGGTTCTTATTGCTAAATATGTAATCAAGCAGGTGCCGAGAATGAGTTTCCATTGATTTTTTTTCGGGCAAAGTTCGCTTGCTGCAAATTTTACAACATCGCCCATAGACCCTGATTGCTACCTAAACTTGTTGTTAAAGTCTTTCGTTGGATTCAGATGCGTAGACTCGATTTGAAGGCAAGGGTAATCCCTTGCCGATAATCGAGGCTTAGCAGATGAATTCAATGAAAGATTTTAACGACAATAGTCTCTATGATACTTCCTTAGCCAAAAAAAGGGGGCATCATGGAAACTTACGCAACAACAGTTTATGTCATCAGCGAAGAAATCCTTCGAATTTTGGGGATTAAAGACGATCCTCAATCTCAAATGTCCAACGCAGAAGTGATAACTTTTGCTATTTTATCAGCAAAATATTTTTCTTGTAACTATAAAATGTCCAGATATTTATGTAAAAGATTACGATTATTCAGAGCTATTTTAAGCAATAGCCGGCTAAATCGCCGAATTCATAAAATTCCTTGGATTTGTTGGAACGCCATTTTCCGTTTTTTAGCTCTATTTTTTAAGCAAATAAATAAAGATCAGGGTTTTGCTATAGACAGCTTTCCAGTTTCATGTTGTCAGAAAAATAGAATCGATAAACGGAAGGTTTTTCTAGAACGAAGGTATTTAGGTTTCGCAGCTTCTAAAAAGCGTTACTTTTGCGGCATAAAAGTTCATATGATTGTGACGAGCGAAGGCAAGCCGGTTGAAGTTCTTTTCAAGCCAGGAGCAGTAAGCGATGTAAAGGTGCTCTGGGAAATGAAACTGGACATTCCACCAGATTCTAAACTTTATGCAGATGGTGCGTATAATTGCTTTGATTTAGAAGACATCTTGAAAGAAGAACAAATTACATTGCTTGCAAAACGGGGATGTAAAGCAAAGAATAGAGTCCGAACACCAATTGAAGAGAGGGAAATTAGCAGCAAGCGACAGATTGTCGAGACGACATTTAGCTGCATAACAAACCTTTTCCCCAGAACTTTTAAGTTCTGCACTGAACAAGGCTTTTTGATAAAAGTATTCTGTGCAATTCTTGCCTATAGTGTTTCGTTTTTATGCAAAGGGGAGCTCAGCTAGAGCTTACACGAGCACACCATCTACTGCCTGTAGCGCCTCGGCAAGGGATTACCCTTGCCGAGGCGCTACAGTTGTATCTGGCGCACTCGTGTAAGCTCTAGCTAAGGTTTAGGTAGCAATCAGGGTCATAGTAATAAGCGGGGGAAGTTGATCAGATGGTTGCATGATTCCTCCATATTTTTCTAACTTGATTTGTTCTCATCCGATGACCTTAGGGCTCTAATTTGTAATAATGAGCGGGATTCGTGAAGTCGGTAAAGGGCAAAGATGCAAATAGCTAAGGAAAATGACGCGCCTCCCAGCAGTTTCCATTTGTGTTTTTTCACATGTTCAGAAACTAATGGCGTCATTTCTTTGAACTTTTTTTTAATTTTGATATCGATGTCGCAGATAGCTGATAGAAATTCACCTGCCCAGTAGATGATTTTATATTCGTTTGATACGGTTGAAACCATATTTTCCTCCCTGTCTGTTTTGGAAAGTAAGGATAGGCTCACTGCTAGTATTTGTCAAAAGGATTACTTGCCTTTGGAGATTTTGTCGAGGCGGTCTTGCTCTTTTTTAGTCAGGGAATCCGCTCCCTTTTTGGAAATTTTGTCGAGCATGCGGTCGACAAACTCTTCATCGGATTCCTCACGTTTTCCTCCGGGAAACTTGACGATTTTAGATTCTTTCTTTTTTTGCCTTGATTTTCTCCCAAAATTAATGAAGAAGCGGTCCACTTTATTTAAAAAGGGATAAGGCGAGATCGTTTCTTTAAAAAATGCCGCATAGAGATAGCCGTAAAGAGTACCTATGGCCAGCAAAATCAAAGAAAGGACGGAAACTTCGGAAAGGAAAACCAAAAGCGAGGCGGCAAGGCCTCCGACAAGAAGCCATTTCGCTTTGACGGGGATGATGAAAAAGAGCAAAATTTGCGCCTCTTGGTGCAGCATGCACCAGACAACAAAGACAGCGTATAGGCTTGCTGTGGGGCCCGCAATAGGAAATGTATGGGGAAATGACAGGTAATAGGGAAGTGTCAGTAGTCCGGCGAGAATTCCTGAGCCGAAATAAAGTTTGGAAAAGGATTTTTCCCCATATCTTTCTGCAATTGCAGCGCCCATCATCCAAAGTATAAGCATTTGGAAAAAGAGGCTGAAGATCAATCCGAATGTGATTCCGCCATAAGGCTGCAGGACAAAAAGATAAGTGAACGGCTGCCATAGGTAGAGCGATTTGAACATCGATGCGGAGAGGCTAAGAAAATATTGCAGGCTGAAGTGAAAATGTCCAAAAATCAGCGGATCGACGAGGGCAGTTAAGAGTGTGGTGGCAGAGGTGGCGATAATAATTGTCCGGATGATTCCCGGAGTTTGGGAGGGGCCGATTTGTCCTAGAGTCGTTCTCATACCCTTCTATGATACTCTTTCATAGAAATAATAACACCCCTTTTTGCCTATCATGTCATTGACTTTTTTAGTGTTAAAAAAGGATATTGAAGCGCTGTCGCATTTGATCCAATAATGCTTTCCTTCATGAAGATAGCGGATAATTGAATAGTAGTGTCCTTGTCTAATTGTACCTTCGTGCTCGCAGGATCCGATAAGTTGATAATCGATTTTATCTTTCGAATTGTTCAGGCGGAACTTGAGTCGGGAGATATCTTTGAGTTGAATAGACTTTTTCCTAGTCGATGTCAAATCATGATGAAAGCGCGAAATTTGAACCGATAGGTAGTCTGGAGTGTGCTTTGTGTTGAACATAATGTTTTTTAGTGTCACTTTAGGCAGCTGGCTGATAATTTCGGGATCTTCCGGTATTGTTTCAAGTTTTTCGTTAAGAAGTGGAATTGAATCCAGGGAAATGGTTTTCTTAACTCTCATCATATTGGGATTGAGATAAAACGAATTGGCAAAATAGCGAAGAGGGAGGACATCTAAAGAAAATTCTATAGGAGGAACCTCTATTATTTTGAAAACGTGATCGGAGAATTCGCAAAGATCCCATTGTCCTTTTTCAGGAATATTGTGGTTTGCGAGGTGAAACTGATGCCTTAGCCGGAAGGATTCGGAAGCGCTTACGGTTTTGTGACCAGTGATTTTTCTTCGCATTTTATTGAGATGATGCTGGACTTTGATTCTCAGGTTTAAATTTTCCGAGTTTTCATTGTGGTATGGCTTCAAACTGTGTTTCTTTGGCGACAAATATTTTGAAAATTTGTCTGAAGCAAAGAGAACCTGAAAAAGAGCATGCCCGAAACAGAATTGATTGGGATTCTTAAATCCTCCGGGCAATGGCCTAATCTGATGAGTTTTTAAGGACAGGGTGTGGTAGAACCCGTACAGGCTGCTGATAGCTATTCGAAAAATGCCTCCTATAGGACCGCTAATCCCTGGAAAGTAATGAATTGAATAGCGTTTCCAGTAGGAATTGAGAGCAAAAAAAGGAGGCCTTTTAATGGCCCCACCCAGGCGATAACAGCTGATCATAAAACCTCCTTTTCGACTTATTTTATAATATTTTTTTTATTATTCCAAATGAGGTTTGTATGTCATTTATTGTGAGTCATTTTAAAAAACCTTGCCACAAAATAACACCATTTCAGGCTTGTGGTTAATGGCAAAATTTTGTATGATAAGCCTTAAAATTTCATATTGGAGTGATTAATGAAGAAAGAGATACACCCTAAATATCAGAAAATTTTGTTTGTCGATTCCTCAACCGGGCACAAATTTGTCTGTGGAGCCGCTTTGAACCCGGAGGAAAAAGAGGTTTTTGAAGGCGTCGAGTATCCTGTTTACCATGTCCCTATCTCCTCCCACTCGCATCCCTTTTTCTCCGGTAAATCGGGTTTGGTCGATACCGAAGGGCGCATAGATAAATTTACAAAGCGTTACAAGGAAAAGGCAAAGCGGGAAGCGGCTAAAATGCAGGCGGAAGCGGAGAAGGAAGCTGCTGAAGAGCCTGCCAAGAAAAAAACAGCGAAAAAGAAGAAAAAGTAACTTCATTTTCATTTGATTTTCATCCGTCCTGTCTGCCAAGAGCAGGCGTGGCGGATATTTTTTATTGTTAAAAGGTAAAAATGGAAGAAAAGATAAAGTCTCTGATCAGCCGGTTGGACGAAGTCGAGCAGGCTCTCGGCCAGCCTGATATCATCCAGGATCAGGAAAAGTACCGAACCTTGACCCAGGAGCACTCCCGATTATCCGAGATCAAGAATTGCTGGAACGAATTGAAAAATGCCGAGCATCAGCTGGGCGATAATCAAAAAATGCTTGAAAGTGAAGAAGATCCCGAATTTACCATCGTTTTGGAAGAAGATATAGAGAAGCTGGAAAAGGTGGTTCATGAGCTGACAGTCAAACTTGACAACCTTCTTGTTCCTCCCGATCCCTTGGACAACCGCAATACAATTCTGGAACTGAGAGCCGGTACGGGCGGGGCGGAGGCGGCTCTTTTCGTTGCCGATTGTGTCAGAATGTATAAGCTCTATGCCGACCGTATGGGATGGCGCTATGAACTTCTCTCCTGCACCCCTTCCGAAATGGGAGGGTTTAAAGAATACGTTATGGTTCTCTCCGGGTCTAATGTGTACAGGTTCCTCCAGCACGAAGCGGGCACCCACCGGGTGCAAAGAGTTCCCGAAACCGAAGCTCAAGGGAGGGTCCATACTTCCGCCATCACAGTGGCAGCACTTCCCGAACCTTCCGAAGAGGAAGAAGTTAAGGTGGAAGAAAAAGACCTGAGGATCGATACGTTCCGCTCTTCGGGAGCGGGAGGACAGCATGTCAACACGACAGACAGCGCTGTCCGCATCACGCATATTCCGACCGGCATAGTCGTTGCCTGCCAGGAAGAGAGGAGCCAGCACAAGAACAAGGAAAAGGCAATGCGCTTTCTTTCGGCGAAAATTGCTGAACAGGAGAGAATACAAAGGGAAAAAGAGATGGCCTCGAAGCGGTCTTTGCAGGTAGGGACAGGGGATCGCTCCGAAAGGATCCGCACGTATAATTTCCCTCAAAACCGTTTGACCGATCACCGTATTAACATGACCTTATATCATCTCGATCGAGCTATGCAGGGAGAGATCGACGAGGTGACCTCTGCTCTTGTCAAACACTTTCACCACCAAAAAATGAATGCAGGTTAAGGAAATTCTGACACAGTCTACTAAGTATTTGGAGACGAAGGGAATCGAGTCGCCGAGACGTCTTGCCGAAAAAATGCTTTCCCATGTTCTGAATCTCTCGAGAATGGAGCTCTATCTGGATTATGACAAGCCATTGAATGATGGGGAGATTGAGCAGTGCCGAAGCCGGCTGAAAAGACTCGGGAAAGGGGAGCCGATTCAATACATCGAAGGGGTTGTCGATTTTTTGGGCTGCGAGATTGTTGTGAACCCCTCAGTTCTCATACCACGCCCCGAAACCGAAGAAATGGCCGCTAAGATTATCAATTATTTAAAGACGCGCGATGTTAGGGGAAAAAAACTCTGGGATCTTTGCTGCGGATCGGGCTGTCTGGGGATTGCCATTAAAAAAGCTTGTCCCGAGCTTGATGTGACGCTCTCCGACATTTCCGCCGATGCCTGCGGGGCCGCCAGGGAAAACATTCGGAAAAACGAGGTAGAGGCCAGGTGTCTGCAAGGGGATCTGTTTGCTCCTTTTGCGGGGGAGGCTGCCCATTTTATTGTCTCTAATCCTCCTTATGTCTCCGAGCGTGAATATGATGGCCTGAGTTTGAGCGTTAAGGGATTCGAGCCGAGGCTAGCGCTTGTCGGCGGAGTTGACGGACTTGAGGTCTACCGTCTGATCGCAGGAGACTTGAAAGGGCATTTATGTCCCGGGGGGAAGATGTGGGTGGAAATCGGACACCGCCAGGGGGAGTATGTCAAGGACATTTTTGAACAGGCGGGTTTTGCTAAATCATGCGTCGAGGACGACCTGTCGGGACAAAATCGCTTCTTTTCACTTGAAAATGAATGAATTTTTGAGTATTATGAATGCCGATCTCATGTATACAGAGGATACTAAATAAGGATGCTTGGCACTCTAACAGACCAAATGCAGGGAATATTTTCTAAGCTTCGCGGAAAGAAAAAGCTTAGTGAAGACAATATTTCCGATGCTGTGCGCGAAGTTCGGCTTGCGCTTCTCGAAGCGGATGTCAATTATGGCGTGGCCAAAACATTGGTCAAAAGGATTAAGGAGAAAGCGCTTGGCAGCGAAGTTCTTCAGTCGGTATCGCCTGGACAGCAGTTTATAAAATGCGTTCATGACGAGCTTGTGGAGCTAATGGGAGGCAGCGAGGCCCCTCTCGATCTGAGCGGCTGGCCGGCTGTCATCATGCTTTGCGGTCTGCAGGGATCGGGGAAGACGACCCAATGCGCCAAGCTGGCTCGGTTTCTCATGAAAAATCATGGCAAAAAGAAGCCGCTTTTACTGGCGTGCGATTTGCAGAGGCCGGCTGCGATCCAGCAGTTGAAACTTTTGGGAGAGCAGATCGGTGTTGAAGTGTTTACCGGATCGGGCAGTGCAGTGTCAGTGGTCAAAGCCGGCATGGAGTATGCCAATGTCAACCGGCATGATCTGGTCATCGTGGATACGGCAGGCAGGCTTCATATCGATCAGGAGTTGATGGGAGAGCTTAAAGAGGTCAAACAGGCAGCAAATCCGAATGAAATCCTCTTTGTTGTCAACGCGACGATCGGCCAGGATGCTGTGAATGTCGCCGCCGAGTTTAACCAGCAGATTGAACTGACCGGAACAATCCTCACCATGCTGGATGGAAACACTCGGGGAGGCGCTGCCATTTCCATTAAAGAAGTGACCGGAAAGCCGCTCAAGTTCGAAGGGATCGGCGAGACGATGGATGATATCCAGATATTCAATCCCTCTTCGATGGCAGACCGTATTCTGGGCATGGGCGATACGATTAACCTTGTGCGCAAAGCTCAGGAGCATATTGACGAGGACGAGGCTAAGCAGCTTGAAAAGAAGCTAAGATCGGCATCCTTTACTTATACGGACTATTTGAAGCAGATTCAAATGGTGAAAAAGATGGGATCTTTTAAGTCCGTGTTGAATATGCTTCCCGGAATGTCGCAAATAAAAGATATGGATCTAGACGACTCTGAACTTGATAAAGTCGAAGCGATCATTTTGTCGATGACAATCGATGAACGTGTTGGGAGCGTCGAATTGATCCCGGGCCGCCGCAAGAGAATCGCGCGCGGCAGCGGTACATCGGTTCAAGATGTTAACAAGCTTGCCAAGTCATTTAGGCAGGCAAAACAGTTTTTTAAGAAAATGCCAAATATGAAACAAATGCAAAAGATGATGGGAGGTGCCAAATGGCGCTAAAGATTCGACTGAGACAGCAAGGGAGGAAAAACCGTCCCTTTTACCGGGTTGTGGTCGCAGATATCCGCTCTCCACGAGATGGTAAATATGTCGAATGTGTGGGTTGGTATAACCCTTTTGAAAATGAGCAAGAGAAAAAATTGCATCTCAAAGAAGAGCGAATTGAACATTGGTTGAATACCGGTGCCGAGCTCAGTGAAAAAGTTGAAGCGCTGGTCGCTCAGGGAGCGCCCGCGGCTTTGAAGACGCATAAAGAAAAAAAAGCGGCTCATCGCGTGAAAATGGCCGCTAAAAAACGTGCAGCGAGACATAAAAACAAATAAGCAATCGTGCTTTTATGGAAAGAGAACAAAATCCCCGGATAACCATTGATATTTTGTCTCTCTTTCCCGAGTACTTTTCGGGTCCCTTTGATCATAGCATGATTAAAAGAGCCCGGGATGCGGGGCTGATCGATATTCGATTAACGGATATTCGAAGCTTTTCGGAAGGGAGGCACAGGCAGGTCGACGACAGACCCTACGGAGGCGGACCCGGTATGCTGATGATGGCAGGGCCTGTCGTCAATGCCGTCCGCAGCGTTAAATCGGACGAGGCGCATGTTGTGCATCTCAGTCCGCAAGGGAAGACATTGACGGCCGATAAATGCAAAGAGCTCTCCGCCCGCAGCCATGTCGTGTTTTTATGCGGTCACTACGAGGGTATCGATCAGAGAGCTTTGGATCTTGAAGTCGATGAGGAGATCAGTATCGGCGATTATGTGCTCACCAACGGCTGTTTGGCGGCGATCGTCGTGATTGATGCCTTGCTCAGATTTGTTCCGGGATTTTTAGGTCATGAGTGCGCCTCTCTTCAGGATTCTTTTTCCGAAGGAATTTTGGATTGCCCTCATTACACAAGGCCTGAAGTTTTTGAAGGGATGGAAGTCCCGAAAATTTTATTAAGTGGAAATCATCAGCAGATAGATAAGTGGCGCAAACAGCAAGCGGTTAGAAAAACGAGTGCCGCGAGGCCCGATCTGCTACAGAATAAAGGAGTCGAGACTCATGAGTAAATCAGCAGTAATACAAAAACTGGAAGAGGGATCTTTGAAAAAGAGACCGAATTTCAAAGTGGGAGATACTGTCAACGTTCATACCCGGATTATTGAAGGATCAAAAGAGCGTGTCCAGATTTTTCAGGGGACCGTGATTGCCAAAAAAGGCTCGGGACTTTCCGAGACATTTACCGTGCACCGGGTGGCATATGGCGAAGGCATGGAGCGGGTATTCTTGCTGCACAGCCCCCGCATCTCGAAGATCGAAATATTGCGCCGCGGTCGTGTAAGACGGGCAAAATTGAACTACATTCGCGGGAAAAAGGGCAAAGGAGCCAAGGTTCGCGGAGACCTGGCCGCCTTCTATAAGGAAGCTAAAGAAAATGCTCAGGAAGAGGTTGCAGTCGAAGAGCCTGCAAAAGAGGAAAACGAAACTTCTCATGACGAGAGCTAATGTAGCGAATACATGGGTGGGGTCAGTCTTAGAGGAGATAAGCTTTTCTACGAAAAGCGCGCCCGCGATTTGGGCTATACCATGATCGCCGGTGTCGATGAAGCAGGCCGGGGGCCTTTAGCTGGACCTGTGGTCGCCGTTTGCTGTTCTTTAGGGAAAAATTTGCGAATTGAAGGCATTGACGACAGTAAAAAGCTAACGCCAAAAAAACGGGAAGAAATTTATCAAATCCTTTCAAGCCATTCCGACGTGCATTATTCTGTCGGTGTTGTTGATGCTCGGGAGATCGACAGGATCAACATCTACCAGGCGACAATTAATGCGATGCTCGCGGCTATCGATGGAATGAGCAAGAACCCCGATTATGTGATTGTTGACGGGATGAACCTGCCCCATCCCAATATTGTCACTGAAAAAGTGATTAAAGGGGATACCCTGTCGCTTTCGGTTGGGGCTGCCTCGATCATGGCGAAAGTCATTAGGGACGGCATCATGAGAAAATTTCACGAGAAATGGCCTTGTTACAATTTTATCCGGCATAAGGGGTATCCTACTGAAGAACATATCCGTATGCTGAAAGAGCACGGCCCTTGCGAGATACACAGGGCCTCATTTGAACCGGTTAAGACACTCAAAAAGGAATTAAATCTATGCTCAGGAGCATGACAGCCTTTGGTCGGATAGTCGAGTCAACGGCAATCGGGACAGTGACAGTTGAAATCCAGTCTGTCAATCGGAAATATCTTGATGTTAAAGTCCACTGTCCACCTGAGCTTCGCCGTTTTGAATTGGATATCCAAAAACAAATTTCCGAATCTGTTTTTAGAGGACAAGTGAGTGTCAAGATCATTTCGTCTTTTGAAAAGCAGCCTCCCGTTTCCATAAGACCTAATATCGAATTGGCCAGGCAGATGAAAAAGTCAGCCGACGAAATCGCCGAGATGCTGAAAATTAGCAATTCGGATTTTTCAATCCGCCTTCTCAGCAGCAGCAAGGACATATTGGATTATAGCGATGAGATCGCTGATGAAAAGGCGTGGAAGCTGGCGCTGGAAAACGCAATTAGTGCAGCCTTGAATCCTTTTATGAAAATGAAAGATTATGAGGGCGGCAAGTTATTTGAGGATTTCAACGAACGCATTGACCGATTAAGCCGCGTGATTCAAGAGATCAATAAATTGTCGGGACGGTCTGTCGAGACAATGAGAGAGAAATTGACGGAGATGCTTGAAGCCGCCTTTCCCGGAAAAGTTGAAAATGAAGAAGCGCTTCTAAGGGAAGTGTGCCTTTATGCGGAAAAAGTCGATATTTCCGAAGAAATCACCCGGTTTAATGCCCACTTGGAGCATTTTGTGGAAACCATGGAAAGCGGCAAGTCTGTGGGAAAAACCCTGGAGTTTATCGCGCAGGAGCTGTTTCGCGAAACCAATACCATAGCTTCAAAGGTAAATGATATTGAAATTTCCCGTAAAACAATAGAGATAAAAAACGAACTTGAAAGAATCAGGGAACAACTGCAAAACGTTGAATAAATTATGAACGATTTCAGAAGGACAGGAAAATTGGTCGGCAGCGCTGCCAAAGGAAAGCTTTTTGTCCTCAGCGCCCCTGCCGGAACTGGAAAGACAACGCTAGTTCGCATGCTGACAAGCGAATTTCCAGAAGTTGTGCAAAGCGTCTCTTATACCTCAAGACAAAAGAGGCCGCATGAACAATCTGGCGTCGATTATCATTTTGTATCGAAGGAAGAATTTGAAAAGAAGATAAAACACGGAGATTTTTTCGAGCATGCCGTTGTATATGAAGACTACTATGGAACCGACCGCCTTTGGGTCGAAGAAAGGCTTGAGGAGGGAAAACATGTTTTTCTTGTTATCGACACTCAAGGAGCCAAACAGCTTATGGGGACTGTTTCTGCTGTCTTTATTTTTGTCTTTCCCCCAAGTTTTGATGTATTGAAAGAGAGGCTGGAGGAGAGAAAGACGGAAAGCCGGAAGGTCATTGAAGAGCGGCTTTCCTGGTCGAAAAATGAACTCGAAGCCGGAAGCCTTTATCAATACAATATTGTCAATGATGACCTAAGAATAGCTTATCAAGTGCTGAGAAGCATCGTCATTGCAGAAGATCACAGCAAGGAGAATCATTATGGAATTTGATAATTATATCACCAATGAAAAAATAAAGAAAAATTTTGATAGTCAGTTCGGCATGGTCAATTACCTGATTGAAGAAGCCAGGGACATGATTAAAACTGGCCGGGGAGCAAGAGTCAGCACCGGATCAGATAATATCGCTGTTAATGTCGTGGCTGAAATTATGTCGGAAAAAGGGAAGCTGCCAAAGCAAAATATCATTGAAAAGGAAGTGAAAGTCGAAATTGATAATCAAGTTCCGACTCCGGAGGAAGAACCTGAACTTGCGAGCTCATAAGTGGAATCGGCTTTTTCTGTCTTTGTTTTTTTGCTTCTGGTTATTCTTTTTATGCTCGCTCTTCTTTGGATTGGAAAAAAACTGACGGAAAAACCCAGACAAACGCTCAGTCCTTATAGTAAAGTTCCCTTAAGGCGCGCCAATACGCTTCGCTATACTACACTTTATAAAGTTAAGAGATATTTAATAGACATGGAAGACTATAACAACCGCATTTTTGATTTAGACCGCGCCGCTCTTGACAGGGAAACAGGGAGGATTTTTCCCGACTGCGTTACGTGGGCCGGAAAAATCGAACTTGATTGGTCGTTTTTGCAAAAGAGGAAACCGGGAAATTGGGTTTCGTGGGGGAGTCTTCCCGATGACAGAAAACAGGATCTTATCGATAAACATGGAACGCTGGCCGAATTTCAGACTGACTTTTCATGTCCCAACCCACTGCCAAAGGATATTGAAAAGCCATATGTTTATTTTAAACCCGGTCCCTTATATGTTAATTTGGAAAATGACGAGGTCATGGGATGGAAGATCATTCCTGACACCGATCTTGAAGTTCTCGTAGTCAAGGAAACCATAAAACACATTTAGTTATGAAAGAAAAGATCCTTATCACATCCGCTCTGCTTTATTCCAACGGCCCTCTTCATTTTGGCCATATTGCCGGTGCTTACCTTCCCGCCGACTGCTATGCCAGGTTTCAGAGACTGAAACAAAATGACGTTCTCTTTATCAGCGGTTCCGATGAATATGGCATTGCCATTACCTTAAGCGCTGAGATGGAAGGGAGGACGCCAAAAGAACAGGTGGACTTCTATCATAAAACGAACAGCGCTCTATTTGAGCGTTTGAACATTTCTTTCGATCACTACTCAAGAACCACATGGGAAGGGCACAAAGAGCCTGTTCAACAGTTTTTTCTGGATCTTCTGGAAAACGGCTATATTGAAGATAAAGTGACCGACCAGCTCTATTCAGAGGAAGAAAATCGATTTCTCGCCGATCGTTATGTTGTCGGTGAATGTCCCTCCTGCGGGTTTGACGCCGCCCGTGGGGATGAGTGTCCCAGATGCGGCGCCAGCTATGACGCCGTTCAACTGAAAAATCCCAGATCAAAGGTTTCCGGCGCCAGGCTGACCCACAAACCCACAAAGCATTGGTTTTTGCTGTTGGACCGGTTTAAGGACCGTCTTGAAGACTGGCTCTCCGAGAAGAATTGGAAGCCTAATGTCGTGAACTTTATCAAGGGATATATCAAAAATCTGCACCCCCGGGCAATCACCCGGGATACTGAGTGGGGTATTCCCATTCCCCTTCCCGAAACTCAAGGAAAAGTTCTCTACGTCTGGTTTGACGCTCCGATCGGTTACATATCGGCAACGATGGAATGGTCGCTAAAGATTCACGCTCCCGATAAATGGAAAGAGTATTGGCTTGACCCCGATGTTCGGCTTGTCCATTTTATCGGGAAGGACAATATTCCGTTCCATGCCGCGATTTTCCCTGCGATGGTCATGGGACAGAACCAACCCTATAAACTTGTCGATGAGATTCCGGCTAATGAGTTCTATAATCTAGAGGGGAAGAAGTTCAGCAAATCCGAAGGATGGTTTATTCATCTTGATGAGTTTTTAAATAATTACACTTCCGATCAAATTCGATTTGCGATTGCGTCCAATGCTCCGGAAACAACAGATTCGGAGTTTGGCTGGAAGGACTTCCAACTGCGCTGCAATTCCGAGCTGCTAGGAAAATACGGCAATCTAGTCAATCGCGTGATGGTGTTTGCCAAAAAGCAGTGCGGCGCCGCTATTCCCACATTTGGAACGCTCGGTCAGGAAGATAAGATTTTCCTTGAAAAAATTGACAAGCTTGCCGATTTGATCGAGTCAAACTACCAAGATTTTAAGCTCAGGCAGGTCTGCCGGCTCATTATGGAGCTTGCCGCCGCCGGAAATGCCTATTTCGACTCAAAACGTCCCTGGAAGGAAGTCAAAGAGAATCCAGAAGCTATGCAGACGACAATCCGCTGCTGCCTGGAATGTCTTAAGGTCCTCGCTTTGGTTTCCTGCCCTGTAATTCCCGAAGCAGCAGATAAGGTGTGGAAAATGCTGGGGCACACAAGCCGCATTGATGAACAATCCTGGGATGCCGTTCTTGCTGAGCCTCTTCAAGAGGGGACGCTTCTCGGAGAACCAGTCATTCTGTTTCGAAAAATAGAAGATACTGAAATCGAACAAGAGCTAAAGAAACTGCAAAGCTGAAAAGGAGTCAGTGATGGATGCGGTCAGAATTGGGTATGAACCTCTTTCCCAGTCGGCAAAGCAATTAAAAACACGTGCCTCCGGCAAATTGGAAAAGAGGAGGGTGGCCAGGTGGGTTAAATCTTTTGATAGTGCCAATAAACGAGAGACAATCACCCAAAAGTTTCAAAAAGCTGTCGAACAATCCGGCGAGCAACTTCTTAGCGCGGTTTTTGAACGGTCCAATGCCGAGTCTAAAGTCTACTTGCTGGATGAGTTTTCGAGTAGCGCTGATCAACTTATCAAACATCTTTCTGACGAAGATACCCAAGACTGTCTTTCTAAAATGTCTATGAAGCAGGCGATTTCATTTGCTGTCAAGAAACAGCAAAGAGATATTCCTCCTTTTGTCGAAAGGCGCATGAAGTTGGGGGGATTTAATGATGCTGCACAATATTTTTTGAAGCTCCCTAACAGCTCTGAAAAAAAGGAATTAATCGACCGATTTAGTTTTGAGTCCCAGTTTCTCCTTGCTGGATTTGGGCGCGGAGGCTTAGAAGAGCAGTTTTGGGGAAACTTTTCCAATCATACAAAAAAGAATGGAGAATTTGTCCTAAAAGTTCTTTCCAGATTCATTGGGGTAGTGCCTCAAGACTTTCTCAACCGATGTATTGAACAGCTACCCGATAAACTGAAAATTCGTCTGCTCAGATTTCTTGATATCGAAGCTTTTAAGAAGATTGCTGAAAACTATATCCCCTTATTTGATCAGTTAATTCGGAAAAAATCGACAATCCAGCAGCTCAAAAAATGTACAGGACCTCATATTCAGGAATTATTTGATATTATTCAGAATCAAACACAAAGTAAATCCACAAAAGAAATATTCAGACTCAACATCCAAAAAATTGACCTTGAGAATTCAAAATTTTTTAATGTGCAGCTCTATTTAACTAAATTGATAGAAAATAAAAGGGAAAATGACGCTTATAACTTTCTGGCCAATGACGAAGAGTATTGTATTCTTTTAAAAGAGATGCTTTTGAAAACACCACTGAAGGACTATGTAAACGGCGTATTAGAAAGGAAATTGGCTCAGGATCTTCTTAAGCTTGTGGATATAAAATCACTAAAGAGATTAGATGCACGCTTGATGAAAATTGTTTTAACTTTTCCTTTATTTATAACGGATAAGGTGCTATTGGAATGCATTTATGATAAATTTTTTGATGAAGAAACTTCTACATATTTGAGGAGAAATCTGTACGGGTTGCTGTGCAAACTTTTAGAAGTTCGTACCGATAGATTCAAAATGTATACGTTTGAAAAATTTCTTAACTATCAGCCGGAAAATGAATTGAAGGCGGCAAAGCGGCGATTTATAAAAAGGGTTAAACGATCTAAAAATCTCTGTACAAATGAGGGATCCAACAGTCCGCGGCCAAGCGAGGAATCTTGTGACAAAGTACTTGAATCGTATTGTGCGGGCAAAGGTTACAAAGAGCAGTTAGATAAGCTCGCTTCCGATATTAAACTGCATACAGTTGGATTGATACAAAAAGTCGACATAGAGGAATTTCTTAATATTAGGTGGATATCGCCCGGGCCAGTTTCCGGCATGCGAAAACTCATCCAGCATTCTAACAATCTTTCTTTATGGGTTAAAAGTCATATTTTTCGCAGTGAATCTAATAAAAAGTCCGAGCAAACCAAGAGGGGAGTCAAAATCAGCTTTTTTATTGATCTTTGCTATAAGCTTATAGAAATTGGCGATTTTTATTCGTGCTTTCCCATCTATACCGCACTTTGTTGTTCAGAATGCAAAAATCTCAAAAAATCCTGGACTCATGTAAAGAAAAAATCCAGTCAAAAATTAGAGGAAATGGAGCCTCTGTTTTCCGGGGATGGAAATCATCGATATCTCCGCAATAAAATTGCTCACTTTACCAATACTAATGAACAATCTGCCTACTGTTTTCCAATCCAATTTATTTCTCGCGATCTTGAGAAGACTTCCGGAATGGCCGATTGGGATTGCGATCATATTAACTATGACAAGGTTGAAGAGTTGTACCGGCAGTTTGATGAATTTTATCGATGTAAAATGAAGGTGCCGCAAAAGATGCCTAAGGCTTATACCGATTTTCGGCATTCATTACAACACATTCCATTATCCCTAAGAGACTATTGGGAAATTGCAAAACAATGCGAGTAAAAAAAACGCAAGCATCTCAGTGCTTGCGAGCTTTATATTTTGTAGCCTTGAGTGCGCATGTCTTTCACAACCGACATGATCCCTCGTTTTTCGATTGTGCGGATACCCGCGGCTGAAACATTAAGGGTAACAAAACGGTTTTCTTCCGGCAGCCAGAAACGTTTTTTTTGAACGTTCGGCTTGAATTCACGCTTGTTTTTACCGGTAATTTTAAGGCCGATCCCTTTCTTTTTCTTGGCAATACCGCGGATGGAGTATGTATTTCCTTTGACAGGCCGTTTTCCCGTTACCTGGCACTTTTTCCCATGGACAAGTTTCTTTTTTGCGGATTTTTGCATGATTGTCTCCTAAATTCCAGTATATCGAAAATCATAGCATAGCGATACTTTCTTTACAATCAAAATTTATTGAAGGGGGAGCCAGCTGTCGCGAATGTTAAAACGTTTATTTTTAGCCTTGGCAATTTGCTTCTGGATCATTTCTTCGGTATTAATATCTTGAAGGCTTTTTTTGATTTCATCTCTAAAATTGCGGATTTTAGCGCGAATTTTAAGAATTTCTTCAATATCCTCATCAGAGACATTATCAGGGTCTTTAAAGAGTCTTTCGGCCGTTTCCCGGTCGATGCCAAGCTCTTCGACCAGATCGCGGCGTACTCTGGCGATAAATTTGATCTCTCTTTTGGTATTGATGACTAAAAAGGCTTTCTCTCTTTTGATTTGTTCCTTAGTTTTTTTGCCTCGTTTTGGTTTGCTGACAAGTGATCCAAGCGAATCGGAAAGCTCGGCAAGATAGAGCAGATTTTCCACTTCCATACGGGCCAGGCCCTTGTCAAAGTACTGTTCGGCTTTTTCAAAATTGATTTTACTCATGATAATATTATAACGAATTTTTTATTTCTCTACTATAGGATTAAGGGTGAATAGGATGCAATAATTTTGACCTTCAGGCCTATTTCTGAGATAATGGGGTTTGATATGGAAGAAATTCAAGCAGATATCACCATAATCGGATCGGGGCCGGCAGGGCAAAAAGCGGCTATACAAGCTTCTAAGCTCGGTAAAAAAGTTGTGGTTATCGAAAAATCGGGCGGACCGGGAGGAGCTTGCCTTTATGAGGGAACAATTCCCTCTAAAACTCTTCGCGAGGCAATTGTTGATCTGACCGGATTTAGGCAGCGCGTCATTTACGGGAAGAATTTCCCTATGCGCGATGTGACGATAGAGGACTTAAACTACAGGCTCAAACAGGTTGTCGAGCAGCAGGGGCAGATCATCACCCGGCAATTTAGAAAGAATGATATTCGGTTTGTTGTGGGGATGGCTCGTTTCGAGAATAAGAATATGCTGATCGTTGTCGATGAAAATTTTCGATTAACGCATCAGATTCACGCTGACAAGTTCATTATAGCAACAGGCTCAAAACCGAGAAATCCGATCGAAGTCCCCTTTGATGATGAAGTCATTTTAGATTCTACCCGGCTTCTTGCGATTAAAGAGGTGCCCAAAACTATGCTGGTATTGGGAGGGGGGATCATTGGCTCCGAATATGCCAGTTTCTTTTCTGCTTTAGGGACAGAGGTGACTGTCATCGATAAAAAAGATCATTTGCTTCCTTTGCTCGATCACGAAATCGGCATACACCTCCAGACGGCATTGACCAATTTGGGGCTGAGGTTTAAAGGGCGCAAAATGCCCAAAGAAATTAAACGGGTCGATAATAGGGCCGAAGTCCTTTTTGAAGATGATACATGTCTCAAAGCCGATGTTTTGCTCTATGCATTGGGGCGCGTTGCGAATGTAGAAGGACTTCACATTGAAAATGCCGGTCTCGGCGTCAGTCCCAGAGGGTATATTCCGGTCAACTCGCTTTTTCAGACAAAGGTTCCTCATATCTATGCTGTAGGAGATGTTGTCGGAGGCCCTTGCTTAGCATCGACAAGCATGGAGCAGGGAAGGCTGGCATCGAGGCACGCCTGCGGCATTGACACACATCAGTTCCCGAATTTTTATCCTGTCGGCATTTATACAATTCCGACAATTTCCTGTTGCGGTTTTACAGAACAGGATCTTCAGGAAATGGGCTTCCACTACGAAGTGGGCAGGGCTTATTATTATGAGATTTCACGCAGTCACATAGCTGGAAGCAATGTAGGGATGTTTAAAATCCTGTTTCACAGAGAGACGTTGGAGATCCTGGGAGTGCATGTCATCGGGCGTGGAGCGACCGAGGTTATCCATATCGGTCAATTAGCTATGGGATTTAATGCCAGAATCGATTATTTTATTGACCAGGTTTTTAATTATCCTACCTATGCGGAAGGTTACCGCATAGCCGCTTTGAATGGCATAAACAAGATCAAGCGCAAGTTATGAACGAAGACGAGAAACCGAAAATGCCCGAGTTTATCATCATTGAGGATGATGAACAGCCCTACGGCGAGCAGGAATTCCCCCGATTCAAAAAAACTTTGCCGAAACAAACATCGTGGAAGCTGAGGTTTGTGTTTCTCCTCTCCTCTTTTGTGTCGTTTATTTGGACAGTCGGCTCGCTGTTTTGCTTTGCTTGCATGGGTTTGGCCGCGCTCATCACTTTCAATTCTTTTCCCCTCCTAAAACGCCTTACGAAAATGTACTGGTCCTGGTTTAAGGGGGGCGCTGTCGTTACATTGGGACTTGTGGTCTCTTTTTTCAATTTTCCACTTGGCATTATCATCATAGCCTATTACTTTTCTCAAATTAATGAAGACTGGCAGAAAAATATTTTTACCCGCGTCATGTATCCCCATATGAAAGACTATATGTGAGAGCAGAAAGCAGTAATACTACACTTTTGTCAATTAAATAACAGTTATTAAGAAACTTTGTTATTGAACAAAACGGATACTATTTAATATCTCTGCTATCTGCTTTCCACAACGGCGACGAGGTCGAAGCCAATCTTACCATTTTCTACGCTGAGCATGACTTCGCTGTCGGATGGGATGCGACCTTCGAGAATGGCTGTCGCCAGCATGTTGGATACCTTGTGTTGAATGAGCCGCTTTAGAGGACGGGCGCCGAAAATGGGGTCGTACCCTTCTTTGGCTAAGGAATCGGCAACTTCCTTCGACCAGGAAAGCGTCACGTGCCTCTCGCTGATGCGCTTGGCCACGCGAGTGAGTTGAATCTCGACGATTTTGTGCATTTCCTCCTCGCGCAGGGGGAGGAAAGGGAGAATGTCGTCGAGCCGGTTAAGAAATTCAGGTCGGAAATGCCTGCGGATGATCGGCTCGAGGAGAGCCATAATGGCATCTTTCGAAAATTCGGTATGAGACTTTTCAAGCTGCTCCAAAAGCTGGGCCGACCCGAGGTTTGAAGTCATAATGAAGAGGGCGTTTTTACAGTTGACCGCGCGCCCCTTGGCATCTGTCAGCCGGCCGTCGTCAAAGACTTGTAAGAGGATGTTGAATACATCTTCATGGGCTTTTTCAATTTCATCGAGAAGGATAACTGCATAAGGGCGGCGGCGTATGGCTTCTGTCAGCTGGCCCCCTTCTTCGTAGCCCACATACCCGGGAGGCGATCCAATTAGCTTGGAGACGCTGTGTTTTTCCATGTATTCGGACATGTCAAGGCGGATTAAGGCCTCTTCCTGATTGAATAACTGATACGCCAGGGTTTTGGCCAGCTCGGTTTTTCCGACCCCTGTGGGGCCTAAAAAGAGGAATGCGCCCATAGGGCGGTCGGGGTCGCTGAGGCCGGCTCTCGAGCGCCTGATCGCTTCGCTGACCGCTGTAATCGCCAAATCTTGTCCGACGACTCGCTTTCCCAACTCTTTTTCAAGGTTAAGGAGTTTTTGCGCTTCGCCTTCGAGCATTTTTGAGACGGGAACTCCCGACCATTTTGAGACGATTTGCGCGATGAGCGGCTCGTCGACTTCTTCCTGAAGAAGACGGTGTTCTTTTTCATTGAGTTTGTGTTCGGCCTGCTCGATTTCTTTCTGAAGGGCAGGAATGCTGTTGTATCTCAGTTCGGCGACTTTGTTGTAATCGGCTTTCCGCTCGGAGTCCTCTTCCTCGAAACGGAGCTGTTCGAAGCGATTTTTTTTATCTTTGAGGTTTTGGATTAATTGCTTTTCCTTATCCCACTGGGACCTGAGCTTGGCAAGCTCCTCTTTGACCTCGGCAATTTTGGCTTCGAGCTTTTTTGCTGCTTCATTGGAGCCGGTACTGCCCTCTCTTTTGAGGGCTTGCTGCTCGACAATCATGCTTGATAGCTGCCGTTCTTTGTTATCGATCGGCAGAGGACGGCTGCCGAGCTGCATTTTGATCAAACTAGCCGCTTCATCGATCAGGTCAATAGCCTTATCAGGCAAAAATCTATCGGTTATATAGCGGTGGGACAAAAACGCTGCGGCATGGATGGCAGATTCTGTAATCCGCACTCCGTGAAAAATCTCGTATCGCTCTCTGATGCCGCGCAAAATGGCGATTGTTTCTTCCAGGCTTGGCTCTCGGACCATAACTGGTTGAAAGCGTCTCTCCAGAGCAGCGTCTTTTTCAATGTATTTTTGGTATTCGCTTAAAGTTGTGGCGCCGATGCAATGGAGCACGCCTCTGGCCAGTGCTGGCTTGAGCAAATTGGCGGCGTCCATGGCTCCTTCGGATGCTCCTGCTCCTATAAGGGTGTGGACTTCGTCGATAAATAAAATGATCTGCCCTTCGCTTTTTTCAATTTCCTGTAAAATCCCTTTCAACCGCTCTTCAAATTCACCGCGAAATTTGGTGCCGGCGATCAGGCTTCCCATATCAAGCGCAAGAATTTGTTTTCCTTTCAATGAATCGGGCACATCTTCCTGAATGATGCGATGGGCAAGACCTTCGGCAATCGCGGTCTTGCCGACACCCGGTTCGCCGATCAGCATCGGATTGTTTTTTGTGCGCCTGCAAAGAACCTGCATGGTACGCCGAATTTCTTCTTCCCTTCCAATGACCGGATCGAGCTTTCCTTCTCTGGCAAGGCCTGTCAGGTCTTTGCAGTATTTTTCCAGCGTCTTGAGGCTTGATTCTGCTGTTGGGGAATCCATATGACGGTCTCCTCTAATTTCTTTGATCTTGGATTCAACATCCTGGTAGGAGAGTTTTGTCCCCTTTTTCCATGAGGCAAACGGCTCCCCTCCGTTTTTCCAGAATGCGAGCAGGAAGTGGTCTTGGCTGATGTATGAGTCGTTCATTTTTTTGGCGATTGTCTGTGCATCGGCGATGCGTCCCTGCAGACTTCTCCCCATCTGAAGCTCCCCTCCTTCACCCGAGAAAGTTGGCAGAGTCGATAAGGAGTCTTCGACTTTTGACTGAAGGACTGAAGGATTCGTCTTCAAATCCTGCAGCAGGGATATAAAATATCCTTCCTGATCGGATAAAAGTGTCTTAAGCAAATGATTTTCTGTTACTTCAGTATTATTTCTTTCTTGCGCATCAGCAAATGCCGACTGCAAGGATTCCGAAGCGGCTTCAGTAAAATTTTGTTTCATAGCATTATTAACATAATAGGAAAGTCCTAACACGTCAAGTCAGAAAATCCTTTTAAAAAAATAGTTATTTTACTAGCTTTAAATCAATATTGCCAGCAACAGGAGATTCTCATCATGGTTTCAGAAGTTAACTTTGCCAATAGGGTTTGCCAGGAGTTTGCCGATTTTTCACCCTCGAAACAAAGGTCTCAACGCTTTGGAACGATTTTTAAAGATTGGATCTCATCGCGTAAAATCCAAGAATGTTATCTTGAAGAGCACGACATTGAAGCGATTGGAGCGATATCCCATCTAGATGGTCAGATTGAAGAACTAAAAAAGAACGTTCTTGCACAACTAGAGCAACTGGGCAACGACCCTTTGCGCTGGAATAAAGATCATGTCAATAAGATTATCAACAACATGATGCAGAAATATTGGAATCAATGGAAAATTCAGAGAAATGATAATTGCCTGCACCTCGAACTGGAATCTCTGACAGAAGATTCGCCAAAGTTGATTTCAGAATGGCTTAAAGAAGGGTCGAGCCTGCAATCCTATGACATATATCGCACTCTCTTTCAGAATCAGAACGAACATACCGCCGCAGTGGTGGAAGCTCTTTTGAGCATAGGATATGTCCCAGAAGATGAGAACATTAATTTCCTTTTTGTTAATGATACCTCTCATACTGTGGATATTTTGGAGGCATTAACTTCTAAGCAATGCTTCAGTGCTTCATGTTTTACTTTTGCTCTCAGGTACTGCCAGGATCATCTTAAAAAGATTGTTGATTTTTTACTGAAAAATAAAGTTTCTCCCGAAGAGTATCATAGAAGTTTTGCCAGCAGGCATTTGACGTCATTTTGCCAAGAACAGTTTAAATGCGGCCCGCATTCAGTCGCAGATGAATATTTCTTTATGAATTCTCAGTCGCCCGATCACTCTTTTAGAAAATTTAATGACATCATCAATAATCCCGATAAAGATTCCTTAAGAGATTTGGTTACTCATATTTATAAAGGTACGTTATTAAATAACTGGGGATTTAACAAACTTGTCAACCAAGTAGTAAGCGGAAAGGAATGTGTGGATTATAGCATAGAGCTTTTGCATGTCTTTTTTATTTCCGGGTATCAATTATCTACGAGTCAGCTCCGGAAATTGCTAAGCAGCAAAAGCGAAAGGTCATTATTTATCATTAAACTTGCGCGCATGTATGGGTTAAAGATTACAAATGAAATGGCTTCAAATGAACTTGATAATAAAAAAAACCTTGATGCTCTATTCGGAGCGACAGATTGCTATCCAAAAATGAATAAAGCCGAGTTGAAAAAACTTATTGAGACTTATGTCCAAAATTCTCCCGGCCTATTTGAACTTTTGATACAGAGCAGAGTGCATCCAAGCTTCGAGTTGGAGATGGGTTTCCACGAGATTCCTAAAAGAAAATTCTTTGAACATTTGCTTGAAAAGGAGGCTTTATTTGAGGCAAATGATCGAAATCAGCGGCTTTTAGAAAATGCGATACAAACATCGAACAAAGAAATAATTTTCAGTCTTATGGAGAAGGGGTTTCATTTGACAATCAAAAATGTCATTCAATCTATTTTGTATCAACCAAAAGATGTCACTCATGAATTGATCAAAAAACTGAAGGAACGCAAAAATTCGCAAAACGGCGAGTCTAAACCGCCTCTAACGAATGAAATTCTGAAAGATCCCATATCTCTTGCTATTTATAATCAAAATGACGAAACTTACAAGCGGGTCAAAAGTTTTATTGATCAAGGAGAAAAGCCTTGCGTCCGCCACTTAAGAATGATTACAGAAAACCCCACAATTTATTCTCCTGAATTGATTTTACTTCTTGAAAAAAACGGTGTTTCAATCGAAACTATTGATTAATTCTTATATACCGAAGTAAATTCAAAAATTGGTTGAGTTAGTGTCTTGTTGTGAAAGTATAGCCTAAAAAAATTGAAATGCAAAGACCCTGATTGCTACCTAAACCTTAGCTAGAGCTTACACGAGTGCGCCAGATACAACTGTAGCGTCGACGGTGTGCTCGTGTAAGCTCTAGCTAAGGTTTAGGTAGCAATCAGGGTCCAAGGAATTTTATGAATTCGGCGATTTAGCCGGCTATTGTTTAAAATAGCTCTGAATAATCGTAATCTTTTACATAAATATCTGGACATTTTATAGTTACAAGAAAAATATTTTGCTGATAAAATAGCAAAAGTTATCACTTCTGCGTTGGGCATTTGAGATTGAGGATCGTCTTTAATCCCCAAAATTCGAAGGATTTCTTCACTGCTGACATAAACTGTTGTTGCGTAAGTTTCCATGATGCCCCCTTTTTTGGCTAAGGAAGTATCATAGAGACTATTGTCGTTAAAATCTTTCATTGAATCCATCTGCTAAGCCTCGATTATCGGCAGGGGATTACCCTTGCCTTCAAATCGAGTCTACGCATCTGAATCCAACGAAAGACTTTAACAACAAGTTTAGGTAGCAATCAGGGTCTGAGCATTATTTACTAAACTTTAAAGTGTTATCTATGTTAGTGAATTGTACCCTGCTGTATTTGTCTTGACTGAATGGTCATGTTCGAATATTAGTTTATTAACAACAAAGATTTTCAAAATGCGTTTATCGGCAGAGAAAATTAAATGCAGCTTGGTGCTGATTTTTCTTTCATTTTGGAGCTTCACTTCATATCTATCTGCAGATGAAGGTGTTACAGTCATCGTCCCTTGCCATTACCGACATTTTTATTTTTTAGAAGAGCTCATAAATTCCTATGCTTGTCAAACTGAGCTTCCTGATGAAATGGTGATTTCCTTATCGGAAGCTTATAGGATTCCTGAGGATGATATTACCTCTTTAACAAATAAGCCTTGGCCTTTCAAAGTGATTTTAGTGTCAAATAATGATAGTCAAAGCGCAGGAAGTAATCGGAATATCGCCTGCGAAAATTCAAGCGGAGATATTTTTATTTGTCAGGATGCAGATGATCTTCCCCACCCTCAGAGAGTCGAGATTCTTAAATACCTATTTCGGCACTCTAAGTTTGATCATATTATTCATCGCTGGATTAGAGTCGATCAGCTGGATCTTGGCGATAAATGGCATGATTACGACTGTCACCACCTTCACACTTACAAAATAAACTCCATAAAAGATTTGAAGCGATTCGATTGTTTAACTTATGGTTGCATTGCAATAAGAAAATCTGTTTGGGAAAAAATTCACTGGTCTACTCTTCTGAAAGTGGGAGAAGATATTAAATTTAATCGTCAATGCATTAGAATTTTTAAAAATACAGCCGTGTTGGATGCATGTATGTTAATATACCGTTATGAATATTCTTCATTCAGGAGCGAGTGAGGAATTGACCCAGTGAGTCACAATTTCAATCATATTTTCTCTCAAAATCCGATAACCTTGGGGATTTTGCGGGGGATGCTGCAGGTCATATTTTCCCCTTAAAATGTCTCGGGGAGAACAGTGGTTGACGAGACCTTTCAGGCCTTTGAAACGATAGTCGAGTTTATTGACAAGAATGACGGGAGTTTCAAACGCAAGGCACGGCATCGTCGCATGAAACCGCGAGGTAAGAACACATTTTGCTTTACGATATTTGTTGAGGAGATTTTCTGCATATTTCAACCGATTTTTATGATCAAATTGGATTGACAGAGGAATCTTATGCGTCATTTCAATTACTTTTGCATTTGTATTCTTTCTTACGTAGTTGGTAATTGCCTTGTCGAGATCAACAATGTAAATGATATTATCTCTTTCGGTGAAGGGATTGTCGAGCGTCAAGGTTAAACAACCGGAAAGATAGCTCGGAATATCTCTTTTTTGCAATTCCTGGAGGGTGAATAAATCCCTGGCGCCAACGGGGCCGTATGCCTTCATATAATCCACAGCTTCCGGAGCAAAGGCTTCAGGAAGAAAGCCTTTTGTGAAGTGAAGTGAAATCAGTAAAGGTGAAATGCTAGACGGAGGGGGCCAGCTTTTCTCGGGAGGCGCGATAAAATTCAGGTACCATGCGTTCTTTTTTGTGTGCATCAGCCATCCGTTGATAATGGTCGATACCGGGCAGTCGTGTTGAAAGCTCCCAAGAAATTCACGATCGATCGGAATACTGCCTTCAGGAAGAAAACGCTTAGCGGCAAGCGACTGAATGTCATCTCCTATATTGTAAGATGAATAAGAAATGTATCCAAACTCTTCGGAACAAAAAACAAGCGGAATAAATCCTAGCCATAGAATGAGAAAAATCTTGCAAATTTTTTTCATAAGTTAAGTTCTATGCTCCCAGATAGTTTCGGGTGTCTTTGTTATGTGGTTGATCAGGCGTGTTAGAACGAACAAATAATCCGATAAGCGGTTGAGGTAGATAATGACGTTGTCGTCTATAGCGGCATGGTAGTGGAGGGGAATGGCGTGCCTCTCGGCCCTTCTGCACATATTCCTCGCCAAATGCAGCGCGGCGGCGCCAGGATGCCCTCCGGGGAGTATAAAGGTTTTTAGCTTCGGGAGGGTTTCATCCATTTCATCAATCCATTTTTCCAGGAGTTTTATCCCTTCATTGCCAAATCGAGTTTTGCTGACCTTTTTTTCCGAGGAACGATTGCGCGGCGTGGCGACGGCGGCTCCCAAATCAAATAAGGCGTGTTGAATGGAAACTAGCTGCTGGCAAGCAGGGGATAGGCTGTTTTCTGCAGGCAGCAGCGCCAGCGCCAGCCCTATGGCCGAACTGCATTCATCAATGGTTCCGAGGGCGTGCATGAACGAATCGTCTTTAGGTATGCGCTGTCCGGAAAATAATGATGTTTCGCCTTTATCACCCGTTTTAGTATAAATTGGCATTTCCATCTCCTATTAAAGTTTTTCTATATATGCGTCAAATGTTTTTTGATCTTCCCTATTTAAAGGGTCGCAATTTAAAGTAACTTCTTGATTCATTCTAACTGGAAGCAGAAGTTTTTGCTCCTCGAGTCCCAAGGCATTTTCGGTCAGATCGAGGCTTTTGAGGTCTGTTCTTTGCAAATGGCAGGCGATCAGATAGGCATGCTCGTAGGACAGTTGACAGCGATTTAAGGCCAAATGACGAATGCGGCTGTTGGATGAGGTTCTTTGAAGGAGATTGGGAATGTGGACAGAAAGCGATCCTGTTTTGAATGTAATGTCTGTGAGTATCAGGCGCCTGCATCGAGCGGTTTTTAGTGATTCTGTAAATCGGGAAAAGGAAATCGGGGAAAAGATCAGCCCTTCAATCCGATAGGTTTCGGCGCTGTTTGAGCCGATGCATTCCCAGGCTCTTTTCAGAGTTTTTGAACAGGATTGAGATAAGGAGAGTGTTTTTGCAATGGGATAACCTAATTTTGCCAGTGATTTCCCGAACTCGGTATTTGGTCTGATGATATTTTGAGATCCTATCATAGGGGCACCTCACTCGGGATACAGAATAGAGAGTTGTTTTTTTAATTCTTTCAAAGCTCTCGGCATATGGCCTCTGGAGAGGACAATCTCTTCAGCTTTATGGCAGTGCTTCCAGGCCTCGTCAAATTCAAATCGTTTGGCGCAAAGGATCGTTAAAATGTATTCGACGGTGGGGTTGTTGGCATCGAGCTTATGAAGCTTTTTTAGGATGTCAAGTGCCTCGCCTTCGCGATGCAGCTGAGTAAGTGTGATGCCGAGGTTGAGCCAGCCGCTTCGAAAAAGGGGCTGCTTTTCCAGAGTGGCTTGAAGCATTTCCTTTTTTTTAATCAGCGACTGCCTTTGGTCGTCAACATAGTGAAAGCAGGAATAAAGACCTTCTTCGTCGGTGTTGCCGAAAAGCAGGTCCTCGCTCAAAGGGTCTTTGATCACGGCATATTCGGGGATCGCCGCATGCGTTTTTTGCAAGAGGTTCAGCCCTTTTTCTTTTTCCCCTGTCAGCATGAGGGAATAGGCGTAAAGTTCTGAAATTTGCGAGTCGTTCTCGATATAATTTAAGGCGATTTCATAACAATCCCTGGCTTTTTGTATGTGCTCTTTATTTAAGAAAATCGATGCCTGGTTCACATGGGCAAACCCGATGGTTTCTTTGAGATTCCTCTTTTGAAGACTTCTCGTATTCATGCCGAGATAGGCCTCCGACTCCATATCTATTCCCCGCGCCGTCGTCTCGATATTGATGATATGGTCCCCTTTGCGGTAGCGGACATAGATGTGGCCGGGAGGAGTGATAATTTCCAGGGGGACGCCGAGTCTCTGAGCCAGGCAAAGATAGAGAATAGAGACTCCAAGGCAGACCCCTCTTCTGGAGTCGAGAACATTGGGAAGAAAGGTGTAGAGGTCGATGTCTTTAGAGTAAACGGAGTGTGGAGGGAACCGGAACTCCATCTCTTCGAAGACAAATCGATTCATTTCTCTGACAACTTCTTCCGGTTCGGGATAAGGGCCAAGGCGCGCTTGGATTTGCAAGGCCATCAAGTCCATCATGGCCTCGTAAGTGTAAATTTCATCCCACGATACAATGTTTCGTCCAAGCTGGCTTAAGAAGAGTCCCCTGGCGAGATCGATTTCTTCGGGGGGAAGCCTGATCACGTCCTCTTCCCTTGAGGCGCCGAATCCCTTGAGCTTTCGATTTTTCAGCCCCCGTGAGAGTTGATTGATTGTCCCTAGGTCTTGAGCTGTAAGAGGGGGCGGTTTTTCTTCCGGCTGCTTATTGACAAGGGAGATCAGCGCCTGCAGGGCGTCTGAGGAGGGGAGCGCTGCGAGAGCCCCCGGCTGGCCGGGGCGGCCCGATATAAGCCCCCAAGCCCTTTGGAGGGCTGTATGTCCTTCAGTTGTTTCGGGATAGAGTTGATAAAAGGCTAGATTTTGCGAGACGGATTTCGGGTCGAGGCTGCTTAGCAATGTCCTGAGTTTTTTGTCGTTTCCATAGACTTGGGCCGCGACGAGCACCAGTAAGACGATCCATAGCCCTTTCATGCTTTTTAAGATAACGGGTATGGCCGTAATTCTCAAGAGGGAATAGCATAAATGGTCATCAATACTGGTAACCGTTAGTCTTTCATTTGCTAAATCAGCAATTAGAGAACAACTCCATTAGGAATGCAGCGTTGGCAGAAGCGGTGGTCAGCAAGAGAGGATTTCGTTTTTGATGACATCTTTTAGGGATTTGTGGCTGGCGATTTCTTCAAGAAGCGGACGGTGGCGGATGCTCCAGTTGCGGTCTGACATTACGCCGGGACGGTTGATCCTCTCGTCTTCCATATTTTCCCACACAAGTTCGGGAAAAAGGGCCAGGTATTCGGAAAGGAGGTTGATGTGGAAGAGGCTGGTGCTGCTGTGGCTCTCTTGAAGGAGTTTAATTCGCTGCTCTTGCGTGATCAGCGGGGTGTGCTTCCAACGCTTATAATAGCAGAAAATATCGACTTCTTCAGGATTGTTGCGCCACCAAAGATCGACGGTTTCTCCATCGTGGGTCGAGACGGTGCTAAGGCTGAGCGCGGGGAATTTTTTCGACCAGGCGAGGCTGTAGTCGCTTCTCTTTAAACGAAGGACCCTCATGCCGGGGATTCCCATTTTTTCCATCACATCGTGCACCCCTTCAGGAACGGTTCCGAGATCCTCGCCGATAGGCAGCATTTCGGAGCAGCTGAGCATCATTTCAAGGCGTTCTTTGCCCGCTTTATACCATTCGGCGTGGCCGTTGGGGACGTAGTACCCGTCGATCAGGAGGAATGTCGTCCGGTATGGCCCATATTCGGAAAAAACCCATTATGTGGTCCAGGCGGTATATGTCATAGAGCTTCGAAGCGGTGTCGAGACGCAGTTTCCACCAATGATAATCCTGCTCTTTCAATTTGTCCCAATTGAAAAGGGGAAAGCCCCAGTTCTGCCCGTCGACATTATAGATATCCGGAGGCGCTCCCGCGGAGAGTCCCAGATCGAAAAGACTGCGGTGGCACCACACTTCTTCGCTGTCGGGGCTGATAAGGATCGGAATATCACCTTTGAGCAAAATACCTTTCCGATTGGCGGCTTTTTTGACGTCCTGGAGTTGTTTGAAGCACAAAAACTGCACAAAGATATGAAAATTGTACTCCTCAGACATTTCTTTTTTGATACGGTCGAGGAGCTTATCGCTTGGCGTGCGGACTTCCTCGTCCCATGTTTGCCAGGATCTCCAGTCGTGTCCTATCTTCAAAATTTTGAAGACGGAATATCCTTTCAGCCAGGGATTGTCATTGACAAAGTGTTTGTATTCTTCCGATTCTACGATTTGCTTGCCGACTTTGGCAAAGTAATCCTTCAGATAATTGAATTTGTGAATCCGGACTTTCGGATAATCGACCCTTTGGAGCTTGTTGAGTTCTGTCAGGGTATAGATGTCTTCTGTTTCAAAGAAATCGGGAAGGTGCCTCAAACCGAGATTGAGGGGGTTTAAGGCATTTGCGGAAATGGCGTTATAAGGGCTCGAATCGAGGCCCGGGTCGTTGACGGGAAGGATCTGGATGACGTTCATCCCGAGATCAGCGCACCAATCCACCAGATACATCAGGTCGGAATATTCGCCGATGCCCATGCTGTCTAGGCTTCTTAAAGAAAAAACGGGCGTGAGAATGCCGTGATGATGCTTGATGCCGACTTTTTCCCATTGCCCGGCTGCAGCGGTTTGCCTAATCGCTTGCAAAGTCTCATCATCAACGGTCATTTTTTAATTCCCAAGATTTCCAGGATGTCGGGGGCTTGGGACGGGTCGGGTTTTGAGGCAACCGGCGTTGTCGAGCTGCTCAAAGCCCTTTCCCAGTTTTTGGCCATTTCAATAAAACCGGGAAGCTGTTCGATTAAGGATTTTTTTGTCATTTTTGAAAGGGGAAAGCGGCGGTGCAAAACCAGGCTTTCGGAGGAGGCATCGAAACCTAAAATACCGAAGTACGGGGGCGGGTAGCCATTGGATTTTAAGGCTTGCTCGAGAACATTTTGCCTATACATACCTGAGGGAACCTTTCCCAGAAGGGCGCTGACGATGACAAATTCTCCTTCATCGTCCATTTCGATCTGCATGGCCCGACCTCCCAATGTGAAGGTATAGGAAGGGCTGTCTTTTATCTCGATATTGAGGCCGAGGCTTTTTACAAGGTCATCAACAATATTGGTTAAGGGGGATTTAGGCATAAATTATAACTCCAAATTAAATCCAAAGTCTTCAATATCAATTTCTTCAACTTCCTCACCCTCGAGCTCTTCTTCCTCGAGAAGAGCTTCTTCCTCAAGCTCTTCGAGCTCTTCTTCCAGACCCTCGAGGGCTTCGATGATAGCGGCGTAGACTTCATCGCGATGCTGGGGCGAGTTGTAGACATAGCGTGGATCCACCTGTCTCACTGCATTACGCATAACGCTTAGAATAATGATTCTGGCTCTAATGAGTTTAATGGGATCTTGTATATTGACACGGGAAAGAATGACATTAGCGTTTTGCAGCGCTTTATCGGAAGAGGGGTAGCGGTCTCTTGCAAACTGCAAAAATTGTTTGGATATCAACTCGGCGTCGATTTCCTGCGGAAAAGCTTTTCTAATCTCAGCGAAAGGGACTTTTCGCCTTGCCATAGCCAACCTCTATTTAATCTACCCGATTTCGGCGGGCCCAATTTTCTTGTACCATTCTTTCATCCAAGTGGCCAGTTCTTTGTCTATGATGACATATACTTGCTTAAAACCTGTGTTGTTTCTGAGAACTTCAATGATATCCCGTAAATATGCGTTGGAAATGTGGTCGCCTTCCGAATTGACAAAATCGCCTTTCTCACGTCCAAATACAGTGAATAGAGGAACAAGCTCGTCTTTGGTATATCTTAAGCAGAATTGGATGTGAGCTTGGCTCTCGCTCAAGGTACTGAGAGTCTTTATTGCTTCCTCCAACTTAAAGGTAGGATTTTTTGCAGCGTAATCATCTTCTAATTTTACTCTGTAGGCGACTGCGCGTGATGTGGGCTGGCCGAATAAAGGACTGTGTCTGTCAAGTTCAGTATGGGACCAGAAGGCTTTTATAAAGTCGGGAATTTTTTCTTTAACCTCTTTGGCTTCTTTGGAGGTGAGCTTAAGTTCTATGTGGGTTCTGGGATCCTTGATGATCTCATCCAATATTTTATCGGCTCGTTTAATGGCCTCTTTTTGAGCCTCGTCCGGCCTGTTAGGATAGGATCCGAACTTGCTGCCGATCAAAGAGGAGATGATCTCTTCGTAGGCCACGCCGCTATGCAGTTTTTTGATGAATGATTCGGCGTTTTGAATATGGTTGAGTTCGGCGTCTTTCTTTCCGGTTTCTTCAAATTTTGCGAGCAGCTCTTTTTTTGTCTCCTCTTCGGATTTTACTTCGCCTTTCATGCCAACTTCTCTGACTTCTGCGCCTTCTTCAACAGGAGCTTCTTCTTCCGGTTTTTCCGCTTTTTCGGCTCTTTTCACCCGTTGCAAAACAGGTTTTCCTTTCTTTTTCAGCTCTTGGGTCGTTCTGCTTCGCATTTTTAGGCTGGCGTCAAGCTGTCTGGAAAGGGCGGCATCTTCTTTGATATCTATAGCTTTAGCTAGTTTTTGTTCATAGATTTGCAGTTTGTCTGCCATCTCGTCGACTTTCATCCCTAAGAATTGGCTTACGGCTTCTGGATTTATAGACATAAATCACCTCTTGTTTTTTTACGATATTTGTATCCGTCCCAAGGGCTGTATGCGGATGTCGGAGACGATCTCCTGATAGGAGACCACAGAAATATCGGTAAATTCCATTTCGATCAGTTTGCGAACGAATCGGCGAACGTCGATAGCGGTCAGGATCACCGGGGGCTGGCCTCCCGGAGGGGGAGGGGCGACGGTTGATCTGACGCTCTGCAGAATGAGTTGCACAGAGTCGGGGTCCAAGGCCAGGTATGAGCCCGCGGACGTTTGTTTAATGGCGCCTCGCACCATGTCTTCAATCTCGGGGTCCAATATATACACCGAAAGGACGGATTGGCCCTGAGAATATTTATAGCTTATATATCTTTTGAGCGAAGACCTCACGTATTCGGTCAGAAGAACGGTGTCTTTTTCGGTCTGCGCCCATTCGCTGAGCGATTCTAAAATCGTTCTCAGATCCTTGACCGATATCTGCTCCTGGATGAGCCGTTTCATGATATCGGTCATCTTTTGCAGGGGAATCAGGCGGGTCACTTCCTTGACTAGGTCGGGGAAGGATTTTTCCATAAATTCAAGCATGGCTTTGGTTTCCTGAATTCCCACGAATTCTCCCGCATAGCCCCTGAAAAAGTAAGACAAATGCAGGATCACCACCTCAAGAGGGCCCCAGTATTTAATGCCGGCTTTGTCGAGAAGCTCCTGATATTGCTTTTCGACCCATTGAGAGGGAAGCCCGAGAGAATTTTTATATGTGGTAAACGGAAGATTGTACCTTTGCAGGTTGTCCTCGGATTCATTGGTGAGAACCATTCCTTCCAGAACTTTACCACGAATGATGGGCACCTCGTTGAGGTGGATGGAATATTCGTCTTTTTCAAGCGACGGCGAGTCTGTTCTGACGTGGACGCCGGGAAAGCGGACGCCCAGGTCGTGATAGAGGGCGTGGCGCATTTTCGGGATCATCTGGTCGATAAAGCTGACATTTTTCCCGCGCGTCGAGTCTGTGATCAGACGGGACAGCTCGGCTCCTACTTCCAAGATGACGGGCAGCGTGAGAGCATAAGAGTCGATGCCTCCGCCTGAAACAACTTTATGCCCTTTGACCGGCGTTTGCACCGAAGGAGCTGCCGCTGTACCCCCTTCGCCTCCGGGGCCGCCTGCCGCAATCTCCCTTTCTGCGCGCATTTGTCCCGCCGACCAGAGGGCGTAGCCGATGAGGCCCATGATTGAAGCCAAAAACATAAAAGGAGGGAGGGGAAAACCAGGGATGAGTCCAATTGCCAGCAGGATGGCGCCGGCAATCAAAATCGCTTTCGGCTGGGCCATGATCTGGCTCGAAATATCCGCTCCCAAGTTGGTATTTGTCTCCTCGCTGGAAACACGGGTTGTGACAATACCGGCAGTGATCGAAATCAGCAGGGCGGGGATTTGAGAGACGAGTCCATCCCCGATGGACAGTATCGAGTAGGTATGCACCGCTGTCATCGCGTCCATTCCATTTAAGGCGATACCGATAATCAGTCCTCCGACGATGTTTATCAGCGTAATCACAAGGCCGGCAATGGCGTCTCCTTTCACGAACTTCATCGCACCGTCCATGGCGCCGTAGAGCTGGCTTTCCTTTTGTATGCCCAATCGTTTTTCACGGGCGGTGTCGGAATCGATAATGCCCGCCCTCAGGTCTGCATCAATACTCATTTGTTTACCGGGCATAGCGTCCAATGTGAAGCGGGCCGCGACCTCTGCGACCCTTTCGGCTCCTTTAACGATGACGATGAACTGAACCAGCGTGATAATTAAAAAGATAATACCGCCTACAACAAAATTTCCTCCCACCACAAAATCGCCGAAACCAAAAATGATTTTCCCTGCGTTGGCCTGCAAAAGAATCTGCCTGGTAGTGGCAATGTTGAGTCCCAGGCGATAAAGGGTTGTAATTAACAGCAGGGAGGGAAAAATCGACAGTTCGATGGCACTCTTGATATATACCGATACGATGAGTAGGGAAATCGCGGCCATCAGGTTGCAAGCAATGAAGTAATCGAGTGCGGCCGGCGGAACGGGTATGATAATCAGAGATAAAATGGCAACAATGACAAGTACAAGGACTAAGTCGCTGGACCTGGAAATGTTGCTCATCGATTTTTCGCCGCCCAGTCTTGCGGATATTCCATCTAGTACATTTCTTATTGATCTTAGCATTGATTGATTCCTACTATTCTATATCCATGATTCCAAGTTCTTGGTTTTCTTCCAGCGTAGCGACCCACTTTAAGATTTCAGCCAGCAGCTCGTAAGTATCTTCCGGCACATAGTCATAGAGCTCTCCACTATCCCAAAGTTCGTGTGCCAGCGGAATATTGCGCATTATCGGGATATTGTTCTCTTTGGCCAGCTTAATGATTTGTTCGGCCATTTTATCTTTCCCCATAGTCGTAATCCATGGTGCCTGGTCGATTTCCTGGTCATAGGCGATTCCTATGGCGAGGTGGGTCGGGTTTGTCACCACAGCTTTGGATTTTTTGACGCCTGCGGACGGCCCCTCCTCATAGGCGATTTCCTGGGCGATCTGTCTTCGCTTGCTCTTAATCTGCGGGTCTCCTTCAGTATTCTTGTATTCCTGTTTTACTTCAAATTTTTCCATTTTCATTTCGTTGGCGAAGTTGCGTCTCTGATAGATGAAATCGGCGACTGCGACAACAATGAATAATAATCCGACCTTCCAGAGAACTTCAATCAAAAAAGCATGAAACACCGTCAAGGATCCAATAAGCGGAAGCGATACAGTCTTTGTCAGCACGGGCAAACTCTTGTACATCACACCGTAGATCAGATAAGCGGCGACCGAGATTTTAAATATCGACTTAAGTAGTTCAAACAGAGTCTTAAACTTGAATTTCGCCTTTAAGTTTTGTATAGGATCGAACTTCTTTATATCAGGTTTGAACACTTCCGGAGCAAAAACCGGGCCAACCGCCAAAAAATTGACCATTGTGCCGACAAAAGCGACAAAAATCACAATCGGCCCCGCACACGCGAATATAACGAGTATTCCCTCACCGTACATTCCGGTAATGGTTTGCAGCATGTCGGTATTCGTCACAGAAGAAAATGCGGCGATAGTAAAGGCGGCTATCTTGTGATAAAGATAACCGGTCAGGACCAAAACAGCGGAAACCGACGCGATAAACGTGAAAGCGGACGGCAAATCCTGGGATTTGGCAACCTGCCCCTTCTTCCTCGCATCCCGCAGCTTTTTCGGAGTGGCTTTTTCGGTCTTTTCAGCCATAGAAAAACTCTTGATTTTTGGAGGAAATAGCCCAAAACAACCGATTTTCGGCTAAAAATTGCCTTTTTGTATTATGCAAGTGTTTGAGAGCCAACTCTCTCCTACTCTATTCCCTCTCTATTATATTATAATAGTGTTAAATGGGCATGTCAAGAAATATTTTCATAGGTTTTTGACTCAGAACCGGATGAGGGTTCTACTGGAACCTGGCGGCGTATTTTCATTGCGTAGGGTTTCGGCTTGATTCCCTTGCCCCTCGAGTTTGCAAAGACTTGGGTAATCTCCGCTCCAAAAAGCAGTATTTGGGCTGACCAGTATACCCATATCAGAAGCACGACCAGCGAGCCGGCGGCCCCAAAGCTCGATGCCGCTGTTCCATGGGCAATGTACCATCCCAAACCGAATTTGCCTGCTGTAAACAGCAGCGAGGTAATAATGGCTCCCGGCCAGATATCGCGCCAGCGGACGTAAACATCGGGCAGTGTTTTGAAGACAATACCGAATAATAAGACGATAATCAGAAATGATACTGCCGTGTTGGCTGCGCTCCACAAAACTGCTCCTCCCCAGGGCAATTTTTCGAAATACATCTCCGCTAAAGAAAGGGCCGCGCTAACTGCCAGCGAAACCAGAAGCAGCACCCCTATTACAAGGACGAGTCCGAACGAGAAAATATACGTCTTCAAGTAGTACCACAGCCCCGGACTTGGCTTGGGGGCCACTTCCCACACAGAATTCATCGCGTACTTGAGCTGTTTAAAAACTCCAAGCGAACCGAAAGCGAGGGTGATGATTCCGGTGATAGTCGCAATTAATCCGGTTTGCGGCCTTGCCGCGCTCATCAACATGGTTTGGATGATGCCGGCTGCCTGCGGACCTGTTGCGTTTTTAACCGCCTCGATGATTTCGCTTTGAGCCGCGCTTTTTCCGAAGAAAAAACCTGCAATGGCAATCGCAATAAGCAAAAGGGGCGCGATCGAGAATATTGTGTAATAGGCAAGCGCCGCGCCCATTTGCGAGACCTTATCGGTAAAAAATGCTCGGGCGGCAGTCTTGAATATTTGAAACCAAGTCATTACATGATAATATGTTTCTTAGAATTTTCCAGCAAAAGCTTTCCTCTTCTTCCCATCGGATTTCCAGACAAATTCAAATACTGTAAGATTTTATTTTTAACTAGACCTTTAGCGATTGATCTTGCGCAATTGTTGTTTAAACGATTGTTGCAAAGATAAAGTCGTTTGATGCTTCGATTCGAGCTTAAAAATTTTCCTAAGCCCTGCGAAATGTCATCTAGAATATCATTTTGGTTTAAAATAAGCGATTTCAAGGAATGATTTGCCTCTAGTGCGTTAAAGATGTATGCGGCTCCTTTGGATTCAATTTTGTTTTTCGAAAGGTCGAAATAAGTCAAAGCTTTCGTGTTCTTGAGTATTTTTGCCGCGCCTTTTGCCCCTTTAACACCCAGATCGTTTTCACATAAATCCAGATGTGACATATTGAATCGATGAAAGCTTTTGAGACATTTCGATGTGAGATTGCAATGAGATATGTTTAGGTGTTCGAATATGGGATTTTGGCAGGTGTCTCCAAGTAATCGAATTCCTACATCTCCGACATGCGTATAGGACAAATCTAAATCAATGATGAGTCGCCTTTTCATCAGAAGGGATTTTAAAGCGAAACAGGTTTTTGAGCCTATATTGCCGTTTAATCTGAGAAAAGCAACGCTTGGGTTGTCTTCTAGAGCTTCGATTAATTGAATGATTTTGTCATCTGTATTTTGGGTGTTGGAACAAATATGGATATGGGTGACTATGCAATCGGGATTTTTGATTTCCTCTATCAAACGATTGATGTATTTCAACGAAGAGGATTCAGTAAGGGTGACCCAGATCTTGACATTGGATTCTTGTTTAAAAACCAGCCTCCGAATTCTATCCAGCAGCTTCCATCCCTTCATGTATTCCCCATTAATCGAAATTGCCCCGATCTGACATTCAATATATCCAAGATAAGATTTGAATTCCGCATACATTTGATTGAGGGTCTGGTTGGAAATTGCATCAATTCCCCTTTTTATTTGGATGGCTCTTAAGATGCAAAACTGATCCGATAGGGATTTGAGTTTTACGCTGATTTTAAAAAGATTTTCGAGGGTTTTTATATCCAGATCGTCTGCATACTTTTGGATGAATTCGGAGCATTCTTTTACCATCCAGGAAATTGGCATTTTAGAAAGACAGTTCAGTACCATGTTTAAGTTTTTATGCTTTAAGCCGACATCCAACAAATAATGTTTTAGAAGCATTTCGGATCCCAGTTTTGTGATACATATAAAAATATCATTTTCAGGTAGAGGCTTCCAATCAAAATCGGCATTACCGAGAAATGCCAGAGCAAGATTGGCGGCTGTGGATCCCAAATTGTCTAAGCTAATGATTTCTCCTTTAGCCATTTCGGAAACTAGCCCAGGAGCTTTTTTTATGACACGCTCGGAAGGAAAGCTGTATTGCCAATCCCCGTATCTGAACTGAATGAATTCTTCAATAAGAGGCTGTGAAGGCAAAAGTTGTTTAAACCTTGGTGATTTTTTTCGAGGAGAGGTAAGCGGGGATGCTGTTTTTAAAAAAAAATTTTTGAAACAATTTCCCGATTCAGACCTGGAACGTCCTGCATTCGCGAGCGGTATATAGAAACTTTTTACAACTGGATCTGAGTTTGTTCTATTCATAAAAGCATCCTGCTAAAATCAAAAAAAATATTTCTCTTCCCTCCAGCGCGTGATTGCGCTATAATATTTGGCATGGCTGGTTTATCATGTGGCATTGTCGGATTGCCAAACGTGGGTAAGTCTACACTTTTTAATGCTTTAACAGCAAACGCTGCTGAAGCATCCAATTATCCTTTTTGCACAATCGACCCGAATATCGGGGTTGTTGAAGTATATGATCCGAGGCTGGAAAAGCTTTCGGAAATCAGCCATAGTCAAAAAATTATTTATGCGACAACGCAATTTGTCGATATTGCGGGACTGGTTGAAGGCGCGTCGAAAGGGGAGGGGCTAGGGAATAAATTTTTGGCAAACATCCGCGAGACCGATGCCACTCTGCATATTGTCCGCTGTTTCGACGATCCCAATGTTGTCCATGTCGCCGGAAAGATCGACCCTGTCAAAGATATTGAAATTATCAATACCGAGCTGGTTCTGGCCGATTTGCAAACCGCCGATAAAATTGTTCAAAAGCTGGAAAAACAGTCTAAGGGTAGCAAAGACGTGCTGCCGGCCCTTGAGCTTTTGAAGCGTGTCCGAGATCATCTCAATGAAAATCAGCCAATAAGAGCAATGGAATTTTCAAAAGAAGAGAAGGAAATTCTCCGCCCTTATCAATTCATTACCCAAAAGCCTGTTCTCTATGTCGCCAACGTTTCCGAAGATACACTTCCCGATATGGAAAATGAATATGTTCAGAAGGTCCGTGCCTACGCCGAAAAGGAAGGGAGTACCTTATTGACTATCTGCGGGAAACTTGAAGAGGAGATAGCTCAGCTCGAACCGAAAGAGCAAAAAGAGTACCTGGAAAGCCTTGGACTTAAGGAGCCGGGTCTTAATCGTCTGATCAAAAATTCTTTCGATATACTCGGCCTGATCACGTTTTTAACTACCGGGGAGATAGAAACAAGAGCCTGGACAATTCATAAGGGCGATACAGCTCAGATGGCGGCCGGAAAGATCCATACCGATATCCAGAAAGGGTTCATTCGCGCCGAGGTGATCACTTATGAGGATATGGTTGTCTGCGGGGGTCGTGTCAAAGCCAAAGAAAAAGGGAAAATGCGTTCCGAAGGCAAAGCGTATGTCGTTCAAGATGGCGATGTCATCCTCTTTCTTCATAATTAAATCAAATAGTGTATAGTTGCGGCTATGAAGTGGCCGCAATTTATGTCCAAAAAGTTCTGGTATCTAAAGGAATCCGAATCATTTGACGGGGCTTTTGAAGCACTTGTTCAGAGCGGAGGCGAACATGGCGTCGAATTCTTTATCGAATCTTGCGAGGATAGGACTTGGATTTTAGGGGGCGGCGGTTTGTTCATGAAGCAGATCTATCAATGGCTGCTCCAGGAGTATCGCGAAGGACGGCTGCCCGATGCCGACGCCAATGCGATAGCTCAGGCCATACAGCCTCAATTTGAGGCTTTGCAAGAGATACTAGAGTATGATGTCGATTTCATTATTGAGGACGAGCTAATACCAGTATCGAGCTTTATGTTTGGAGCTCAGTCATCGTTTTTTAAAAAGCTGATTAAAAAAGCAAAGCTTGTAAGAGGACGCAAAACCCTTGAATTGCAAAAGGCGAAACTCTCTTTTTTCGAATATATCAAAGAGTTTGTTTATAAAGGGAAAATCGAGTTTCTGTGGCGCGAGGAACCGAAGTATATCCTGAATTTCATCAGGCAGGCGCAAAAATTAGGGATGGACGAGATGACCGCTTACGCTGCGGGAGTGTATAAGCGTTATCTCACGCCAAAAAATGTTATTCCCCATCTTCGCTTGGCCCAGAGGGAATTTTTGAATCCGCTTCAACTTGAATGCTGCCGTTTTGTTAATGAACAGGATTTTGGAGTCAACATCGACTTTCGTGATAACATTGGCTTGCAGGTGGCAGTCGATCGGATAACTGTGCAGGGCCTCGCTTTAATTGATTTTCTCGCAAAACAGATCAGCTATCTCATCTGCAGCTCGCATGTTCCGGAAAGTCTTGAAATTGTAGCAATACTAGGAAAAATACCTAGGCTCATTGGACTGGATCTTTCAAATTCATCCGGTATTTCTCCGGAATTTATTGAGAATTTCCCTTCGGTCAAGCAACTCAATCTCAGCCATTGCATGTGGCTTAGCGACGAGCTTTTTTTGCTTATCATAGAGAAATGCCGACGACTGGTTAAACTGAACTTATCGGGGAATACAAATTTATCCTTCAGGAGTCTTGGAGAGCTGACGTCCCTTAACAGCCTATCGAGTTTGGATCTTTCTTACTGCGACCAGCTGAACGACGATGATTTTGACCTTGTGGCTTCAAGCTGCCCTCAATTAGCCGAGCTCTATTTGCAATTTTGCCGCATAAGCGATCAAGGGCTCGAAGTTCTCCGAAGTCAATGCGCCGGTCTTGCAGTCCTTGACCTTACCGACTGCAAAAACGTCACAGAAGAGGGGATTGAAAAGATCAAATCAGCCTTGCCCAGGCTTAAGCTGCGATTTGGCGGTCTCGATGTCGAGTGAAATTTGCTTTTTCAGCTCATCGATACTTTCGAATTTTTTCTCTTCCCTGATAAATTGGTTAAAAACGATTTCCACTTCCCGATCGCTTAGATCCACATTTTTATCAATGACGTGCACCTCAAGCTCAGGATATGAGGTTCCCTTGACAGTCGGCGCAAAGCCTAGGTTGGCCACGCTTTCATAAGAGGCGCCATTAGTTTTCAGCCAGACTGAATAGACGCCGAGGGGAGGGATGATAAGTCCGCGCACATTGAAGTTGGCTGTTGAGAAACCGATTTGCTTTCCAAGCCCTTTGCCGGGCTGGACGGGGAGTTTCATGGAATATTTTCTTCCCAGAAACGTTGCGGCATCAGAAAAATTCCCTTCTTCGATGCAGCGTCTGATTTCGCTGCTCGAGACAGGTTTCCCTTTGACGAGCAGTTCATCGAGATATTCGACAAAAAACCCGTGGCTTTTCGCAAAGCCTTTGACGATCTCCTCATCTCCTTTTCGGTTTTTGCCTAGTGTCGAGTCGTGCCCCAGAATTAAAAACCTAAGATTCATCGACTGTCTCAGTTTGTCCAAAAATTCCTGAGCTGTCTGCTTTGAGAATGCCTGGGTAAATTCAAGCAAAATGATGGTGTCAAGTCCTGTTTTTTCTAAAAGCTCTAGTTTTTGATTAGTTGACGTGAGAAGAGGGGTAGGACTTTCGGGCTTTAAAACAGTTGAAGGGTGATTCGAAAATGTGAGGACAATGGATTCGGCTTTATTGTTTGCGGCCACTTCTTTCAATCTATGCAGAACTCTTTGGTGGCCGAGGTGGATGCCGTCAAAGTTTCCGATGGTTAAGGCCGCCTGCTTGTTTTTTTCGGGAAAATCTTCGATCTGTTTGAATACATCCATGTTTCCATCATACTTGAACAGCATAAAATGATAAAGGGACTCTATAGAGATTTCTGAAGGAATTGCGGGGCGTTGCTTGGATTGAGGTCTTCTAGGTTGACGCAGCTGTCCAGGGAAAAACGACCGCTTTGCAGGCGGACAAGAGAAGAGAGATGGGCACCGCATCCTAGCATTTGACCGAGATCATAGGCAATAGAGCGGACATAGGTCCCTTTGCTGCATGAGATTTTTATCTCAAGATTGGGATATTCGTATCCAATAAGTTCGGTTTTTAAGCTGACTGTGACTGGTTTTCTCTCGATATGCTCTCCTTTGCGTGCGAGATCGCAAAGTTTTTGGCCGTTGATTTTTTTGGCAGAAAACATTGGAGGGACTTGCTGGACTTCTCCCTGAAATTTGGCGAGAGCTTCTTCAATTTCATTAAGGGAAGGGTGGTAGTCAGAGGTGGAGAGAATTTGTCCGTCGCAATCGTAAGTGTCCGTTTCAGCTCCGAGTTTGATGACAGCCTGGTAAACCTTGTCCTGTTTGAGGAATCGGTCGGAGAGACGGGTGTAGGTTCTTCCGATCAGCATGACCATAACGCCCGTGGCGAAGGGGTCTAACGTTCCTGCGTGCCCAATTTTTTTTACACCCAAAATTTTTCTTAAAACATTGACAAGATAAAATGATGTCTTGCCCGGGGGTTTGTTAATGAGGAGGATTCCTTCAGGCTTCATCATCTGACTGTCTTTTCTCTCTTTCTGATTGTACTTCTTTCAAGAGTTCTTCAATACGGGCGTGCTGCTCGGCAGAGTCGTCCAAAATGAATTTGAGCTCGGGGAAAAATCTCATGACAACTTGTTTTGAGGCGTTTGTTGAAATAAACCCTGAAGCCGATTGCAGTGCGTTTAACGTTTCTTCTCGTTCTTTGTCATCACCGATAATGCTTATGTAGACTTTCGCGTGCCTCAAGTCTTTTGTGATGCTGACACGAGTCACAGTCGCCAGTTTCTTGATATGCGGATTCTTTACTTTATTGTGAATCACATCGGATATGACTTCTTTAAGCAAAGAATTCAGCCTGTCGGTTCTCCGGGTCATAGATCCTGTTCCAGGTAGCTGATTTCAAAGGCTTCCAGAATATCGCCTTCTTGTATATCGTTAAAGTTTTGCAGGTTGATACCGCATTCCAATCCCTTTTGAACTTCTTTAACATCCTCTTTGACACGTTTAATTGACGCAATGGACCCTTTCCATATCTCTTCGCCGTTTCGAATCACGCGTATACGGTGATTGCGGTTTATCGAACCTTCGAGGACATAGCAGCCTGCAATGACCCCAAGTTGAGACGAGCGGAATATCTGGCGCACTTCGGCTTTGCCTCTATCATTTTCAACCGGAATCTTATCAAGTGTTAGTCGCATCATTTCTTTGACATCGTCTATGGCGTGATAGATAATATCGTGAAGTTTAGCTGTCACTGCCCATTGTTTGAGAAGCGGCTCGGCGTGGCTTTCTATTGCTGTATGGAAACCTAAAATTGTGGCGCCTGAAGCTGAGGCCATTTCAATATCCGATTCAGAGATTTCTCCAACATCTCTTGCGATGATATTCAGCTCAACTTTGTCGGATTTAATTTTATTGAGTGCTGTTTCAAGGGCTTCCAACGACCCCTGAACATCGGCGCAAATCATGAGATTGAATATCTTGATATCGTTTTTTTGGGCTTCTGCGAGCATATTTTCCAATGTCGGGATTTTGCGCTGCATCGCAGTTTGCCTCATCGTTTGTTTTCGAGCTTCTGCAATATCGCGAGCTTCTTTTTCGCTGTCAACAACGATAAATTCCGTACCGGCTTCAGGAAGGCCGGAGATGCCGGTGATTTCCAAAGGCGTTGAAGGACCGCCTATTTCGATATTTTTTCCATGTTCGTCGCGCATTGTTTTGATGCGGCCCCAATATTGGTCGATGACAACAACATCGCCTTTTTTTAAGGTTCCGTTTTGAACCAGCACAGTGGCAACAGTTCCTAATCCTTTGTGCATTTCAGATTCGAGAGTAGTCCCTCGAGCCCGGGCTTCAGGATTCGCTTTGAGCTCCATAACTTCGGCTTGAAGAGCCAACATTTCAAGAAGGGTGTCGATGCCTTCGCCCGACGTAGCTGAACAGTTGATGGTGATGGTCTGTCCGCCCCAGGTTTCAGGAAGGAGTTCATGATCGGCCAGCTGGCGGAAAACTTTATCGGCATCAAAATTGGGCTTGTCGCATTTATTGATGGCGACGACAATAGGGACGCCGGCTTCACGAGCATGGACGAGAGCTTCTTCTGTCTGCTGCCTGAAGCCTTCATCGCCTGCTATGACCAGCACAACAATGTCGGTTACATTCGCTCCGCGAAGACGCATAGCCGTGAATGCTTCGTGGCCGGGGGTGTCGAGAATGGCGATTTCTCCTACAGGCGTGTGCGCTAAAAATGCTCCGATATGCTGGGTGATATCGCCCGCTTCTCCGGCGGCTATATCACTTTTGCGTATTTTGTCGATCAAACTCGTTTTCCCGTGATCTACATGGCCCATGAATGTAACAACCGGCGCCCTTGTTTTCAGTAGCGACGGATCAGCTTGCTGGATTTCTTCTGCAATCGTTTTATCCGTGATACGGATACGTTCTTCCTCGGAAGTATCGATCTCGATTTCACAGGCCAGGTCCTGGCCTAAAATTTGAATTGTCGTCTCATCTTCTAGCAAATCATTGATTGTTACCAGAATGCCATGTTTAAAAAGCTGCCCGATCAGTTCGGAAGCCTTTCTTTTCATTTCAGCGGAGAGGTTTTTAACGGAAATCGGGATGCGGATTTTAAGATGACTGGGTCGTATTGTTGAATCTTCGGCAGAGGTTTTGGCAGTTTTCAATCGTTTTTTTCTATGGCGGTAGTACTGCTCTTCGCCTGCGCGAAGTCCGGCCCGGTCTCTTGCGTCGAACGGCCTTGCTTTCACATCCCTGAATTCGCGAAACTTCGTCCCTTTTGGTCCTTTTTTCCCTTTCTTTTTGAAATCATCCTCGGCAGTAGCAGGGCGGGTTTCCTTGGGTTTTTCTTTGGGCTTTGCGGAGGCGTGAGCGGTAGCTTCCGATTTTTTCTGCGCAGGTGATTTTGGAGCCTTTTTTTTCTTTTGGGGCAAAATGTCGGAGATGTGTTTGCCTGTCGGCCCCAATTTTTCCTGTTTTTCGGTTTCAGGTTTTTCCCGGATTTCTTTTGTCTTTTCCACTGGGGTTTTTTCTTTTTTTATTGTTCCGGTTTTTGCCGCGGCCTCTCCCTCTTCGGCGAATACGGATTTGGACCTTGCCTTAATGCGGGGTGCTTCTTCCTTTTCATCAACTTCTTCAACTTTCTCATTTGCCTTTTTAGGAGTCGTTTCTTTGGGCTCGGAGGCTTTTTTCTTTGAAAGTTTTTCTTTAATGCCCTTGAGGTTAACTGCCTTGGCAATTTGCTTGTTTTGGATGTTGAGTTTTAGCCCTTTTTTTTCTTTATCGGTTTGTTTAGCCAATGCTTGTACCTTTGTTTTTACAAAATTTGTTATTCTGCATCTTCATCTGAAGATGGTTTATCCAGAAGGTAAAGATAATCTTTCTGGATTTGTTCCAATATTCTGTCTGCAAGCTCAACGCTGATCCCGGAAACCGACGCTAATTTTTCATGACTAGCGGACAGAATAGCTTTCGGGGTGTCAAAACCTTCTGCAATCAACTGTTCGAATATGAGTGAGTTGATGACACCTTGAATCGGCTCGATTTTCTTCTCGAGATCAGGATGGTCGAGATCTGCGAGCTCAAGCCGTTGAACAGCCATACTTTTATTATAGTCTGTAATGCGCTGAACTTCAAGTTCATAACCGATAAGTCGGCCATTTAATACTGCGTTCATCCCTCTCTTGCCGATAACAACGGGGTAATCATCGTCGTCGATGACGATTGTAATATGCTTATCGTCTTCGTTTAAGCTAAATTTTCTGATTTCTAAAGGTGATAGAGCGTTCTGAAGAAGTTCGACGGGATCGGGGGAATATGGAATGATGTCGACTTTCTCATTATTGAGTTCCCGAACAACATTTTTGACTCTCAAACCCCTCATGCCGACGCAGGCTCCGACCGGATCAACTTTGGGATCTGTCGATTTTACTGTAAGTTTTGTGCGGTAGCCTGCATCTCTGACCACTTTGTCGATAATTACGGTTCCGTCATTAATCTCGGGCACTTCCTGAATAAACAACTGTTTGACAAACTCAGGGTCGCTTCGGCTGAGGACAACCTCGGCGCCGCCTGCGTCAGTGTCGCGGACTTCTTTCAGCAGAGCAAAAACTTTGTCGCCGGTGCGGTAATGTTCTGTTCTTGGATATTCTTTAATGGGCATAACCCCTTCGACCTTGCCAAGGTCAATGATGAGTTTGCTACCCGGGATAAAGCGTTTGACGGTTCCGGAAATGAGTTCGTTGATTCTATGGCGGTATTCTTCGTAGATGACATCCCGTTCGGCGCCCCGCAATTTTTGCGTGATCACCTGGCGGGCTTTCTGAGCGGCAATCCTGCCAAAATCCCTGGGTGTGACGACGACATCGATAAATTGTCCGATTTGACATTCAGGGTCGATCTCCCTGGCGTCTTCGAGCGAGATTTGCTGAGCGGAATTTTCGACATCTTCGACAATCTTTTTTTCGCAAAAAACTTCGATATCTCCGGTTTTGGAGTTAATGGATACGGTTGCATGCGCTTCGCCTTTAACGCTTTTTTGCGCTGCAACTTGAAGAGATTCTTCAATTGCCTGTATGACAGTTTCCCGTTTGATACCTTTTTCTCTTTCGAGGTATTCAAAGATTGCAATGAGATCTTTATTCATATTTTTCCTAAAACCGGCTTTGGACTTTGCCGTAATTGTTATTTAAGTTTTTAATCCTAAAGCAAGGCTTTCAGCCTCTGTTTGTTATAGCGGCCTGGAAGAATCCGGGCCGCCGTTAATTATTCAGTTTCCTTTTCGGCCTCTACTGGCTTTTCGTCTTCAGAAGGGGTTCCGAGGGGAATGTCATCGCGATTGACCTGGTTTTCCTTAATCATGCATTCTTTAAGGGAAAGTGCGATTTTCTTATCCTCTGGCTTAATATCGATGACCTTTGCAGTAATTTCATCTCCTTTGGAGATGACATCTTCCACTTTTCCGAAGGCCTGATCTGACAGTTCGGTCACATGTATGAGTCCTTCAACGCCGTTCTCCAGTTCAACAAATGCCCCAAAAGCGGTAATTTTAGAGACTTTGCCTTTAACGGTCGAGCCGATTGGCATTGTCTCTTTAATATTTTCCCAGGGATTTTCGCTGAGCTGCTTCAGTCCCAAAGTGATTTTCTTATTGTCCTTGTCGATCGAGAGAACAACCGCTTCAACCTCGTCTCCTTTTTTCAAAAGTTCCGAAGGATGAGAGACTTTTTTAATCCAGCTTAGATCCGAAATATGGATCAATCCTTCTACGCCCGGTTCGAGTTCGACAAAGGCCCCATAATTTGTCAGGCTTTTAATTTCGACTTTGATATTGCTGCCGACAGGGTATTTCTTATCGACGTCGTCCCAAGGATTATGCTCAATTTGCTTCATGCCTAAAGAAACTTTCCCTTCGTCTTTTTGTACTGAAAGGACAACCGCTTCAACTTCATCGCCTTTATTGACGATTTCGGAAGGATCGGTGACGTTTTTGACCCAAGACATTTCAGAAACATGAATCAACCCTTCGATTCCCGCTTCGATTTCTATGAAAGCCCCATAAGGTAGGAGGTTGACAATTTTCCCTTTGACTCTCGTTCCCGGCGGATATTTTTCTTCAATCTGATCCCAGGGGTTGGTGTCTTTCTGCTTGAGGCCCAGGGCGACGCGTCCTTTTTCTTTGTCGATATTCAGGATCATCACTTCGAGCTTGTCGCCAAGCTGCACCATTTCAGAAGGGTGCTTGATCCTTTTCCAGGTCATATCGGTGATGTGGAGCAGTCCGTCAATTCCGTCAAGGTCGAGAAACACGCCGAAATCGGTGATGTTTTTCACTGTGCCTATGCGGATATCGCTGATCTCGATTTCTTCAAGAAGTTCGGCTTTTTTGGAAATGCGCTCAGCCTCGAGAAGCTCCCGTCTGGAAACGACGACATTTTTACGATCGATGTTTATCTTAAGGATCTTGAACTCGTAGGTCTTTCCGATATATTCGTCGAGGTTTTTAATGCGTTTGTTGTCGATTTGAGAGCCTGGCAGGAAGGCTTCCATTCCAATGTCGACCATGAGGCCGCCTTTGACTTTGCGGAGGACTTTTCCTTTGACAATCGAGCCTTCTTCGCAATGTTCTAGGATATACTCCCATTGCCTTTGCCGTTCCGCCTTTTCCCTGGAGAGTACGATTTGTCCGTTTTCATCCTCGGCGCGGTCGAGAAGAACTTCTGTTTTTTCCCCGAGGGAGATGTCTTCGGGATTAGAAAATTCTTCGATAGGAACAATTCCTTCCGATTTTAGGCCGACGTCGATGACGACGTGGTCTTTGGTGACTTCGACTATATTTCCTGTTAGGATTGTACCGGGAACCATGGCTGCCGTTTCGTCGGTTTCGGTTTCTCCTGTAGCGTCAAGCAAATTTTTAAATTCTTGCGCTTCATCCTCCTCAAAATCGACGTCATCGACGAGCTTGTTGTTTTCCCAGGTATATTGTTGATTTGTAGACATGTTAAAGGTTTCTCCTTATATTTATTGACTAATAACAAATATGTTAACAGACTGGAGGCAATTATATCAATAGCACAGCTCGATTTGAGGCTAAAATAGGCATTTACAGGATTCATTCTTAAGGAAAAAGATATGTCGACTATTGTATTGAAGTTTGGAGGAGCGGCTGTTGCTTCGCCGGAGCATTTTCAAAAAATTGCTAATATTGCCCTGCAAAGAAAAGAATCCCATGGAAGGCTTGTCATCGTAGTCAGCGCTATGGCTAATATGACGAGGCAGCTTGCCGAACTAGCTCACAAAGTCAATCCCGACCCTCCACCCAGAGAATACGATATGCTCGTCAGCGTGGGAGAGAGAATCAGTATTTCTTTGCTAGCCATGGCTTTGGCTGCGAAAGGGGAGCGCGCTGTCAGCTTTACCGGGAGTCAATCGGGCATCATTACTTGCGAGGAGCACTCCAATGCCAGGATAGTAGAGGTTAAGCCGCGGCGCCTTGAGCCTCTGTTAGACGAGGGAAAAATCGTGATTGTCGCCGGATTTCAGGGATGCAGCAGGGGTGGGGAGATTACCACATTAGGGGCAAATGGATCGGATATTTCCGCTGTCGCCCTTGCTGCATCCCTACGCGCTGCACGTGTCGAATTTTTCAAGGATGTAGGAGGCATTTACGATAAGGATCCGAAACTGTTTTCCGATGCTGCTTTGATTCCTGAGATAGACTATGAAAAGGCGCTGGAAATTATCCGAAAAGGGGGAAGAATTCTTCATCAAAGGTGCATCCAACTTGCCTGGAGAAACGGGATTCCTCTCTTTATTTATTCTTTTAAAGATCCCGAAACAGTGGGAACGAAGGTTGTATGCAATGTTAAGAAGATTCCGAAAGTTCCGCAATTTGAGTTTGCCTGAAAATCCAGGCTGTTGTATATCGGTGGTGAATTCACATCACTTCAAAATATCGCATGCCTATGACTAATGCCTCAGCCTGTCCAACAATTATTACCGATTTTGATACCGACAAGGACGAGTCTGTCAAAAATCTTTACAGGCGGTTGATTCAAAATATTCTTAAAGAAATGATTGAACAGAAGTTTCCCGACGCGATTTCAGAAAACAGAATTGATTATCAAATGCTCCGTTCAAGGCTTTATTCCGTTCTACCCTTTTTCACCTACAGCGATTTCAAGGGGGCTCCTTCCACACTGTCCTTCTATCTTTTAGTCAAATATAGGGCCAACGCTTTCAAATTCTTTTTTGACATGATCAGCAATTGGCTTGTTCCGGGACATCGCCTGGATGTCACTCTATTTTATGCCGTTGATTTTCGAGTGCCTGAACTCGACGAAGAGAAATACACCATTGTCGAGGTGATGCTCAAAGTGCATACCGATTACGAGTATCAGGAAATTATGAGAAATCTTCCAACGATGGAAACCGAGCTAAAGCTGGGGGTTGGATCTTCCTATTATTCACGTAGAATTCTTGAAACAAAGGGGCTGGTCGCCGATCAAAAAACAGCTCTCATTCAGGAACACATTGCCAGCCTGGTCAAACGCCTTCCCGAGTTTTTTAATCATGATGTCTTTACCGAAATGCAGCATGTTCTGGTTCTTTGCAGGGATTCCTTTAAAAGCGAAAGGGAATGCCGCCATTTGAGCCGGATTATCAGTTTGAATTACCTGTTCAGGAAATCGCTGAGCGACTCGATAAAGGTGTCTCCGGACAAAAGGCACTTGAGTCTGAAAATCTTTCAAGCCCGCCTTAAACGGAGAGGAGGGGTAAAACGGGTTTTAGCTTTGCTTGTCGGGGTTAACTTCATGAGCGATAAAGAAATTTTTGAAGACCGGCATTTAATGAAAGCTGTCCATAATTATCTTCCTCATGTGCAAATGGTGGAAGGTTCATTTTTTTCAAGCAGGCGGTCGATGGAGCACATCGGAACGCTCTACATGGAAATTGAGAAAATCGACGGATCGCCTTTTACAAAGGAAGAAATATCCCGTCTTAGGCACGACCTTCCCGACGACCTCAAAGACCGCATCGAACATATGATGCACCCTGTTTTCATGCCGCGCAACGAAGAAGAAATCATGCGAAATATTTTGAGTTTGAGTCATCAAATCAAATATATGCGCGATATTCCCCAGGTCTTTATTACCTTTGATGAACAAACATACTCCCATCTTTACTTCACTATCATCTATGTCCGGGTATTGGGAAAGAAAGACAGAAAAATCGAAGAAATGTTTAAAGAGGCTGACACTTTTCTGGAATATATTCATGATTTTTCAAAAACAGTCGGCTATATTAGAAAAAAATATCCTAAAGAGGCGACAGTATTTCGTGTCAAACTTCCAAAAGATATGTTTTTGCGCGACGACCATTCCATCGACTTATACAAAGCAAGGCAGGTTGTGGTCGCCGAGCTGGAAAGGGTTCTTGGCGGTATCCGCGATTATAACGGCGGGATGATTTCCAAGCAGAACGAACTTCTGTGTACCGTGAGATCTCTTCTTGCCGAAGAAGGAGTGTACAACGACCTTCTTTTAGAGAATTTCTATTATTCATTAACTCCGGCAGCTATGAGAAGCGTATTTGAGGCCGGTTCGCTCAAGACGCTGTTTTTGCAAATGCTCGATACATTGGAGCATGGCTTTTTCCCCGGTGAAAACTACGCAATTTCCATCCACCGGGAGCTCGATGCGGTTTATGTGATAATCATTGCCGATACTCCCGGTGTCAAAGAAGAGACCGACAAATCGCTTGCCTCGTTAAACATTCCCCAGTCCGAGCTGGGGACTGTCTATGTGAATGCTTCAGATACTTCCTGCCTGGGATATATCTATACCTGCGACGACCCCTACAAGCAGGAGCACTTCTGCGGCATCATTCAACATGCTCTAGAGCTTTGGACGCAAAGCCAGTTTGTCAAATTATAGCCTGGTAGAAATAAGCTCCGAGTGAAATGAGAAATGTTATGGCAACAGGCGTTTTCACCACATTGAAGTGAAACATTTTGTGGCCGATGTTCAATATGGCCAGCACGATAAGCGCCGGATAGCATATGATCAGAATCGGTTCCAAGAAGGCGGCAATTCCGCTAAATCGCAAGGTTGAGACCAGAAAGCTAACAAAAAGCGTGATGATCAAGCTCGGGATATAGGGCAGTTTTCCCAGTGTGATGTCATTGTGCAAAAACTCGGCGAAGACGGCTGCCAGTGCAATGGCTGTCGTTAAACAGGCCATTGAGACAGCCAAAATAGCGATGATTCCGGCATAAGGTCCGAGCATCTGTACGGAAATCGCCCCCAAGAGTTGATCGCGGCCTAAACCTTCCAGACCCGCGCTGTTAAAAGACGCCACAAAACTAAAGCCGATATAGATCAGCGCCAAAAGTCCCATGCCGATGACGCTGGCTTTTAGCGTTGTAAATATCACATTTCGAAAATCCCGAGTGTGTCCTTTTTCGATTTCGGTGCTTTCCAAACAGGAAAGGACGACTGAAGAAAAGAAAAACGTGGCGAGAAGATCCATTGTTGAATAGCCGGTCTGCAGCCCTTCCATAAAGGCGGCGGAGGCAGTTAAGGCCGACTGCTCTGGAGGGGTGGCCCAAACAAATCCGATAACAATAATGACAACAAGAGCAAAAAGGAGAAGGGGAGTCAGGTAATAACCGAGAATATCGACAATTTTGTTTTTCTTGAATGTCAAAACGAATACAATAGCGCATGAGATCAGGCTGAAGAGTACAAAGGGGATCCCTTCCCAATAATAGGCAAAAGTCGAGTGGGCGACGGTAATAAGCCTTGGCATGGCGCCGAAAGGGCCGATGAGGCCCATAATAAAGAGGGCAACCAGAAAACCGGGGACTTTTCCGATTCTTTCAAAATAATGTTTATAGTTTCCGTTAAATAATGTTGCGGAGATTAAGCCCAGAAGGGGGATGCCGACAGCGGAAATCAGCAGACCGCAGATAGCAAAAAAGTTTAAGTTTCCGGTTTCCAGTCCAATTGCCAATGGGAAAACGACGTTTCCGGCTCCAAAAAACATGGAAAACATCGCAAAACCTGTGGCGAGAACGGCTGACTTTTTCTTAATTTCCATTTGTTCCTCTTTAAAATGTGCATAATTATAAAATTTATTGATAATGTTTTCAAGAAAGAACGGCAGTGGGAATGGATACGGGCACAGTACATTCGGAAGAATTGCAAAAACTTTTTACATTAAATAATTTCATATAATTAAAGTAATGTGATTTACCGCCAAATTTTATCAAATTAGATGAATTATCTTCAAGAAGAAATCCTTTTTTCCGCGACTCCGCGCTCTCATCTTTACCAAAATCTGAAGAAATAAAAATTTCTTGATCTTAAAGGATCGGTTCGATAAATTTCTGGATTTCAATGCTAAACAATGGAGAATATATATGAGTATCAATACAGCAATAGCGGCTCAAGTGGACCATATTCAAAAGTGTCTCAAAGAGTGTAAAGAACCTGCAAATCAACCTGGCCAGATCTTCAGTCAGCTAATGGATGCCTACAAAGCTCTTAATCAGATTGAATTACGTTCGTTAAGTTTCAAACACGAGATAGCGCCTTATGAGAAAGGTATTCAAGATGTTGATTGCAAAGTGCGGCAACTTTGCAAAAAACACTTTTTTGGGAACACTGAAAAGGAGGCACGGCTTCAAGCTGAAATTACTGAATTCGAAGCAAAGGTTAATGAATTAAAATCCAATGTTGTTGTAAAAAATATACTTGATGAAAAATTTGAAAGAAACTGCGAATCCTTTAGAAAAGAAGATTATAAAAAAGATTTTAAAGATTATTATGGAACAATGCTGGATAATGTTCAGCTTTTAGATCTTGAGTATCGTATTAATCCTGAATTAATGCAATTTATTCGGGATAATTGTCCTAATATTCAGGGATTAAATCTAAGTTGGATCGATGATCGGATTCTCTCTTCTCTACCCAAAAGTTTACATTATTTATCAGTGAAACATTGCACAGGGGTGACGAAAGAAGGTTGGAAATCTTTGGGCGAACTATCGGATTTGAGAAGTCTTTATTTATACAACTTTTCAAGAGAAGGGTTGCCGCAAATGGACGCCGAATCAAAACCTTTTGTACAGGCTCTCAAACGATTGACCCATCTAAAAACTCTTTATATGCGTCATCTGGATTTTAATAGGGGAAGACTACATATCGATGATAGCGTTTTCCTTTCTCTCCCTAAGGAACTGAAATCTCTCGAAATTATAGCTCATGGTACAATCCAGTTAGGAAAGAATTGGGCAGGTGGATTGAAAAATTTGCCTCATTTAGAAACTCTGGAGTTGTCTTTTATGGAGCTTGCCGGCTTGGAAAGTGGTCTTAAAGCATTTCTAAGTGAAAATTCACCCATTCGAAAGTTGACTTTGGACAAAACCTGTCTTCGCGATAAAGCAGCAGAAATCATTGCTGAAGCTCTTAAAGTCAATCGCAGCCTTCTCAAACTCGAGTTATCGGAAAGTGAGATCGGTGACCGGGGAGCAGCTGCGCTTGCCGAAGCTTTGAAAGTCAATCGCAGCCTTGTCGAACTGAATTTAGATTGGAATAAAATTAGTGTGGAGGGAGTAGAGTCTATTAAAGAAGCAGGCAAAAGTAATGATACATTGAAGATATCTGCTGTAAGAGGATCGGTGTATGATTTGAGTTGATGACAAAATTCTTATCTTATACCTTTTCGCCTAGCTTGAAATTGCTACGGGTCAATATCTTAACGAGTTAAGAAGAGAGCTTGACATGAGGCAGGCCAGGGGATAGACTGACATTAGTGCGAGGATTTTATGTGGATCTTTTGGGTCACTCTCTCTACAGTTGTCACGATTATTTTGATTATCGGATTTGTTTTGGCCGGCATCTACAACATGCTTGTCAAGCTGCAAAACCGATATAAAAATGCCTTTGCTCAGATTGAAGTTCAGCTAAAGCGGAGGCATGACCTGATTCCGAATCTTGTCGAGACCGCAAAAGGGTATATTAAGCATGAAAGGGAGACTTTGGAAGCAGTCACCCAAGCTCGCAGCCAGGCAATGGATGGTCTGAAAGCAGCCTCGGGCGACCCCGGCGATGCCGAAAAGATGCGGTCGCTCTCCGGGCTGGAGGAAAAGCTGTCCGGCGCGCTTGGGCGTCTTTTCGCAGTGGCCGAGTCCTATCCCGATTTGAAGGCTAGTCAGAATATGATGCAGCTTAGCGAAGAGTTGACATCAACAGAAAATAAAGTGGCTTTTTCAAGACAGGCTTTCAACGATGCTGCCATGACATTTAATATTTACAGGCAATCTTTCCCGACAGTTATGATTGCTCCGTTTTTCGGATTCAATCAAGATGCGGGTCTTTTGGAATTCAAATCAGCGGAAATCGGCGAGGCTGTGAAAGTGGAGTTCTAACCGAATGGACTTTTTTCAGCATCAGGAGAGGGCCAGGAAAAATACTGCCTGGCTTGTCATTCTGTTTATTTCCGCCGTCGTCGGTATCATTGGAGTTACATATATTATTGTTGCGTGGGCTTTCGCCTCTTCTTCAAAAGGGTATGAAATTCAATCCGAGGATCTGTGGAATTCGGCTCTATTTATATGGGTGACGATTATCACTCTTTTGATTGTCGGTGGGGCCAGCCTCTTCAAGATAATGCAGCTAAAAGGAGGGGGTGGGGCGTATATCGCCGAATCTCTGGGTGGACGTCTTCTCAATCCGGGCACCAAAAAGGCGGACGAGCAAAAGATACTCAATGTCGTCGAAGAAATTGCTATCGCCGCTGGAATACCTATGCCCTCGGTGTATCTTCTGGACAAAGAAGAAGGGATGAACGCTTTTGCGGCCGGCTACTCGTCTTCAAACGCGGTGATAGGTGTGACGCGGGGGCTGGTGGAATCTTTAAATAGAGATGAACTTCAGGGAGTGATCGCCCATGAATTCAGCCATATTCTCAACGGGGATATGCGCATCAATATCCGTTTGATGGGCATTTTGTTCGGCATCTTAGCCCTTGGCCTTATCGGTTATTATACTCTTAGATCTTCGATGTTTACCGCTGGATCATCCAGACAGCGCGGAGGAGCCGGTTTTGCTCTAGTCACAGTTGGTCTTGGCTTGATGGCTGTCGGTTTTGTCGGCACGTTTTTCGGTCATTTGATCAAAGCTGCCGTCAGCCGCCAAAGGGAGTTTTTAGCCGATGCCTCCGCCGTCCAGTTTACCCGAAATCCCGGCGGTATCGGAAATGCTTTAAGGAAGATACGCGACCATCAATTCGGGTCGAGGGTGATCAGTCCCCGCGCTTCGGAAGTCAGTCATATGTTTTTCGCGACAGGGGTGTTATCGGCAATGGCGTCGTTTTTTGCCACGCATCCTCCCATTGACGAAAGGATCAAACGGATTTTTTCGTTGGAAAAGGCTGAAGCAAAAAAACTGCCTCCCATTCCCAAAATTTCCAAAAAGGAGCCCAAAGCAGAAGAAGCCCCCTTAACTTTTGTCGATTCTACCGGAAAGCCCAATGTCGAACAAATCAAGCTGGCCAAAACATTGATCGCCGCCCTCCCTCTTCCGCTTAAAGGTGCGATTCACGATTTATACGGCGCAAGAGCCATTGTTTATGGCCTTCTTCTCTCGAAAAATCCGGAAATTCGCGAAATCCAGATGGATAAACTTTCGGAAGAGTCTTACCTTGGCGTTTATCGCGAGCTGAACCGGCTGCTTCCCGATATTGAAAAAATCGAGATGAAAGCGAGGATTCCTATGATCGACATGGCAATTCCGACATTGAATTCGCTCACCAAAAGCCAGTATGAAGTCTTTCGTGAAAATATTAAGAACCTCATTTTTGCCGATAAAAAAATTGATATTTTCGAATGGATTTTGGAAAAAGTATTGATCGATCATCTTGATGGACGGTTCCGCAAGGCAAGAAAGGTGGCGGGTCAGGAAAAGTTGAAGGACCATCTTAAAGAAGGATATTTGTTGTTGAAAACCCTTTCTACTGTTGGGAATAAAAGTCTGCAACAGCAACTTGACGCCTTGAATGCCGGATTAAAAAAAATCGGAGTCAAACCTCTGGCACAAATGAAGAAGCTGCAAATACGATGGGAAGATATTGACAATGCCATTAATATCTTGATTCTTCTTAAACCTCAGGATAAAAAAAAGCTGTTGGAGGGATGTTTAGCAAGTATCCAGCAGGATAAAAAGATAACTCTATACGAAGCTGAGCTGTTCCGCGCCATAGGCGATGCTCTCGGCTGTCCTGTCCCTCTTATTCTTCCTGATTAAGATTTTTGCTAATGTTCTTTATTTTACACTCCGAGTGCTACATATGTTATGTGAATCGTACCGGTTCCTGCGTCGCTGGGCTTTGTATTAATTTTTTGTTGGGTTTGACAATATCGAGTGACTAAAGGCATATTCACATTCAAAAGAGGATTACATATGAGAGCGATACAAATAGCTCAGTTTGGCGGGCCTGAAGAATTACAAATACAACAGATTCAGGAAAAACAGCCAAAAGAAGGGCAAGTGTTAATCCGCATCAAAGCTGCAGGTATAAACTTTATTGATATTTATCAAAGAAGAGGGACGTATCCTGTGCCCCTTCCTTATATTCCCGGTCTTGAAGCTTCCGGAATTGTCGAGGCTGTCGGAAAATCTGTTGAGAATGTAAAACCGGGAGATCGGGTAGCATATGTTCATCAGCCGGGTTCTTATGCCGAGCAAAATATTGTTCAAGCCGACCACTTGATACCTTTGCCGGCTGAATTTTCCTTTGAGCAAGGGGCGGCATTTCCTCTTCAGGGAATGACAGCTCATTATCTTTTGCACGAATTTCGAAAAATAAAACCAAACGATGTGATTTTAATTCATGCAGCTGCCGGAGGGATGGGGCTCTTGCTGACTCAATGGGCAATACATTTAGGCGCGAGGGTTATAGGGACTGTTTCTACCGAAGAGAAAGCCAGGATTGCAAAAGATGCCGGAGCAGACGAAATTATTATCTATACAGAACAGGATTTTGTCGAAGAAATCAAAAGATTAACAAACAAACATGGTGTCGACTTCATCATTGATGGCGTTGGCAAAACCACGTTTCAAGGCAACTTGAAAGCTGCGGCACGGCGTGGTCATATTGTGATATTTGGAGCTGCAAGCGGCCCTGCCGATCCTATCTCTCCAAATGAGTTAATGAAACACTCTTTGACACTCTCAGGGGGGAGTTTATTTAACTTTCTTTTGAACAGGCAAGAGCTGATGAGCCGGGCAAAAGCTGTGATAGGAGGCATTAAGGAGGGCTGGCTAAAGCTTCGTATAGATCAAACATTTCCGCTTGAAAAAGCTGCTGAGGCTCATCAAAAGCTGGAAAGCCGAAAGAGTGTAGGTAAAGTCCTTCTCACTACTCAATAATAGGTTACAGGAGGGGGAGTCGATTCTTTGATACTCTTTAGCTGATGCCAGTAGGGATAAGGAAGGGTTTTTTGGCTTGCTTTACCAAGCCTTTCCATCTGATCTTTGCTTAAGTTCCAGCCAACAGACCCGAGATTGTCTTTAAGCTGCTCTTCATTTCTTGCACCGAGAATCACATTGGCAACAGTGGGCCTTTGAAGCAGCCAATTAATCGCTATTTGCGGAATCGATTTCCCTGTTTCACTTACGATCTCTTCTAAGACATCAATGACATTAAAGAAATAATCATCTTCTACCGGCGGGCCCGCCTCAGACGTGGCATGCAAGCGGCTCACTGAAGGCGGGGACGGCGATTTTCTTGTGATTTTTCCCGTCAATCTTCCCCATCCGAGAGGACTCCAAACCAACAAGCCAATCCCTTGATCCAAGGCAAGGGGCATGAGCTCTGCTTCATAATCCCGACCGATTAAAGAGTAATATCCTTGATAGGCTACATACCGCTCCAGCCCTTCTCTATCTGATATCGAAAGCGATTTCATGAGATGCCAGCCGGAAAAATTGGAGCAGCCGATATAGCGGATTTTTCCGCTTTGAACGAGATTGTCAAGAGTCTTTATTGTTTCCTCTACAGGAGTCGAGGCATCAAATCCATGCAATTGGAATAAATCTATATAGTCAGTGCCTAATCGTTTTAGGCTTCCTTCAACAGCATTGATCAGGTGGTGGCGGGAAGACCCTGCGTCATTGGGATCATCTTTACTAAACCGGAAAGTTGCTTTTGTAGAAAGGAGCACCTTGTGGCGGCGTTTTTTTATCGCAGCCCCTAGGATAGCTTCTGAAGACCCGGATGAGTAAACATCGGCCGAATCGAATAAAGTTGCCCCATGATCTAAGCAGATGTCGACCATGCGGGAGGCTTCTTTGACGTCGGTTTTTCCCCATGCTTGATATAATTCTCCTTTTCCCCCGAAAGTGGCCGTTCCAAAACTCAATACAGGGACCTTAAAACCGCTCCGACCTAACTGCCTATATTCCATGGGAATTTCCTCCATAAAGAATCTAAGCACCTTGTATTTTAATTGTCAATCGCTGACTGTAACCCTAATCCGCTGTAAGACATCTCTAGAAAGTGATTATCTTTTCTCAAAAAAGTTGGAGGAAAGATATGCTTGGTGCAGTCACAGTAATTTATTGTATTTGCGATGAAGTTTGGAAAGTTTTTGGGCTAAAAGACGATTCTCAATGTAAGATGTCATCACCGGAGGTAATGGCTTTTGCCATCATCATCAAGGGCAAAATGCGAAGCACTAAACATAATGACAAGGCAGGGAATGCCTGAAAGTGAATTAATAGCAGCTTAAAGCAAATCTCTCATATTCTCTCTGTGCGCTCTTGTGGGCTCTGTGGTGAATTGTGCAACAAAGCCAAAAACTATTATTAAAAATCTATCGTGATCAATATAAGTGCATGAATTTAAGGTAAATAAATTAAATCAATTCTTTATTAATAATTATGTTGCGGATCAAATTTAATTTTTAATAGGATAAGTGTTAGAGAGAAATAATTTTTAAGGAGTCATTTTGATGGACATTATTCACAAACATCGGCTGCTTCTTTTTGTTGAGAGCTTAATTTTGTTTGCCGCAGGTTCAATTGCAATCACACTCCCGGTCGTTATGACTTTGAGTTTGGAATTGCTCTTCGGGATCTTGTTTCTCATCACAGGCGCCTACCAAATTGCCCGTGCCATTGAATGGCGGGAGCATCCTGGAGGCTGGATACCCACCGTAATCAATCTCATTTCCTACATCGCAATCGGTATACTTCTTCTGACACTGCCAATGAAAAGCGTGATGATTTTGAGCATCCTCTTAAGTGTTTGGTTCATTGTTGACGGCATTACAAAAGTCATTACTGGACCTTTTATCGAACACGCTAGGTGGTACATCTACAGCGGCATTCTGGCTATCGGTTTAGCTTTTGGAGTCTGGTTCTTCGGTCCCGAGACTTCCCTTTGGGTCTTTGGGGTTTTGGTAGGGGTCAATATGCTCTTCTTCGGGCTGACTCTTATACTCTACATACTGATGGCTACTTATTGCACGAAGCGAGATACCCGGCTGTAGCGGACTTTTTACAGCGGGCGAGTTCTTCTGGAGTGCCGGTAAACATGACATTGCCTCCTTTCTCGCCGGCGCCGGGGCCGAGATCGATGACGTGGTCGGCATTTTTGATCATATCGAGGTTGTGTTCGATGATGACCATTGTGTGGCCTTTGTCGACTAGTCGGTGGAGTACCTTGAGAAGCTTCTGAATATCGTCGCTATGAAGGCCTATAGTCGGTTCGTCCATGATGTAGAGAGTCTTTCCTCGAGCCCTCTTGGCTAGCTCGCGGCTCAGTTTAATGCGTTGGGCTTCGCCGCCGGAGAGGGTGACCATTTCCTGGCCAAGCTTGAGATAGCCCAGGCCGACGCCGATAAGGGTGTCTAGAATGCGTGTGATTCTCGGGAAATTCTCGAAAGCAAGACGCGCTTCATTTACGGTAGAGTCTAAATACTGGCCAAAGTTTTTTCCGTCATATTTGACTTCGAGGCTTACAGGGTTCAACCGAAGGCCACTGCACTCTTCGCAGGGAACCTTGATTGGGGGGAGGAAAAACATCTCGACTCGTTTATACCCCAGTCCCCAGCAGCCCGTACACATGCCTTTTTTGTGGTTGTAGCTGAAATGACGGGAAAGGAGTCCTTTGGCTCGAGCCCCGGGAAGTTTGGCGAAAAATTCTCTCATTCTGTCGAGAACTTCGGTATAGGTTCCGACATTCGAGCGAACTGTATGGCCTATTGGATTCTGGTCGATGGAAATGATGGTATCGAAATTCTGTATGCCCTGCACTTTACCAAAGGGAAATGCGAATCTATCCTCTCCGGATAAAAGTCCTTTTTCGACTGCCGGCGAAAGGATTTGATGGATCAGTGTCGATTTTCCCGATCCGGAGACGCCGGTCACTAAGGTGAGAAGGCCGCAGAAGATCTTCACTTCAATTGATTTTAAATTGTTCAATGAGGCGTTCTTGATAGTGAGGGAAGTCTTATTTGGGGTTCGCCTTTTTTCGGAAGCAGCAACTTTCAGCTTTCCCGACAGGTACTTTCCGGTCAGAGACTTAGGATTTTTTTTGATCTGGCTGAGAGTGCCCCTGGCAACAATATGACCTCCTTTTTCTCCTGCCATGGGGCCGAAGTCGAAAAGAGAGTCAGCAATAGAAATGGTGAGGGGATCGTGCTCGACAAGCAGAAGAGTGTTGCCGAGGTTTTTCAGCTTCAGAAGGGCTTTGTTGAGGCGTTCGTTGTCTTTGGGGTGCAAGCCGATAGTCGGTTCGTCAAGAACGTAGAGAGAGCCGGTGAGTCCGGATCCGAGTTGGCGGGCAAGGCGTATGCGCTGGGCTTCGCCGCCGCTTAGCGTTGGAGCCATGCGGTTTAGGGAAAGGTAGTCCAGTCCGACTTCGCACAAAAAAGAGAGCCTTTTTTCAAGCTGCGACATCACCTCTTCCAAAAGATGCTTTTCTTCGGTAGAGAGTTTGAGATTTTTTATAAATTGAAGGGCAGCGTAGATCGGCAGGCCGCAGATGTCGTGAATTCCTTTGTTTTTAATGGTCACATGACGCGCTAGGTCGTTAATGCGGGCGCCGCCGCAAGAGATGCAAGGCGTCTCTTCCATCAGCATGATCGCCGCTTTCCGTATGGATGAGTCGACGCTGCGGATCGAGTGTGCAAGGAGATGGTTCAATCCCGCCCAGCGGAAATAGAGCCCTTCAGAGGTTTGATAGAGCTTAGATTCCGGCGTGCCTTCCAAAAGCATTTGAAGATGCCTGAGGGGAAGATCGCTAAGCGGCACTTCGGATTCAATTCCTTCGGAGCTAAGAAACAGGTAAAGCATCTCATAGGCTGCCTCGGAAAAATAATCGCCCCAAAGCTGCTGCATCAATTCAATGAAGGAAAGATCCATAATCTCTGGATGCTTGATGAGGCTTGCTCCATATTGAAATCCGAGTCCTTCGCAATAAGGGCACATCCCATCTGGGGTGTTGAAAGAAAAGGTGTGTGGCGTGATTTCAGGGTAGGACTTGCCTGTGCTTTCAACAGAAAAGGAGAGGTTGAAGAAGATATCTTCTTCTCCTTTTTGAATGATTAAGCGGTTGGCGCCGATCTTGGCGCATGTTTCAACAGCTTCAAAAACGCGCTGGCGGATGTTCGGGCCGGACTTTAACCGATCGACAACAAGGAGGAGTTCATGTTTCCGTTTAGGGTCGAAGGGGATGGCCTCGGGATTCTCAAGTTCGTAGAAATCTTTGTCGAGCCGAATCCTGAGATATCCCATGCGCTGAAATCGGGAGACAATTTCAGAAAATTTTTCCTGTCTGCCTATAGGAGCGAGAAAATAGAGAGGAATATCTGCAGGATATCCCATCACGCGGTCGACGACATAATCTTTGCTGATGGCTTTGATCTTCTCTTTAGTTTCGGGACAGTGAGGTGTGCCGATTCTGGCATAAAGGATCCGCAGATAGTCATAAACTTCGGTCAGGGTGCCGACGGTGCTGCGGGGGTTGCCCGCATGGATTTTTTGCTCGATGGAAATGGCGGGAGACAGTCCGGCGATGGCATCTAAAACCGGCTTTGGCATTTGTTTGACGAATTGACGGGCGTAAGGGGATAGCGATTCAATGTAGCGTCTTTGTCCTTCGGCATAGACGGTGTCGAAGGCAAAAGAACTTTTCCCTGATCCGGAAGGGCCTGTGCATATGGTGATTTTTCCTCGCGGTATTGAAGCGTCGACCCCTTTGAGATTATTTTGTCTAGCGTTTTCGACGATAATGTGTTGAATCCCTTTGACGCTTTTCTTCTTGGCAGGGGGTTTCTGCAAAATTTTTTGAACCTCTTTGAGAAGTGTACCGTTTAAGATATGGCTGACCGCCTGTCCTGTCGCCGTTTTCTTTTTGGCTATTTGTTCGGGGGTGCCGGCCCCGACAATGTTTCCACCGCCTGCTCCTCCCTCAGGACCCAAGTCAATGATCCAGTCGGCGGTTTTGATCACTTCCATATTATGTTCGATCACAATGACGGTATTGCCGCGGTTGACGAGCTCGTGGAGGACTTCAAGAAGGTGTTTCACATCGTGATAGTGCAGCCCTGTCGTGGGCTCGTCGAGAATGTAGAGCGTTTTTCCCGTGGCCGGCCTGACCAGCTCTTTGGCGAGTTTGATCCTCTGCGCTTCCCCGCCTGACAGCGTGGTGGAAAATTGTCCCAGTTTTAAATAGCCGAGCCCTACTTTCAGCAGCACTTCAAGTTTATGCCGAATCGAGGGGATGTTTTGAAAAAACTCGAAGGCTTTGTCCACATCCATTTCCAGAATATCATAGATGCTTTTCCCTTTGAATTTGACCGACAGGGTTTCGGTGTCGAAGCGTTTGCCGAGGCAAAGAGGGCAGAGGACCCACGCGTCTTCCATAAAATCCATATCGACTTTGTTGAGTCCCATTCCGGAGCATTCGGTACACGAGCCTTCCCTCACGTTAAAGCTGAACCGTCCGGGTTTGTATCCTCTTGCTTTGCTTTCGGGAAGCTTGGCAAACAGATCTCGGATATCGTCGAAAAGCTTAATATAGGTCGCGGGGTTGGAGCGGGGGTTGCGGCCGATTGGGGACTGGTCGATGCCGATCGCTTTGTCGATGTTTTTGATTCCGAGGATTTTTTTGTGCTCCCCGACATCGTGTTCTCCGCCGTGCAGCTTGTTGGAGAGTGCGGGATAGAGAATCTCGGAGATCAGCGAAGACTTGCCCGAACCGGAGACCCCTGTGATTCCGATGAAGGCTTCCAAGGGAAACTCTACATTAACCTCTTTGAGATTGTGGTGCCGGGCTCCTATAATCTGAAGTTTTGCTTTGGAGGGCTTGCGTCTTTTTCGGGGAATGGGGATTGTGAGGTCGCCGCGAAGATACCCCGCCGTTAGGGAGCGAGGGTTTTGGAGCAGCTTCTTTAAGTCTCCCTGGACGACGATTTCGCCCCCTTTGGAACCAGCCCCCGGACCAAAGTCGACAACGTAGTCGGCAGAAAGTATCGTTTCCTCATCATGTTCGACGACCAGAACGGTATTGCCCATATTGCGGAGGTGTTTGAGCGTTTCGATCAGCTTGAGATTATCGCGGGGATGAAGGCCGATGGAAGGTTCGTCCAATACATAGGTGATGCCGACAAGTCCGCAGCCGATTTGCGAGGCCAGGCGGACCCTTTGCGCTTCCCCGCCTGAAAGAGTGGGGGCTGTCCTGTCGAGCGCGAGGTAGTGGAGCCCGACTTGAACCAGAAAATGGAGGCGCTCGCGAATTTCCTTGAGAAGCTCTTCGGCGATGAGCTGTTCGGTTCGAGTCAGGGAAATCCCCTCGAAAAAACGCACGCACTCGCCGATTGTCATCGAAGAAATTTCGCTGATGCTTTTTCCGCTGAGCTTTGCGGCTGCGGGATAAGGCTTCAGGCGAGTCCCCCGGCAATCGGGGCACACTTGTTTGTGCATTAGCTCGGCCATTTTTTTTCTGTAGCGCTCGGTTTTTGCCTCCTGATAGCGGACATGCGCTTCGTGAAGAACCCCTTTCCATTTAATGCGGTCGGTCCAAACGTAGCTTTTGACGGGATGGACAAAGGTCATTTTCAGCCAGCGGTCATCGGGCGTTCCGTACAGGAAGATATCCTGCGCTTTTTGCGAAAGTTTTTTCCAGGGAGTTTTGACGCTGAAGTCGAAAATTTTGGCCAGGTTGTCATAGATATTGCCATAGCGTACGGTTTGATAGGAGGTGGCAATGGAGCAGCAGTCCTTGGCGATGCTTTTGTCCGGATTGATGATAAGGTCCAATTTGAACTCGTTGATCATACCCAATCCGTGGCATCTTGGGCACATGCCGATGGGGCTGTTGAACGAAAAGTCCTGAGGCTCTAAAGATTGATAGGAGAGTCCCGACTTTGGAGAAAAGGCATGCATCGAAAAGAGCTCTTCCTCTTCGGTTTCCGCATTATAAACCATGCAGATGCCCCCGCCCTGCTGAAGAGCCTGGGTGATGCTGCCCCCAATGCGGGATTTATTGCCCGGTTTGACCTCGGTCCTGTCTATCACGAGATCGATATTGTGATGGACGCTTCCATCGAGCGAAACGTCGTCATCCAGCGAGATCCATTTGCCGTCGGCCCTGACCCGCATATACCCTTTTTTCAAAAGATCTTGAAAATCTTCCTTGAATTCCCCCTTTTTGTCTCTTGCGAAGGGGGCCATGATGATAATTTTAGATTTATCGGGATAGGCCTGGACCGTTTTGATGATCCGCTCTTTGCTTTGAGGCTCGACAGGGTCGCCGCTTTTAGGGCAGTAGGCAGTGCCGATTCTGGCAAACAAAACCCTAAGGTAATCATAGACTTGCGTCATGGTTCCGACAGTGGAGCGGGGATTTCTTCCGGCTGTTTTTTGTTCGATGGAGATCGTAGGGGATATTCCTTCGGCGCTTTCGATATCGGGTTTGGAGAGCTCTCCCATCTGCCTTTTGGCAAAATGAGAGAGGGATTCCACATAGCGGCGCTGCCCTTCGGTATAGATGGTGTCGAAGGCAAGGGATGACTTTCCCGATCCCGACACACCGCATAAGACAATGAGTTGGCGTGTCGGCAGGCTGATATCGAACCCTTTCAGGTTATGAACGCGAACTTTTTTGACAGTTAGAGCTTTCATTTAAATAAGTTTTTTGTATTGTAGGCTTATATAATAGACTCTTAGAACTTAAATAGGCAAGAGGTGCTCATGATCAGAATTTTTTCCCTCATGTTGATTATCGGAGTCTGCCGGCTGGCAGCGGGGGCAGTCATTGGAGCAGAACAAATGAGCCTCTCTGAAAATGTCGGCGCTGTCGAAGCCTATTTCGATAAAAATGACTTGCAATTTCAGGCACCCGGGGAGGGAGAGGAGATTTCGTGGCTTCAAATCCTGTCTGTTCCTCAAAAACAGAAAAAAGGCAAACGTCCCGTTTCAAATATGGTTTATGTCCCTCCGACAACACTTGACATGGGCAGCAGTTCTATACAAGTTGAAGGATTTTATATCGACCCTTATGAAGTGACAAATGGGGAGTACGAATTGTTTATTCGCGCGACAAGAAGAGAGCCTCCGCGCACCTGGCCCGATGGGGCCTTGCCCGAAGAGCTGAAAAACGAGCCCGTTGTCGGGGTCACCTACGAAGATGCCAAAGCTTTTTCCCGATGGGCGGGAAAACGGCTTCCTACCGAAGCGGAATGGGAAGTGGCGGCAGCCCTTGCTAATAAAAGCGATGAGCTCTCTAACTTTAAAGAAGAGGAAAAGCCGAGTGCCATGACTAACGTGGCAGAGTGGACCTCAAGCCCGTATGAAGAGACGAAAGCCTCTTCCCGCTTCAAAACCATCCGCCGCGGAACAGCAGCCAAATCTGAGCAGAAGATTCCCCTTATCGACCGGGCGCCGATGCTCGAAGACGACTGCAACGACTTCACCGGCTTTCGGTGCGTCTCCGACAAACCTATTTGATTAATCCATCGGGATAGAGGTAGATCTGCCACTGCTGATTTTTAACCACAAGGTTTTGATCCAGGGGAATGAGAGTTGAATTATCATCTGTCGCCTGCCAAACTTCGATTTTTCCCGTTCCGGGATTTACGATAAAACAAAAATGAATATCGTGCACGCCGCTGTGCAGATTCGTATCCGCGAAGTGAATGACGGTTTTGCCCAGCTTATCTTTCAGATTTTTTGGAAGTGTTTCCACAATCAATCGATCCACTTCCAGTTCAGTTCCCGGCGCAAAGGGATAGAGCTTTTTCAAAAGAGATTTTCTAAATTCTTTGATGGTAGCTTTTTGGGGAAGATCGGCAATCCTGAGGTTTTTTATAAGAAGTCTTCTTTGCTCATCGCTTATCGGGGCATCGGAGACCTCGGAGCCGTGAAGGAAAATTTCTTCTTCGATCCATTTTCGGGACGGCCTCTTATCCCTCCAGGCTTTTTGCAGAGCGGGAAAGCCGATCATAAGCGAAAAAGCGTGATAATTGAGAATGCGGGCGGGCTTTAAGAGATAGGGATTTTGCTTCAGTTTGTTTTTTTCCGTTTCATCGAGACTCTTTCCCATGATGATGAGCCTTCTCAAAAGGCTTTTTCCATTTTTGGGAATGAAAACTTGCGTTTTGAGCTCTTTGCTATCGCTTAGGTAGACTTTCAGGATATCGCTTGCATCATGGCCAAGAAGATTGATCCAGGGGGCGCTTCTGGTTTTTTGATCGGTTTTGTCAAGGTGGTGAAAAAGGATTTCGTTATAAGATGTCAGGAGTGTTTCCGTGAACTGAAGTGAATTGACATAGGATTGAAGCGACTCAGCCAGGTCTTTATTTTTGGGATTATTTGCGAGGGTATTTAAGATGCGGCTAATGAAGCGTTTGAAGTCTTTGGCATTGTCTATGCGATTTAATTGTCTGAACTCCCCACAATCCTCTCCCGCATACAAGACAAAGCCTCCTTCGCTGCTGCCTAGGCTGGGATCGTAAATGAGCTGAATCGTTTCGTAAAGTGTGAAATAGAGCTGTTTCTCAAACTCCAAGGAGGAGTCTTTTACCAGATGTTTATGAAAGACAGTCATGATTGTCTTAAGAATGCATGATCCGAAAAAGCAGCTCGCCTGAGACTCTGCCATTCCGGCAATGGCGTTGACCCAAACTTTAAGCAAAGGATTGAATGTCGCAGAACCGAACGCAAAACAGCCTTCCTGATACAGTTTTGCCGCTGTTTTTCTTTGAATGGAGGATTTTGCCCCAAGAGTTGCCAGTTTTTCGATAATCTTCTTTGGGGTTGCCGGAGAATTCATTGTCCGAACTACTTGTTTTAAGGTTTCTTTCGGATTGTCAAAACCCATGACTTTACAAGCTGCAGAAATTCCAGCCGAGTCTAAGAGAAAACCTGCGCCGTCAATCTTCCCATGCCGGTCGAAGTTGAGTTCATGATTCAGGTCCAAATTGCTCATTTTGAGCAGAAAGGGGAAGTGCTGGGTGACGCCGTCCTCTTCTCTTGTCAAGTGGCTGTATTGGAGCAAAGAGTTAAAGTCATCAATACACATCTTCAAATGGGACTGTTTCATATTAATAGCTAAAAATGTCGCAAAGCACGAACGCTTTTCCTGCTGCCTTAAATGCGAGAGGAGAGCCGCAACAACGGTTCGGATAGCATGAACCTTGCGTATGGGGGAATCCGGAACCATCCCGAGGGAGGCTCTGATAACAACTCCTGCCGGAGATTGGGAATTAATCGGGGCTTTGATGTTTTCCAGGTGCTCTCGCAGCAATTTTGATTGCAAAAATAGAGTCAGTGTTTGCAATAAGCTGACATCATGGCTCAGATAAGTCTTCCTTTTCTTGGCTATCGCTTCTTTTACCCATTCCAAAAGTCCTGCATTGACAAATCCCTTATCTGTGATGACCAGTTTTGCTATCTCTTGTGGAATTAGAGTACTTTTAACGATTTTTGAGGATTGAATACCGGTTTTTTTATTTCGATTGACAGCATCATTTAAACGCTTGTCGATGAGATTCACTGCCGAAGAAAATATCTCCTCAAGGAGATTCTCGTCTCTTCCTTGAGCTAGTTTGTCCGGAAAATGATCGAGGCCAAAGAGGAGCATCCCCAGTTTTTGGAGGGCGTTTTCTTGCTTAGAAAGGAACCTTGCAAATTTGTAAAGTTCTGGATCAGAATTGGTATTTTCTATCAGGGTTAGCTGCTCTTCTATCAACTCTCGGCTGTTGTAATCGCCTCCCGAGGGGAGTCTGATTTTTTCTTTAAGATTTTTAATCGAATGAGGGGATTTAATCCCCGATGTACGGCCTTCTAAGCTCAGACATTTGTGCAGCAAACTATTTAAATACGAGTTAGAACATCTGCCTATTTTCCACGATTTTTCGCGGAGATTTCTTGTTTTTTCCGGGTAATTGGGCAATTGGGGAACGTACATAGCCACTCCATCTACCTACCTTGATGATAATTTAAGGACAAACAGGTTCTTTGCTTTTGATCAGGCTGTATTCGTGGCCGTGTTTTACAGCTTCTTCCCAAACTGAAATGGGGGTTTTCTTATCGGACAGAAAAGTGCTTGCCATCCACATTTCATAAAAAAGAGGGCCTTGTCTTTTCGCCGCGTCTCTTGCGAATTCATAATATCCTGGTCTCGGATAGATGTCATCGCTAGTATAAGGGGAATTGTCCGGGGCGTGGAATGTGTAGGCAATGATAAAATCGGGGGATTCGTTGACTAAATAATCATGCCATGGGGCGACGATGACCGGAACGAGGTCATAGCCTTTTTCTCTTTTTCTCATAGCGGGGATGTCTTTAATCGGGACCTCCATCAATATACCGTTTGTCACATCCTGATCGGATCCGGTTGGTATGAGATTCAGCATCCCTCTGGCTTCCGGGCACCAGGGCATTCCCCATTTATAATGAGGCTGCAGGGGGATATCGCGGTTGAATGAGCGCCTCGTCCCGACAGCAACGGCAAGATATCTGGTATCCACGGCTTCCTTGCTGAATGTTTTTGCTGCCGAATTTTTATCGAGCAAGCTTCCGAATGTAAAGATAAGGATCGACTTTTGATGGTGTTTTTCAAGCTGAAGCGGAAGATCGGTATAAGGATAACGATAAACCTGATGTTTCAGCAAATCTTCCTTGCTCTTTGCAAGGGACTCTGCAGACAGGCTCCCAAAAAGTTGGCATGCAGCAATCAAACCCACAAGAAACTTCATCTTAATTGGTTTTTTTCTTTTTTTTCTTTTTCAATGCTTACATTATTGACGACAATGGTGAGCGGCATGCGATGCGGCATGAGCAGGAAGCCGGAAACTGTCACCAGCTCGCGCTTCTTTTGAGCTTCTCGCAGCTGCTCTCTGACATCCGGAAGCAGCTCATAGGAAATAGGGTTGTTGTACTGGACATATTGGCCGCCTTTTGGGGCGGGGGCGCTTGTTAGATCGAACTTTGTATTGTCGCCAAGCGACGTGATGCTGGCTTTCTGACCGGCAACATGGGCTGTTCCCTTGACAGTAACAAAGATTCCATCGATGGAAAGACCGACCATCTGCATCGGCCGCTTGACTAAATGGTAAGTAAATTTTGTATTCGGTTCCCACTTGAGAAGGATCTGCCCCGGGCTAGCGCTCACTTCAGTGGTCTGTTCCATTTTTTTAAATGTTCTTTCAAGCAGCTGGTTGCAGCGGCTGTCGCAAAGATCCTTGTTATAGGTCACGACAACATTGACGATTTCGGCGACTGCTGCCTGAGCTGTAAAACAAAAAATGACCATAATTATGGCCGCTGTTCTATAAAGGCAAAACATGATATGTTCCCTCCGCTGCTTTATATCCTGAAGTTACCCCCGCCCGATTAACTTGTCAATTTTTGTGTCTATCTTTATGAAAATCAATAAATTGTAGAATTTTCTTCCTATTTTTTCTCCCTAAGCTTATAATGAACGGTTTAATTGCTTAGCCTGTGGGATATTAGCTCAGTTGGTTAGAGCGCCACGTTGACATCGTGGAGGTCAGCTGTTCGAGTCAGCTATATCCCACCAATTTTCTTATGAGATCTTTGCCGTTAAAGGCTTTAAGAGAAAGCGGTGCCCGCCTCATGGCCGCAGCGGTTACGCGTGCCTTCCCAAACGCCAAAATTTTAAGGGGAGGGGCGACTGACATTGGGTTCTATTACGATTTTTTATTCGAACACCCTGTCAGTAAGGACGCATTCGAGCTGATTGAAGAGCATATCAGAGCTTTAACGGTCGAAGAGATCAAAGTTAAAAGCAGCGCTATGATACGGCAAAACGCCCGGGAATTTTTTAACTACAAAAAAGAACCCCTCAAGGCCAGTGAGCTGAAATCCTCTCCTGCAGAGGTTCAAATTTTGCAAATCGGCGATTTTTATGACGAATGCCCCTTGCCCCATCCATCCGACCTTAAAGGATTTAGGGCTTTGAAACTTCTCGATATCGAAATTTTTAACGAAAATGGTCGGGTGGTGACAAGAATAACCGGCACCATTTTTCCTGACCAAAATCATTTAAAAGAATTTTTAAAGAAGCTGAAAAATCATAAAGGCCATCAAGAGATAGGCCTTCAAAAAAAATTATTTGCCTCGGTTGCCCCTGCTGAAAAGGATGGGTGGATTTTAGGTCCCCTTTTTTGCGGGATCATTGATGTTTTTAAAGGAATTTGGAAGGATTTTTGTTTCGAAAAGGGACTTGAGGTCGTTTTTAGCGGAAGAGGCAGCCCTCAAGCGCTTTTATCCGCCCATTCGGCCTACGCAGCGGCAATATCCAAAAGCCCACCTATAAGGGTCGCGGAATTTTATCGTAAGCACCTGCCGGTGGAGAATCCTTATCCGGCCGGCCTTCTTGGGGCAAATGCATGCTGGAGCGACATGCAGCATGTCTTTTGCGAAGCGTCTCAGGTGCCCGGGGAATTGAATTCTTACTTGCATTTCATTGATAAATGGAATAAAATGCTTTCTATTGAAGGTGAATGGGTTCTTGCACCCTGTGGGAAAAGGACTCAAAAATCTTTTATTAGTTGGGAAAGAGCCGAAGCTTTACTAGTTGAAGCTTTTGAGAAAAATCAAGCGTTTAAGCCCTTGCGAACTGAAAGCATCGATTCTGATTTTGAAAAAAAATCATTTATAGGGCCCAGGCTTGAATATTATTTTATCGATGAACTGGGCAGGCGCTGGCTTGGATCCAGTTTGGGGCTTTGGACAAGTTTCCCAAACATAAACTCAGAGTTGAAAGAAGAGTCACTGTGGATCATCGGGTGTTCATTTTTTAACTCGGTTGAGTGTATAGCGGCATTGCTGCTGGAGAAAGGGATTGGGTCGCTTCCTTTTTGGGTGCTTCCCGAACAGATGAGAATCTTTCCGTTGTCTGAAAAGCAGGAAAGCTATGCGGATGAAATTGAACTTCGGTGCCGCATGCTCGGATATAGAGCGAGAAGCGACAAGAGAAAAGAGCCTCTTTCGAAAAAGGTGGAATCAATGGAGCGCGACGGGGTTGGTTTTGGACTTTTTATTGGGGACATTGAACAGGCGGAAAACAAAATAAGCATCCGATCAGGTTTTGATCGGAGCGAGCAAAAACTTATCGGATTAAACGAGTTTTTCGAGCAAATTGAAATTGAATAAGGAAGGAAACTAAGTTTGAGGATAAATCAGCAAATACGCGTTCCCAAGGTCCGCGTGATTGACAAAGATGGAAATCAAATTGGAATTATCTCGACAAAGGAAGCGCAAGCTATGGCTGATGAATCAAGTCTTGACTTGGTTGAGATCGTTCCTGATGCCAAACCTCCGGTTTGTAAAATCATCGATTATGGTAAATTTCGATATGATCAGACAAAACGGGAAAAAGAAAGTAAAAAGTCAAGGCATGTCATTAAGGTAAAGGAAATTAAGTTGAAACCGAATATCGGCGTGCACAACTTTGAAACAAAATTGGGACATGCCAAAAAGTTTCTTGGCGAAGGAAATAAGGTTAAGGTGACATGTTCTTTTCGCGGCAGGGAAATGGCTCACACGGAAATCGGTGAAGACCTGGTGAGAAAGTTTTGCGAAGAATTAGATGAACTTTCAACAGTGGAAGCTCCTTTAAAACGGATGGGCCGATTTATACATGTTGTGCTGGCACCTGCAGCCGGAAAGAAGAAAAAATAATGGGAGGCCAATAAATGCCTAAGATGAAAACAAAAAAGGCTGTTAAGTCTAAATTTAAACTGACCGGCACCGGCAAGCTTCTGAGAAGAAGACCCGGCAAGCGCCACATATTAACAAAAAAAACAGCAAAACGTAAGCGTAAGCTCGGAAAACCCGGCCTTATTGCTGACACACATCTAAAAAAATATAAACAATTGATGGGACAATAACATGGCTAGAGTAAGAAATGCTGTCGCAAGACGCCGCCGAAAAAATCGCATCTTTAAGAACGCAAAGGGTTTTTGGGGCGATCGCCGCAATCATATCCGCTTAACCAAGGATGCTGTGATGCGCGCACAGTCGAACAGCTACAGTCATCGCAAAAAGAAAAAAGGCGATTTTCGAAAACTTTGGATCACCCGCATCGGGATTGCTGCCAAGATCAATGGAATGTCTTACAGCAAGATGATGAACGGTTTGCAAAAAGCAAAATGCGAGCTTAACCGAAAAATGCTGGCAGAATTGGCTGTATCCGATCCTGCAAGTTTTGCCGCAGTCGCCAAGCACGCGCAGTCTGCATTGGCTTAATCAACAGTTCAACAGGTCGGGAGTCATTCTCCCGGCTTGCTATTTCTTTTTGGTGGGATGTGAAAGAAAAGCTCAAATCTATTCTTGGTGAATTTGAAAAGGAAATCCAAGTGGCTCAGTCATCTTCCGATGTCGAGGCGCTTGAGGTCAAATACCTCGGGAAAAAAGGGCCAGTTCAGGATCTGATGAAGCTTCTTAGAGACGCTGAGCCGTCCGAACGTCCTAAATTGGGTAAAGAGATCAACGACCTCAAAATTTCAATTGCCGGTAATATCAAAGAGAAGTTAGGTGAGCTGCAAGCCAGAGAAGAGGAAAAACGGCTTTCCGACGAGATCATTGACATCACACTGCCAGGAAGACGGAGGTATCCAGGGGCCAAACATCTTGTAACTCGGGTTCTGGATCAGTTGATCGACATTTTGGTTGAGATGGGCTTTTCAGTCCAGTACTCCCCTGAAATCGACACCAATTATTACAATTTCCAGGCGTTGAATTTTCCTCCCAACCACCCCGCTATGGATATGCAGGACACCTTCTATATTACCGAAGATGTCTTGCTCAGAACTCATACGACCAATATTCAGCCCCGGTTTATGGAAACCCATGAACCGCCGATCCGGATCATATCTCCCGGAAGGTGTTACCGAAACGAAGATGTGAGCGCCAGATCGCATGTCTTCTTCCACCAGGTTGACGGGTTTTATGTCGATAAAGGGGTTTCCTTCGCCGATCTTCTCTCGACCATGGAAACCTTTGCCAAACGGCTCTTTGATCCCTCTATTGAAGTCAAATTCCGTCCGAGTTACTTTCCGTTCGTCGAACCCGGAGTCGAGCTGGACATCTCCTGCCTTGTCTGCGGAGGTGAGGGGTGCCCGATTTGTAAACACACAGGGTGGCTTGAGGCCGCAGGGGCTGGGATGGTTCATCCCGAGGTTCTTAGAAACGGCGGCATCGATCCTGAGGTTTACTCCGGATATGCCTGGGGGATCGGCATCGAGCGTCTTGTAATGCTCAAGTACGGCATCAAAGACATCCGCATCTTTACCGAAAACGACCTTAGGTTCCTCCGTCAATTCGTCTGACTTTTGTGAAGAATCAGAGTAAAAATCGTGCTCGTACACGCTTGTGTGCACTTGCCCGATTTGTTATTAAACATTTTCCAATGAAAAGAATATTGTATTCGGCTATTATCAGGCTAGGGTTTTATAACTTGCTTGAATTGAAAAAATAATGAATATTGTCACCTTATCGGTTCTCCTTCTTTTTATTATTGGATATTCCCTGATCATTTTTGAATATCTGGTTAGAACAAGCAAGGCGGCCATAGCTCTTTTATGCGGAATTGGCTGTTGGTGGATTTATTTCTATTATGGAGAAGGGGCTCTTGACCAAAAATTTACAATTCTCATCGAAAATCTTGGCGATATCTCTCAATTGCTCTTCTTTCTGATGGGGGCGATTACAATTGTCGAGATAATCAATGCGCATGCGGGTTTTGATATTTTGGGCAGATTGCTCAAAGGTGTTTCCAGACGTTATTTTTACAGCATGATCCTCTTAATAGGCTTTGCTATGTCCTCTGTGTTGGATAACCTGACAACTTTGATCGTCCTTGTGTGTTTGGTTAAGCAAGTGATTCCCGATTCCTATAATAGAAAAGTGATCTGTTCGGGGCTAGTTACTGCGGTCAATGCCGGGGGAGCATGGACGCCCATCGGGGATGTGACAACGACGATGCTTTGGATTCAATACAGGATTACTACTCTGTCAATTATGAAAAGCCTTTTTATCCCATCTATTGTTTGCCTAGTTGTTTTTGGACTCATTCATATATTCTCTATGAAGAAAGATGAGAGGTTTTATGAAGTTCCCGAGCTCAGCATTCAGCAGCATCATGAATCCCTCTGGGTTCTAATTTTGGGCATGGCAACTCTGATTTCTGTTCCGATATTGAAAATTGTCTTCGACCTTCCCCCTTTTATGGGAATTTTATTCGGTCTTGGCGTTCTTTGGGTCATTACGGATTGGATGCATCATGAAAAGGAGGATAAGCAGCATTTAAAAGTCTATTACGTTCTCTCGAAAATCGACATGAGCACGGTGCTGTTCTTTTTGGGTATTCTTTTGGCGATCGATGCCCTCAAGGTTGTTGGATTTTTAGAGATCCTGGCAAACAAATTGTTAAATACCATCCCCGGTATTTACGGGGTTTCTGTTCTTATAGGATTTTTATCAGCCATAATTGATAACGTACCTCTGGTAGCTGCCAGCATTCGCATGTTTGATGTCACTCAATTTCCCCCTGATGACAACTTGTGGAAGCTGCTTGCGTTTTGCGCGGGAACAGGAGGGAGTATGCTGATCATCGGCTCAGCTCCCGGAGTCGCCCTGATGTCGCTCGAAAAAATCTCATTTTGGTGGTATGCCAAACGAATAGGCTGGATTTCCCTGATTGCTTTTTTAGCCGGTGTCTTAACCTATTATTTTCTTCACGTAGTCGTATAACTTTATGAGAAAATTTTCCGTGTCCAAAAAAGAATCGGGACTAAAAGTATTTGATTTTTTAAAAATGAAACTTCAAGGACAAATTTCCAATCGAAAAATTAAAGAAGCAATCGACCTTGGAGGATGTTTGATTAATAACAAAATCGAGCGCTTTGGAAATGTCAGTGTGAAAGCAGGCGATATTGTAGAGCTTAGGCTTAGGCGGAAGAAAAAACTGTCATTTGAATCAAAGCGCATTCTTTTTGAATCGGAAGATTTTCTTGCATATGACAAGCCGGCGGGTCTCATCTGCGATCAAAACGGTTTGGCTCTCCTGAGAGACTATGATGAAAATTTGTCTTTTGCTCACCGTCTCGATCAATATACTACCGGCGTTTTGCTGCTGGCAAGAAATGAAAAAGCAAAAAAACATCTGGAGGGTCTATTTAGGAAACGGGAAGTGGAAAAAACATATCTCGCACTTGTTGTCGGCAAAGTAGAAAAACCCTCCGGAGTTGTCAAAAATCGTTTGGGAAAGATCAAAGAAGGTGTTTGGGGAGAAGTTAAGGGGGGAAAGGAAGCGGAAACTTTATGGAAAGTGCTCGAGCAAGGTGATGCTGCCGCCTTGGTGGAATGCCAACCTACAACAGGGAGGACGCATCAGATCCGTGTGCATATGGCAGGTGTTGGGCATCCTATCCTTGGCGATGACCGCTATGGGCAAAATCAGCCCCTTGTCTATCATCCCGAGCATTATATCCTACATGCTTACAAGTTGAAATTTCAAGATACGAAAATTATTGCCCCTCTGCCCGAATATTTTGTAGAAAGCTGTAAAAGTCTTGTGAAAGAACTTCCGCAGGAATTCCTTTGATACAATCTCCTGTGCTGCAAGTTCTAAGAATAGGACATCTCTTGTCAAAGGATTTTCCGTAAGGACAGCATCCCTGAAAAGAGCGGTGGGAGGACCCGGGAGGGCGATATTTTTCGGCGTTTGAAGGGCCGAAAATGCTGTATGTGGGGGTTGTTGTCGTTGCGGCGAGATGCAGGGGGAGGGAATCCATAGCGATGACAAGATCAACTTTTGACATGAGATTTTGCAAAGAGGGGAGAGGCAGATGTGGAAGCAGTCGGCTTTTGGGAAGAAGTAGCTTTTCCGCAAGCTCTTTTTCTTGTGTATTTCCCCAAGCGAGTAAAAAATGACACCCCGCCGTTTCCTGAATTTTGGTAAGAAATTTTGAAAGCGTCTCGGGGGTGAGTTGTTTATTTATCCAATTTGCCCCAGGACAGACTAAATAATTAGGTTTTCCGGAGACAAGAAATGAGTCGATCGGTTTTGTTGACTTGAGGGTGACGCCGGGGTCCGAAAATGGTTTGTCATCGTTTAGATGAAATTTGACAAGATTGAGATAGTCGTCTCTTATGTTGCAGCCGGCCGGAGGGTTGACGCGTCGGTTGCTGAATAAAATGTTCGGCCATTCAGAGGCGGTCTTGATTCCAAACCCAAGACGTACCAAGCCGCGAGCTTGACTGGCAAGGAGGCCCGATTTGATATTCCCCTGAAGGTCAATGATCAAATCATATTCGGTTTGCCGAAGCAGTGACCGAAACTTTTTCCACTCGCTGATTGTTTGCCTTGAGAGGGGAGAGTGGCGCCATGCTTTTGTTTTCACTTTGATAGTTCTTTCAATAGAGGGGTGCGATTCCGGGAGCTTAGAAAAGGGAGCTTCAACCAGCCAGTCGATTTGGCACTTAGGAAACTTGTGTTTGAGATAGGAAACAACCGGAAAGGAGTGGATAATATCGCCAAGCGAGGACGTTTTGACGATGAGGATCCTATTCAATCCATCCTCCGCCGAACACTTTGTCTTCTTCATAAAACACGCAGGCCTGTCCGGGGGTGACTGCGTGTTGGGCTTCGTCAAAAACAATACGGGCCCGTTTGTCTTTAAGAGGGTAGACGGTCCCGGGGCTTTCGGGTCCGCGTGATCGGATTCTAATTGTGACCCGATATGATTCTCCCGGCAGACCTTCCTGGACGATCCAGTTCACTCCTGAAATGGTGAATTCCCCTTTTTTAATATCATCTTTTGATCCGACGATAACTTCATTGCTTTTCGCGTCAATGCCTGTGACATAGAGGGGTTCGCCAAAAGCGATGCCCAGCCCTTTTCTTTGGCCTATAGTGACGCTATGGATCCCTTTATGTTTTCCAAGGATCCGTCCGTCGGCATGTTTGATTTTTCCTTTGGCGGCTTTCGACTCTTCAGGGAAATGGCGTTCTAAAAACGCCGCATAGTCGCCGTCGGGAATGAAACAGATATCCTGGCTTTCGGGCTTTTTTGCCGTGACAAGTTCGTCTTTACCCGCCAGTTTGCGGATTTCCTCTTTTGTATAGTCGCCTACGGGAAACAGCGTTTTGGAAAGCTGCTCTTGAGTCATGCTGAAAAGAAAGTAAGTCTGGTCTTTTTTGGGGTCTTGTCCTCTGAGAAGAAACCATCTTTCGCTTTTTTCATCGTATTGGATTCGAGCGTAATGGCCGGTGCAGACTTTTGAGGCGCCGATTTCCATGGCCTTTTTATAAAGCGTGTCGAATTTGAGTTTTTCATTGCAGAGAATGCAGGGGCTTGGCGTCCTGCCGGCAAAGTATTCTTCGGCGAATTTTATCACTACTTTGTTCCAAAACTCTTCTTTAAAATTGATGGCGTAATAGGGCATGCCGAGAGTTTCCGCCACAAGGCGGGCGTCTTCGACCGACTCCGCTCCGCAGCAAGATTGAGTCGAGCATTCAGTTTCTTCAACTTCGGCTCCTTTCCAGAGCCTCATTGTCATGCCGACGCAGTCATAGCCCGCTTTCATCATTAAAGAAGCGCAGACGGATGAATCGACTCCCCCCGACATGGCGATAACGAGTTTTTCTTTAGGTTTTGACATAGTCGCTTTCACAAAGAAGATTAAAATTAATGTTAGTTTCTACAAGTTCAATCGCTCTTTCTACTTTAGAGCTGTCCTCTTTACGGATTTTAGCGGTAAACGAAGACATTTTCCGCATCGCCTCATAAGTGCAGAGCGGCGCGTATAAAACCGGGACGTCGGATTGGCGGATTTCTTTGAGCAGCGAGCTGCCCGGTTCATGACGGCCCGTCAGGATAATCCCTCCCCGAAAATCGACCTCTTCATGCTTTTTGAGCAGAGCAAGAACAATATCTTTTCGAGTGGCGGGGGTGATAATCAGCTGGTTGGGGACCATTTCAGCCAAATAGGCCTCTAATGAACAGGCGACAAGGCGCTTGTCTCTAAAATGGCGCATGCGATTTGCGGTTCCGGACAAAAGCTCTGTTTCAAATAGCGCCGCGAAGTCCTGCATTGTCGGGGTGTTGAGAAATTCGCTGTAGGGGACGCATCCGATTAAGGGGATGCCCCATTTAGCCAGAGCTTTGGGAAAATAATGCAGAATCATGTCCTTTTTTTCATTCAGCACTTTATTGAGGATAATTCCCCGGACTCTGAGACCGGCATTCAAGCACATCTGAACGTTGAGGATCAGTTCGTCAAATGCCGACCCTAAGCCTCCTGTAGAGATAAGGACGACGTCAAGTCCCAGATCGGAAGCGACCCGGGCATTGTTCAATTCGATTATCGAACCGACTCCCACATGTCCGGTGCCTTCGACAATCGTGTAATCGTTTTTTGAAGCGATGTGGTCGAATGATCGGCGAATTTTTTGCCTCATGTCGCCTGCGTTGATCCTATTGTCCAGAAATTCCCTTGTAAATCCCGGAGGGACGATAATGGGGCTCATCTCGCTGTACTTGGACGTCAGGTGAAAGACTTCATGAAACAAAAAGACATCTTTGTCGACTTTCAAATTTTTTTTAATCGCTATGTGCTGCTGACCGACAGGTTTGATAAATCCGACATTGTCAAATCTTTTTTTTAACCCGGAGATCAAACCGAGGCAGACTGTTGTTTTTCCAACATTTTGACCCGTAGCGGCTATAAAAATCGCATTAGACATACATACAATTTAACACAAAAAGGGATAAAAATCGAGTTAGTTTAGTTTTTCAGCGACTAGATTAGTCAGATTTTTCCGCCAATTTAAGGGGGATTTGAAAACAGTATCGGGATTTCCTTTCCATTTTACCGCCCGAGTGATCTGGTTGACAAATTCGTATGGGTCAATTTCTTCTCCGAGTCCATGTCTTTCCAAATAGTCGCCATTGCACTTTTCCTTGGACTTGGTTGGAAACCATATAGTGTAAACACCCATTTCGGTAGATTCTGCGGTCGTCGATCCCCCTCTTTTGGACATCAATAATCCGGGTATCGGCTGAACTCTGGAGGCGACTTTCATATATTTTGCCAGTTTTTCTTCATCGAGATAGTTTTCTATAATCACTCGAACAAAGGGGTTATGGTTCATTAATTTCAGTCCGCTCTTAAGACGGCTTGCCACGTCTTTTTCATTCCCGGTGACGGCGATCACGCACAAAGGGTGCGCAAAGTTTCTGGGGGCCGCTTTTAATTGGCGAATTATCTTAAACATTCGAGTGGTATCGGGTTCTGCATGTCCCATGATGATCACAACACTTTCTCCGGATCGAATCTTCAACTCATTTCGGAGTTTTTCGATTGCCGCAGTATTGGTTTCACGCTGAAAGGCCGCCCTAATCGGAAATCCGATTTCTTTGACAAGTGAAGAATATCGAGCAGCAGATAATGCTTTTTCAATCAGTACTCGATTATCATCTTTTGTTTGATTGGGAAGACAGTATTGCACTATGGAAGAGTTATCATTGAGGAATCTGTTATTGAAGACAACACTGTGATTCACCTCGTAATCGGTATGGACAACGAGAAAGGGTATGTTTAAGTCATAACCTATTTGCCTCCAGGAACTATGGTGGGCAACAGTATTAATGATAAGATCGGGGTTGAGTTCTTTGACACGGCCTCTGAGATCTTGCAATCCCGAATTGATTTTATTTCCTTGAGTCAGGATTCTTATAAAATCCGATTCTTCGTAGTGGCTGCCATTAACTATATGGATCTGATAATTTTGAGTAAGAAGATATTGCTTGATTCCTTTTGAGGCGCTGTGATGTCCGTTGCCGCAATTTCGGGTGAGAACAACCACATTTTTAGCCGAAGTTGTATGCAATTTTTGTTTTTCGCCCCACTCCTTTTGAAGGCCGTCAAAAAAATCTCCCAAAACTTGCTTATATTTTTGGCATCTATCTGAACACCTAAATATTGTCAGAAAGTCCTTATCAAATGTTTCCATAAAAAGAGTTTGATGATCTATAGAGATCGATCCTAATAACTCAGAATGAGAGATTAACCAATTTCGGAAGGTATCTGTATCAAAACTGTTCCAGGCCTCGTTGAGTTTGATGTAATACTTTTCATAGACTGCGCGTATGACATGTGCCTTTTCAGGATCATCCAGACGATCGGCAATTTTGTTTTCAAGGTACTCGGGATGACCTGAAAATTTCGTCTTTTCCTTCATCATTTGATGATAGGAAACCATATTAAATACTTCTTCTAGCATATTCATAATGTTAAATATTATAAATAAATAGTTTATTTTATTTATTAAATTTTTATTAAGAATGTATTAATTCTACTTAGAAAGCATTTGCTTAAGCATTTGCTTGATACTCACAAGCTCCGATTCATTTTGGGAGAGCTGGGCCCGCTGTTTATCGACAAGCTCCCTGGGAGCCTTTTCAGTAAAATTCGGGTTGGCAAGCTGCATCTGAAGCCGTTCGATTTGACCGATGAGCTTTTCTTCTTCTTTTTGAAGGCGCTTTTTTTCCTGCTCGATCAGCTCTTTCGGAAGGGGAATCATCACTTTCAGAGATCCTGCCACTCCTGTGGAAGCGAAGGGGAGATCGGGTTCTGTTTCGGAGAATTGAATCGATTTTGTACGTACGAGGGCTGCAATCATCTGTTGATTGCTTTGAACAAGATCGAATTTGTGCCCTGAGCCAATGATATAGGCGTCGATTGCAGCTGCCGGCGGCAGTTTCATTTCTCCTCTAAGATTTCGAATGGTATAGATGATTTCTTCAACCGAATCGAAAGTTTCTTCGATTTCAGGGTTTAAATCCTTTTCCCGTATCACACGGGGATAGGGGACAGCGGCGCAAGCGGGGCTTTGCAGGGCTCTGACGGTTTCTTGTGTGTAGGGGTCGGCGGAAGGGATGTAATTTAAATCGGGGAGACTTTTTTTCAGATGGGAAAAAAGCTCTTCGGTAATGAAGGGAGTCATGGGGTGGAGGAGGCGGATCGCGGCGCAAAGGACAATGGCGAGTATTTTTTGTTTGTTTTGCCACTCTTCGGAAGTGTCCGCTGAGCGATTTTTCAGAGGTAATTAAAATCTTTATTTCTTAAACTTTGAGCTTCATTTAGACAGTTCAAAGGATCAACACATGCAACCTCTTCTCAAACAGTCGTTGAAAAAAACACCTCAGCGTACCAGGACTGATTCGTAATATTTACAAAAAGTTCAGTAAAATTTCTGAACCACGGAAATTTAACCAGAGTGGGACTATACCTTTGTCAACCATCTTATGGTTGGATTGGCAGTATTTGGATTAAAACATTCATTTCTGCTCGAATGCGACAGAAATGAATGTTTTAATCCAAAATTTTCACGTACGGCTTTCAAAAGGGTTTTTGCCTTAGCTCAATTGGGGAAAGTTCTCGAAGAATTCACATACATAGATGGACATGTGCTTATAATCAGGAGATAGTATAGGTACATTTCACTCTAACAAGATTTCCTGCCCTCATTTCTGCACTAAACGACCTAACGACGGAACCATCTTATGCTACCACCAAATGTTTGGAGTATGCGTGGTTCACCCTGATAAGAAGAACGTAATTCCACTTTGTCCAGAGGTTATTATAAACCAGCATAATAAACAGAAAAATGGCTGTGAAAGAAATGCCTGTAAACGCTTTCTTGAGAACGTTCGTAGAGAACATCCTCACTTCAAGGATATCCTTTTGGAGGATGGCTTGAGTTCGACAGCTCCATACTTTCGGATGATTGAAGAACATAAATTACGTTATATCCTTTGGCCAAAACCTGAAGATCATAAGTTATTGTTCGAATACCTGGAGGAAAGTGCAGATATAAAATATTTTGAATTATGACGACTTAGTAAAACACGAACAAAATTTCTGTTGTTGATAATCACGGGGATTGTTTATGCTCGATTATGTTCCGTTTGAAGAGAATAAAACTTTTTAATCAATTAGAGAATTGATGCCGAAGTTTTGTTATTGACGTCGTTTTACTGTCCAAACATTGGGGCGCAGTCCAAAGGAAGTAACATGAAATTTTGTAAATCTTTGGTATTATTAACGATACTACTCCATCTGACTATTCTGAATGCAGACTGGACGGAAAAATATTATGACAATGTTTGCGAGTCACACCTTGCAGAGTACCCCCAAACCGCCTCTCTTTATCATAAGTTTGAGCGATACAGAGCCCTATTTCCATGGGAGGGAAAAAAAACCATGCTCCATAATTGTTTGTCCTGAATGCAATATGTTAACGGCCCTTGGTAATCTCGAGGGAATTTTGAACAACGATAACCCTACATGGAGAACATATATTTGCAATCACTGCAAAAAGTTTTCAAAAGCAAAATACTGGGAAGTATGCACTCAGACACTCAGATTAAACTCAATCTACTTCCAAAATCGCACTAGACTTACCATTCCTCATTTTCGTCTATACTTAGAATATTTGAATGAAAACTATGGGTGCAATTGTTACTGGCCAGAGTTAAATCAATTAGCTTATTGTGCAAAATATTCTAATCAGCAGGATTTTTCATTCTTACTTTGGAATCTACCTGAGAGCTATTCCCCTTATTTTGATAATTCTCCAGGGCAAGGTGATTTGTTAGCAGCTCATATTTTTTTCTATTCACAAACACACAATATCATGATGGATTTGGCCCAAAAAATAGAGATATATCAGCCTGACACCAAAGTCGCAACTCATTGTCTTGACCAAATCTATAAAAAGCTAAGGGAACGTAGAAACCTATTTTACGAATTATATTCCAACTGTTTGGAAAAACACCCTCATCCAAAAATTGTTTATGAATTGGGTTTGATTTTCATGCATGCTGGAAACTATCCTATGGCATTTGATTATATTGAAATATTATTAGATATGCAAAAAACCTTCGGTTTTGAACTCACTTCCGAAATGTACCAGCAAGAAGCAAAAGTTTATGCCGAACTTGGTATGTATGATAAGTCTATAGCTGCTCTCAACAAGTTGATTGAAAACGAACCATATAACCAAGAAGCATATTTCCAACGAGCTGTGGCCTATTTTGAAATAGGCGATTTTGAGCATTCTGTAGAAGACTATATGAAATATCATATTCCAGGATGTACCACGGGTTCTCTACCCTCAAATGAATTTATTGATGCTTTTACCTTAGCAGCTATATCTAGCAGCAAGGAAAGCCTGAAAAATTTTGTCCCATCACTATGCAATACAATTTACGGAATGGGAGCTGCTCTTTGGACATTTGGAGAACACCCTGTAGATACTGTTAACGAACTGGCTGCTATTTCCTATGAATTTGGAAATGAAATTTATAAGCTCTTAAAGAATATTGATAAAGAGTATTTAGATCAGTGCGATGAAAAACTCAGGGATTTTTTTTTAAATTTTAACCAATTGGATGACAAAAAAAAAGGAGAAGCATTAGGAAACTTTATAGGCACTTATGGTGTAGATTTTGTAACTGGAATATTAACAACAAAAGGTGCTCATTATGCGTCCAAACTTAAGCGAGCAAACCAAGTCTGTAATCTTGAAACCTATGCTACCTCTTCGAAAGCTAGTCAAAAAGCTTTCAAAGCTGCAGCTGCTGAAATAAACTTACAACGAGCTAGTTTCTTTAAAAGATTAAAATTCATTGGGATAAACAAAACAAACATATTCCTGGATCTCATAATTATATCCCTGGTAGGAGCATAATTACGGTTGGTCGTGAGGAATTAGAAGTATTAGTTGAAAGATATAAAGGAACCGGGCAATTCATTAAGAATCAGCCGCTTCAACCAAATTTTAGAGAAAGAATCGACTTTGGGAAGATTATTGGTTTTTATGTTGATGAAAATGGTAAACAATATCCTACTCAAATGGGTATTATTTTTTATGACAAACATGCAAAGGCACATGTTGTTCCAGTAAGACCTAAAAACTAAGAAATACCATGGATTTAGAAGATAAGCAAGAACATTTATTGAAAATCATAACTCATGTGCTCAAATTTTATGACATTAAAGGCCTTAGGGCAGTTGAGGGATACTGGAGTGATGATTTAAATACCTTACATCTAAACTATTATCATCATGGTCCATTAAATGACTACCTTCGAGATATATTTAACGATTTAGGGGGTGAAATATTATCACACTATCATTCTGAGATGCTCCAAGATCAACCAATACGTTTGGATTATGATATTGAGTTACCTAATAGCTCATGCTTAGTTTTTCCTGAAAAGAATTTAAAATAAGATCAATGCAACAATTTTTCTGCTATGTCAGAGGTACTGACGTGTTCGATTTAAGCCATAATAGCCCCCCCCTTTTTTTCTTCCTGCGAAATAAGTTCCAGTTCTCGTCCCATATTTAGAGGAGTAATCTCTGCTTTTTTGTTCTCAATTTTGAAAAAACGTTATCGGATTACAGCGGAATCGGTTATCAGATTCACCGGTATATGCACTTTGTTAAGAATGTATTAATTCTACTTTGAAAGCATTTGCTTAAGCTTTTGCTTGATCCCGTTTAGCTCCGATTCATTTTGGGAGAGCTGGGCCCGCTGCTTGTCGACAAGCTCCCTGGGGGCCTTTTCGGTAAAGTTCGGGTTGCTGAGCTGTACCTGCAGCCTTTCGATTTGACTGATGAGTTTTTCTTCTTCCTTTTGAAGGCGCTTTTTTTTCCTGCTCGATCAGCTCTTTCGGAAAGGGGAATCATCACTTTCAGAGATCCTGCCACTCCTGTGGAAGCGAAGGGGAGATCGGGTTCTGTTTCGGAGAATTGAATCGATTTTGTACGTACGAGGGCTGCAATCATCTGTTGATTGCTTTGAACAAGATCGAATTTGTGCCCTGAGCCAATGATATAGGCGTCGATTGCAGCTGCCGGCGGCAGTTTCATTTCTCCTCTAAGATTTCGAATGGTATAGATGATTTCTTCAACCGAATCGAAAGTTTCTTCGATTTCAGGGTTTAAATCCTTTTCCCGTATCACACGGGGATAGGGGGCAGCGGCGCAAGCGGGGCTTTGCAGGGCTCTGACGGTTTCTTGTGTGTAGGGGTCGGAAGAAGGGATTAATTTTAAATCGGGGAGTCTCTCTTTCAGATGGGAAAAAAGCTCTTCGGTAATGAAGGGAGTCATGGGGTGGAGGAGGCGGATCGCGGCGCAAAGGACAATGGCGAGTATTTTTTGTTTGTTTTGTCGCTCTTCGGAAGTGCCCGTTTTACCAAAAAGGACTGGTTTGGAGATTTCGACATAGTAGGCGCAGAATTCTTTCCAGAAAAAGTCGTAAGCAGTAGAGGCCGCCTGGTCAAAAGCGTAGGCTTCGAGGTGTTTGCCCACTTGTTTAATGATGTTGTTGAGTTTGGATAGGATCCATTTGTCTTCAAGGGCCAGTATGGTTTCATTGAACCCTTCTGCGAATTCTTGTCCTCCGAGGTTCATAAATACGAAGCGGGCGCCATTCCAGACCTTATTGGTGAAATTTTTGTATTCTTCGAACTTTCTTCTGTCGAGGTCGATTTCTCTTGCCCCAGTGGCGCTGGCCGCCAGGGCCATTCTCATGGCGTCTGTGCCGTACTCGGCGATGATTTCCAGGGGATCGATGATATTGCCTTTCGACTTGGACATCTTTTCCCAACGGCTCTCGACATCTTTGGGAGGGGGCTTGCCGAGCTCATATTCCCGCCTTTCCTCAGGGCTTAAGTAGGTAATGCCGCCATCCGGGTTTTTTCTCCAGTAGGATTTGGCAAAAATCAAGCCGTGGAGAAATGTTTCGGGAAAGGGGACTTCCCCCATGATATATTCTCCCATGAAGATCATGCGGGCGACCCAGAAAAAGAGGATGTCATGCCCGGTAATGAGAACGGAATTGGGATAAAATTTTTTCAGTTCCGCCGTTTGGTTCGGCCATCCAAGCGTCGCAAAAGGCCATAGGGAAGATGAAAACCAGGTATCTAAAACGTCAGGATCCTGAATCCAGCCGTCGGGATTTGCCTGGACTTCGGGAGGGTCGCCTTCTCCGTCGAAGCAGATGATGTCGTCGGGATTATTGCGGTTGTACCAGATAGGGATTCTGTGTCCCCACCAGAGCTGGCGGCTGATGCACCAGTCGCGAAGGTTGTTGATCCAGTGAAAGTAGACATTTTCCCAGTTTTTGGGAATGATGCGGACTTTGTTTTCATAAACCGCTTTTTTGAGTTTGCCCGCGAATTTATCCATGCGGACAAACCATTGTTTGGACATGTAGGGTTCGATTGTGGCCTTGGAGCGGTAGGAAACCCCTACGCGGTTGGTATGGGGGTCGATTTTCTCAAGAAATTTTTGTTCTTCGAGTTTTGCGACCACTGCCTGGCGGGCATCGGCCATAGAAAGACCCTGAAATTCTCCTCCATTTTCATTGATGCGGCCGTCCGGGGTCATAATATTAATAAAGGGAAGATCGTGATCGAGGCCGATCTGGTAGTCGTTGGGATCGTGGGCGGGGGTAATTTTGACACACCCGGTTCCAAATTCGGGATCGACCCTGTGGTCTTCAATGATGGGGATTTCTCTGCCAGTCAAAGGGAGAGTAATCGTTTTACCGATCAGAGACTGGAAACGGTTGTCTTTAGGATCGACGGCTACAGCGGTATCTCCTAGCATTGTTTCGGGACGGGTTGTGGCGATACAGATGGATCCCGACCCGTCGCTAAGAGGGTAGCGGATTGTCCAAAGGAAAGACTGCCGATCCTCATACTCGACCTCATCGTCGGCAAGGGCCGTCTCTGTGACAGGATCCCAGTTGACCAGATAATCTCCTCGGAAAATCAAGCCGTCATCATAGAGTTTTTTGAATGCTTTTCGCACCGAGCCGTTGTTGCCTTGATCCATGGTGAATCTCTTTCGCGACCAGTCGCAAGAGCAGCCCAGTTTTTTCAGCTGTCCTATGATCCGTTTTTCATACTCGTCTTTCCACTGCCAAACATATTCGAGAAATTCTTCGCGCGAATAATCGGTCCTTTTTTTTCCTTCATGTTTGATCAAATGCTTCTCTACGACTGTCTGGGTGGAGATGCCGGCGTGATCGGTTCCCGGAACCCAAAGAGCTTCATACCCGGACATCCTTTTCCAGCGGATCATGATATCCTGGAGGGTATTGACAAGAGCGTGGCCCATGTGAAGGGCCCCTGTCACATTGGGCGGGGGGATGACGATGCAGTAGGGAGGTTTATCCGAGTGTGGATTGGCGGTAAAAAAATGATTTTTTTCCCAAAAATCCCACCATTTCTTATCGGTTTCTTCAGCGTTGTAATTTTTAGAAATTTCTTTATCCATAAACGCCGATTATAGAGGGAAATGAGATTTTTGGCTAATGGTCTTTGATGCCTAACTTTGATTTGACCGCTCGAGTAAACAAATGATAAAGTCCCGGAAGGCCATGATTCACGGTCAGGTTTGACAATTGAGTCAGACAGGCGAGTTGGAGGGTATCCTCAGCTGGCATGGGATAGCCAACCAAATACCAAAATCCGTAAGCAGAGGCTGTCAATGAAGTGAGGATAGCAGTTGAAACCATGGCATCGATGCCGAAATTTACCGCGCGATTGTTAAGAGGCCATGGAAGATGTTTTTTTATGAAATTTCTCGGTCTGCTGAAATCCTCCATTAGGAGGGTGTGAAGGACTGTGCTGCCCCCTGCAAAGATCGCGGTGCCGAGGGAAGTTAAATCCGTTATTTTGCGGCAGGCTAATTCCCCAATCTTATTTTCTAAATAAATTACGGCATAACCCAATGCCCCTGCTGCTGATCCTTCGGCAGTTGATATCCACCATCCCGGTATGAATTCATACGATTGAGCCTGCATAATCAAGTTCCTTATCTATAATTGACAAATAATTCTCTATGCATCATCAATGAATAATTTTCAACAAACTTCACCCATGGAGGTTTACAAATGAATAAAATTGTTGAAAGCAGCAGCAAGGAGCATAGAGAATTAACACTTTCTAATACAGACAAGTTGATTCTTATGATACCTATGATCAATTCAGCCGCCTTAGCAGTGCTAAAAAAGAACCTGAATAACCCTGCTCAAATCAATTGGACTTCAAATCAGGCTTGCATTTCAAATCGAAAGGGGATGCTAGTTCTTGCGATTGCAGCTTTGGCTATCACCATGTTTCATGATTTTTCAAGCAATGAGCTAAGCTTTCTGGGATTATTTACAGTTGCAGTAGTAGTCAATACTTTTTATATTGAAAGTATCAGTTGCAGGGACTTTATTGGGGACATCTGTAGATTTTAAATAAAGCCGCTGATTGTGACCCTAATCCGCATTGAGATTCTCTAGAAAGTGATTAAATTTTTCGGATTCTGAGACCCTGATTGCTACCTAAACCTTAGCTAGAGCTTACACGAGTGCGCCAGATACAGGCAGTAGATGGTGTGCTCGTGTAAGCTCTAGCTGAGCTCCCCTTTGCATAAAAACGAAACACTATAGGCAAGAATTGCACAGAATACTTTTATCAAAAAGCCTTGTTCAGTGCAGAACTTAAAAGTTCTTTGGAAAAGGTTTGTTATGCAGCTAAATGTCGTCTCGACAATCTGTCGCTTGCTGCTAATTTCCCTCTCTTCAATTGGTGTTCGGACTCTATTCTTTGCTTTACATCCCCGTTTTGCAAGCAATGTAATTTGTTCTTCTTTCAAGATGTCTTCTAAATCAAAGCAATTATACGCACCATCTGCATAAAGTTTAGAATCTGGTGGAATGTCCAGTTTCATTTCCCAGCGCACCTTTACATCGCTTACTGCTCCTGGCTTGAAAAGAACTTCAACCGGCTTGCCTTCGCTCGTCACAATCATATGAACTTTTATGCCGCAAAAGTAACGCTTTTTAGAAGCTGCGAAACCTAAATACCTTCGTTCTAGAAAAACCTTCCGTTTATCGATTCTATTTTTCTGACAACATGAAACTGGAAAGCTGTCTATAGCAAAACCCTGATCTTTATTTATTTGCTTAAAAAATAGAGCTAAAAAACGGAAAATGGCGTTCCAACACATCCAAGGAATTTTATGAATTCGGCGATTTAGCCGGCTATTGCTTAAAATAGCTCTGAATAATCGTAATCTTTTACATAAATATCTGGACATTTTATAGTTACAAGAAAAATATTTTGCTGATAAAATAGCAAAAGTTATCACTTCTGCGTTGGACATTTGAGATTGAGGATCGTCTTTAATCCCCAAAATTCGAAGGATTTCTTCGCTGATGACATAAACTGTTGTTGCGTAAGTTTCCATGATGCCCCCTTTTTTTGGCTAAGGAAGTATCATAAGACTATTGTCGTTAAAATCTTTCATTGAATTCATCTGCTAAGCCTCGATTATCGGCAAGGGATTACCCTTGCCTTCAAATCGAGTCTACGCATCTGAATCCAACGAAAGACTTTAACAACAAGTTTAGGTAGCAATC